>DATFRY010000354.1:0-12223 GCA_035262925.1 Kofleriaceae bacterium | reverse complement strand
CGCCGGCGCCGGCCGAGTAGCGGCGGGAATAACGGGCCGCGCCCGGACGTGGACGTGCGCCGGGCCGCCGCCGATCTATAACCCTGGGACCGAATGCCGCTGTTCGACCTCCTCCTCCTGTCGGTGATCGTGGTGACCGCGTACCTCGGGCCCATGGTCCTGAGGAGGCTGGGTCCCGGCCAGCGCCTGTACGGCTGGATGCTGCTCGCCGATCTGGCGCTCGCCATCGGCGCCATGGCGGCGCGGCGCAGCGAGGGGGAGGGGGAGGGGGCGTCCGCGGACCTGGTGGGCCTCATCGGCGCCGTCGCCATCGGCGGCGGCATCTGCCTGGCGATCGTGCCGCCGGTCCTGCGCAACCTGGCCCGCCGCGCGCTCATCGCCGACCACCTGCGCCTGGCCCGCATCCTGGTCGACGCGCGCGAGCTGCTCCAGCCGGGGATGGGCGCCCGCCAGGAGAGCGAGCTCATCTCCACCATCCTCGAGGTGCGCAGCGGCCAGGTCGAGGCCGCGGTCGGGCGCCTGCGCTCGCGCCGCGATCAGATGGCCGAGCCGCTGGCCCGCCGCCCGCTCGACGAGCGCATCGTCATGACCTACCTCTACGCGCGGCGCTGGGACGACGCGGTGTCCTGGTTCGAGCACCACATCGAGGGGCCGCTGCTTCCGCTCTCGCCCCAGCTCGGCGTCGAGATGGTGCGCGCCTACTGCGAGCGCGGCGAGCTGCTCAAGGCGGCCGCGCTGGTCGAGCGCCTGGAGGGCGGCCCGCCCCACGCCGAGCCGATCTGGAACCTGCTCGTCCACCGCGCGCGGCTGGTGTTCCTGGCCTTCGCCGGCCGCACCGCGGCGGTCGACGCGATCGTGGGGCCGAGCGGACCGCTGGGCGCCATGCCCGAGTCGGCGCGCTGCTTCTGGACCGGCATGGCGCGGCTCAAGGCCGGCGACCGCAGCGGCGCGCGCGACTCGCTGGAGCGCTCGGCCGCGCTGTCGGGGCGCGACGAGCGCTCGCGCGAGCAGGCGGAGTCGACCCTCCACCGCATGGACGAGCCGGGCGTGGCCGGGCCGCTGGTCGTGCCCGAGCCGGTGGCGGAGCTGGCCGATCGGCTGAGCCGCCAGGCCGAGGACCGGGCGCGCGGCGAGGCGGCCGCGGGCGAGTCCGGCGGCGGGCAGGATGGGCGGGCGGCGCGCGAGTCGCGCATGTCGCGCCCGCCGCGCCTGACCGGCGTGGGCTGGCGCGAGGTGCCGGTGACGAGCGCGCTGGTGGCGGCCAACATCCTGGTCGCCCTCGCGGTCTCGCTGGTGGCGGGCGACAGCGCGGACCTCGGCGCGCTCATCGACTTCGGCGCCAACGCCAAGAACGCGACCGCCACCGGCGACTGGTGGCGGCTGGTCACGTGCAACTTCCTCCACGTCGGGCTGTGGCACCTGGCCATCAACATGTACGGCCTGTGGGTGCTGGGCCGGCTGGTCGAGCAGTTCATCGGCCGTGCGCGCATGTTCGGCATCTACGTCGCCGCCGGCGTGGGCGGCGCGGCGGCCAGCCTCGTGTTCGGCGGCCCCGCCACGTCGGCCGGCGCCTCGGGGGCGGTCTTCGCCCTGCTCGGCGCGGCGGTGGCCGAGCTGGCGCTGCACCGGCGTGCCTATCCGCGGCGCTGGAGCAGCGCGCTGCTCGGCATCCTCGTCTTCATCGCCGTCTCCCAGATCGCCATCGGCCTCATGTACCCGGTCCTGGACATGTCGGCGCACCTGGCCGGGCTGGGGATCGGGATGGCCCTCGCCGCGATCCTGTCGCGCAAGCTCGCCATCGCACGGGCGCGGTGGATGCGCGCCCTGGTGGCCGCGCTGGCGGTCGCGTCGGGGGGAGCGCTCGTCTACGGCATCGTGGGCGCGGCGACCGGCGACTTCGCCGCCACCATGGCCTCGCTCCCGCGCGTGACGCGAGAGATCGCCGGCCTCGAGGTGACGGTGCCCGAGCCCTGGCAGAAGGTCACGGAGAACCAGGTCGACGACGAGAGCCTGGCCATGCTGCTCCACCTGCAGGTCTTTCGCCAGCCGATCTCGTTCGCCGCGACCCTCGACCAGGCCATCGACAAGCGGCGCGAGCTGGAGCGGACCGACGGTGCGAGTCAGCTCGGCCTGATCGAGGTGCGCCAGGTGGCAGACAGCGCGCTCGCGCTTCCGCCGCCGTGGCGCTCGACCGAGCTGGTCGGCCAGCTCGACTCGGGCATCGCGGGCATGCAGACCTACCGCATCGCCGTGGTCGGCCGCCAGTTCGGCACCGAGCTGTGGCTGGGATCGATCTACTACCCGGAGTCGCTGGGCGACGACCTCGCGCCGATCCTGGGGGACGTGCTGACCTCGGCGCGGCCCGCGGCGCGCCACCCTCGACGGTGAGCGAGGCCGGCCTCGCGCTCAGGCGGGGCCGGGCTCCGCGCCGCCGCCGGGGTGCTGGCGGTCGGGCTCGCGATCGGGCTCGCGATCGCCGTCCGGGCCGCGGCGGCGCCCGCGCAGGTGCGTGATGCGCAGGGCCGCGAACAGGCAGACGAACGAGAAGACGAGCCAGACGCCGGCCCACAGCCAGTGGCTGCCGAAGCTGGCCGCCGCCATGTTGTGCGCATCGGACACCCGCACCACCTCGCCGTTGATGACCAGGGTGGGCCGGAACAGCACGCGGATGTCGAGCACCGCGTTGATGCAGGCCTGCGCGGCCACGAAGTTGACCAGCAGCAGCGCGGCGCCCTCGGGGGCGAAGCGAGCCATGGCCGCGCACATGAGCGCGCCGATGGCGACGGCGCTCATCCCGAAGTCGTTGCGCACCCAGAACACGAGCGACAGGGCCAGCGCGACGGCGAAGCCGACCAGGATGCCGCGCGCGCGCCGGCCGCTCTGGCCGAGCACGAGCATGGCGCCGCCCAGCAGCGCCGCGCCCATGTAGCCGGCGCTGGCGATGACCGCGCGGCCCGCGCCGCCCACGCCTCGCTCGGCGAACGCGATGCCGCTGGTGTCGCGGTAGATCTCGAGGTGAGAGAAGCCGGCGCCGGTGGCCAGCATGGTGACGCCGTGCGACATCTCGTGCAGCCAGGTGGCCAGCAGCTTGAACGGAAACAGCACGAGCCCGCCGAACGGCAGGTTCCACAGGAGCAACGAGGCGACCAGCGCGAGCACCAGGGCCCGCTCGTTCCGCTGGGCGTGATCGACCACGTCGGTGCAGTGTAGCGCGGCTTCAGAGATCGACCGTCGGATCGGAGTCCGGCTTGCGCGAGCCGTAGGCGACCCACAGGCCGAGCACGAAGCCGCCGAGCGCGCCGGTCGCGCCGCCGAGCGCGACGATCCACAGCCACGTGCCCAGGGCGGTCGGCACCTCGCCGAGCGGGACCACGGTCAGGAGCACCAGGCCCACGGCGGTGAAAGCGGTGTAGATGGCCGACACGCGCGTGCTGGCCGACGGGCCGCCGCGCTCGCCGGGCCTGACCAGCGCGCTGGCCGCCGCGCGACCGATGCCGCCGACCGTGATGATGGCCGGCAGGCCGGCGAACACGGCCACGAACGCGACGATGGTGTAGTACGAGGCCTCCGGATCGCCGATGTCGAGGCGACCCAGCACGTAGACCGCGAGCGCGGTCAGCGGGACGAGCAGGACGAGGCCGACGACGGCGCCCTTCAGGAAGGCGCCCGGCGGCGGCGCCGCGGCCAGCGCGATCTCGCCCGCCGGAGGTGCGTCGACCTGCTCGGGGTCATCGGGCTCGTCGGGCTCGTCGGCCTGCTCGAGCTCGTCGGGCTCGTCGGGCTCGTCGGCCTGCTCGGCGTCATCGGGCTCGTCGGGCTCGGCGGCCTGCCCGGAGTCATCCGGCTCGCCTGGCTCGTCGGGCTCGGCGATCTGCTCGGGCTCGTGGGGCTCGGCCTGGTCGGACGGCTCGGGCGTGCGCGGCTCCTCGCGAGCCGGCTCGTCGCTCTCCTCCTCCTCGCGCGGTTTCCTGCTCATGAGCCCAGTCGTGGCGACCAGGATGGAGCCTGGCCCCGGCCGCTCCCGTGTCGGGAAGCATCCCTCAGCAAGTACCGTATCATGTCCGTCGTACCGACCTCCGTCCGGCAGCACCGGCAACCAGCGAGTGAAGAGGCGATGGCCATCGGCACCAACTCGAATCGCGCCTACTCGGCGGCCCACTTCGTCCTCGAGCTCGACCAGCACGAGATCGCTGGCTTCATCCGCTCGGTCGACGGCGGGGGCGCGAAGGCGGACATCCTCACCTACAACATGGGCTCGAACGCCGACCAGTGGCGGCAGCTCGCCAAGCCCAAGTACGACGACATCAAGATGCAGGTCGGGATGTCGATGTCGAGGACCTTCTACGAGTGGATCTCGTCGTTCTTCGCCGGGAAGATCGTGCGCAAGCACGGCGCCATCCTGGCCGGCGACTTCCACTACAAGGAGCGGGCCCGGCGCGAGATGACCAACGTCCTCATCAGCGAGGTCACGATCCCCAAGTTCGACGCCTCCGATCGCTCTCCCTGCTACATGGGGGTCACCCTGGTGCCGGAGACCATCGCGTTCGCCCCGGGCAGCCAGTCCGACCTCTCGCCCACCGTCTCGGCCACCAGCCAGAAGCTGTGGACGCCCAATCACTTCGAGTTCGTCATCGGAGAGTGGACGCAGGCCACCCGCCGCACCACCAAGATCGACTCGTTCACCATCAAGCAGCAGATCCTCGAGTACCGCTCCGGCATCGAGCGCAACGCGGTGCGGGTGCCCAGCCGCGTCGTGTTCCCGAACCTCACCTTCTACCTCCCCGAGGCCGACTCCAAGCCGCTCATCGATCACTTCTCGAAGCGAGTGATCACCGGCTCGCCGGCCCCGTCGCCCCGCATCGAGGGCGCCATCACCGCGCTCGACAGCGACGGCGCCCCGCTCTGCACCGTCTCGCTGTTCGGCATCGACATCGCCTCGATCGGCCCGGACAAGAGCGACTCCACCAGCCAGGAGATCAAGCAGGTCAAGGTGGAGGTCACCGTCGAGAGCATGAAGTTCGAGTACGCCAAGGGCATGGGCGACCTGTCCTGAGCCGTCCCGCGCGCCGCCCGCCCGCGGGGGCGCGCGCGATCTCCCTTCGCCCGCCCGACGGCGAAAAACTTGCCCCGGCGGATCTCGCCTGAGTAGGGTCCGGGCATGAGCGCGCTCTTCTCCTCCCGGTTCCAGCCGGATCCCCACGACGCGCGCGATGTGCTGGCGTTCGTCCTCTGCCCCCTGGCCGCGTTCGCGCCCGGCGCCGGCCCCGACGAGATCGCGGCGGTGGCGGAGATGATCGCGCCCGCCAAGGAAGAGGCGATCCGCCGCTGGCAGGAAGCGCGCCGCGCGCGCCGCGCCTGCTGAGCGCGGACGAGCGCGGCTCGTGGGGCCGGTGGCCTCCGATGACGCGGCGGGCTATGCTGCCCCGCCATGGCATCCAAGGTAGCGGTCCTGCGCGTCTCTCCCGCCTCCATCCTCGAGGACGTGGACCGACTGTGCGAGCTGGCCGGCATCGAGCAGGCGCTGGATCGCTCGGCGACGACGATCCTCAAGGACAACATCTCCTGGCACTTCCCGTTCCCCGGGGCCAACACGACGCCGTGGCAGCTCGAGGGCACGGTCCGGGCGCTGGCCGCGCGCGGGTTCGGCGATCAGGTGTGCGTGCAGAACAAGACCGTCGTCACCGACGCCTTCAAGGGCGAGGACCTGAACGGCTACGTGCCGGTGTTCGAGAAGTACGGCGTGCCGGTGCGCTACAACTTCAAGCCCGAGGACATGTCCTGGTCGGTCTACCAGCCGACCGCGCGCATGAACGTCCTCGACCAGATCTTCCCCGAGGGCATCCTCATCCCGGACGACTTCCACGGGGCCAACATCGTCCACCTGCCCACGGTCAAGTGCCACATCTACACGACCACCACCGGCGCGATGAAGAACGCGTTCGGCGGCCTGCTCAACACCAAGCGCCACTACACGCACAGCTGGATCCACGCGACCCTGGTCGACCTGCTCGCCATCCAGCGCGAGATCCACAGCGGCCTGTTCGCGGTCATGGACGGGACCACCGCCGGCGACGGCCCCGGGCCGCGCACCATGCGGCCGGTGATCAAGGACGTGATGCTGGCGTCGGCCGATCAGGTGGCCATCGACGCGGTGGCGGCGGCGATGATGGGCTTCGATCCGATGTCGATCGAGTACATCCGCATGGCCCACGAGCAGGGGCTGGGCGCCGGCAAGCGCGAGGACATCGAGGTGGTCGGCGACGTCCATCTGGCCGACGAGCGCTGGGGCTTCTCCGTCGGTGACAACGGCGCCTCCATGATCGGCGACGTCATGTGGTTCGGGCCGCTCAAGCGGTTCCAGAAGCTCTTCTTTCACACGCCGCTGGTCAAGCTGTTCGTGCTCGGGTCCGAGGTCTATCACGACTACTACCGCTGGCCGCTGCGCGACCGCCGCATCTTCGACGCCTGGGTGCAGGAGACCCAGTGGGGCCGGCTGTTCCAGCGCTACCAGGAGCGGGGCACGCTGGCCGCGCCGGCCGACGCCGCGGGCGCGAGCGCCGGCCAGTCCGCGTGACATGGCGGAGCTCACCCGGCTCGACGACGCCGAGGTGCGCGCGCTGGCGCGCGGCTTCCGCCTCGGCGGCGTGAGCGCCTGGGGCGAGGTCCCGGCCGGCACCATCAACAGCAACTACTGGCTCGAGGCGGGCGGGCGGCGCTGGTTCCTGCGCGTCAACGAGGGCAAGACCGAGGACGACGTGCGCTGGGAGTCGGCGCTGGTCGCCGCGCTGGTCGCCGCCGGCGTGCCGACGCCGCCGCCCGCCCTGACCGAGGAGGGCGCGCCGCTCGTTCTCCACCGCGATCGCTGGGTGAGCGTGTTCCCCTGGATCGCGGGGGTCCACCGCGAGCGCGGCGAGGTGAGCGAGGACGACGCCGCGCTGGTCGGCGCCGCGCTCGCGCAGCTCCACCGGGCCGCCGCCCCGCTCGCGCGCACGATGCCGCGCGCCGGCATCTACACCACGGCGCACATCGCCGGGCGGTTCGCGCGGCTGCGCTCGGATCCGGAGGCGGCCGCCGACCCGCAGCTGGCCGGCGCGCTGGCCGCGGTGGGCGAGGAGCTGGCCTGGCTGGACGAGCGCCGCGCCGAGCGGGAGGCGGCGCCGGGTGGCATCATCCACGGCGATCTGTTCCGCGACAACGTGCTGTTCGCGGCCGGCGGCGCGCGTCTCGTGGCGCTGCTCGACTTCGAGCAGGCGTCCTCCGGCGCGTGGGTCTACGACCTCGCGGTCTGCCTCAACGCCTGGTGCTTCGCGGGCTCGCTGTCGCCCGCGCTGGTGCGCTCGATGGTGGGCGGCTACGCCGCTGTCCGCGCCCTCGAGCCGGCCGAGCGCGCGCTCCTGCCGGTCGAGGTGCGGGCCGCGGCGATGCGCTTCACCGTCACGCGCATCACCGACGTGTACTGCCGCGGCCTGTCGCAGCCCGACAAGGACTTCCGCCGCTTCCTGGTCCGGCTCGAGGCCTGGCGGCTGCTGGGCGCCGAGGGGCTGGCGGGCTGGCTGGGTGCGGCCTGATTTCGACGGGGGAACCTCAGGTGGCCCCGCAGGCAGAGTGGTCGCTCGACGACGTGGGGGGTTGAGCGGGGTCCCGCCGACTCCGTCGGCACCCCGTCTGACCCACGGTTCGCTTCGGTTCACCTCAGCGACCCCTGGGCTCAGGGCTTCGCGCTTTCGCGCTCAGGCGGTCGATTTCGACGGGGTCCCCGCCGACTCCGTCGGCACCCCGTCTGACCCACGGTTCGCCAGGTCGGGTCCGACACAGGCGAACCGTGGGTCCAGTGACGCTTTGTCACATGGCGCGATAGGCCCCTGTCAAAAAGTCACAGCGGCGCGCCATGTCGTCGACGCAGAAGTGCACAATCCTGGGTCCTTGCGCCGTGCACGGCCCGGCACCTGGCTTGCTCTCAGCGGAGGCGGTCATGCCCATCACCGGTCTGCGAACGATCTGCTTCACTGCTGCGCTCGTCGCGCTCGCGCTCGGCGCCTGCGGCGGCGGCGCCGAGTACATCCCCGGCACCCGGGTGCCGCAGTCGCAGGACAACCAGCAGATCATCGATCGACTGGAGGACTACCGCATGGCGGTCGAGCGCCGCGACGCGGCCGCGCTCGTGCTCATGGCCTCCAAGCACTACTGGGACGATGCCGGCACGCCGGAGGGCACCGACGACTACGGCTACCAGGGGCTGCAAGGGATCCTGACCGGCCGCTTCCAGAGGGTGAAGGCCATCCGCTACTCGATGCGCTACATGAACATCGCGCGCCGCGGCGACCGCGCCTTCGTCGACGTGCTCATCGACGCCAGCTTCACCGTGCAGGACCCGCGCGGCGACGACCTGCGCCGCGACCTGCGCGATCAGAACCAGTTCGTCCTCGAGTGGGACGGACGCCACTGGCTGTTCCTGAGCGGCATGTAGCTCGGGCTCGGCGGGCCCGGCGCGCGCGCACCGCGCGCCTGGCCGCCTGGCCGACCTGCCCGCCACCTCGGCGCCCGGCTCAGCCGAGCAGCGCCTTGCGGACCCTGTCGGTGTCCTCGCTCCCGCGCCACTCGACGACGCGCCCGTTCTTCAGGGTGAAGCGGTGCATCGTGTTGTCGATGCTGAGCTTGCGGCCGTTGCGCCGGATCGTCACGTCGTAGCTCACCGTGCAGTAGACCTGATCGCCGCTGGCCGCGAAATCGCGCGGCTCGAACCGGGTGAAGTCGCACTCGGCAGCGAGCGCCTGGAAGAACGACGGCACGTCCGCCTTGCGCGTGATCTGCATGTGCCACGGGATCTCGCGCGTCTCGCTCACCACCCCGAAGCCGCGCATGTCCTCGGCGATGTGCTCCAGGATGCCGGGCACGTCGCCGGTCCCGAACGCCTGATAGATCTTCTGCACCACCGCGATGTTCTTGTCCGACATGACTCCCCCTCCACGCTGTGCCCGATGATCAGTACGGGCACGCGCGGACGATCGGATCGGTGAGACGATCGGATCGGCGGGGACGCGCATCGCCCGCGCGCGGTCAACGGCGGGGCTGGGCCGAGGCCTGGATGGCCGGGGGCGTGGTGGGCGGGCCGAGCGGCCTGTCCGGCACGCGGCGGTGGCGCTTCCAGTACACGCGCTCGAGCCAGTCGAAGCCGAGCAGGCGGGTCACCTCCGGCTGGCCGTCGGCGGTGAGGATGGCGGCCGCGTGCTCGACCGCCGCCAGGTCGCCGCCGGCGTAGGCCTCGGCGGCGAGGAGCTCGGCGCAC
Source organism: Kofleriaceae bacterium (assembly GCA_035262925.1). Taxonomy (GTDB): domain Bacteria; phylum Myxococcota_A; class Polyangia; order Haliangiales; family Haliangiaceae; genus DATFRY01. Next base: position 2,937 of record DATFRY010000354.1, on the reverse strand, counting down.
TCGCGCACCAGGAGCGGGTGAGGCAGCCCGAGGTCGAGCGCCCGGCGCAGGGCGCGCGCCGCCTCGGCCGGCGCGCCGCGCCCGTCCAGGTTGCGGCCGACCAGGTACTGGGCGAGCGCCAGGTCGGGCTCGGCCATCGCCGCGGTGGCGGCGCGGCCCAGCTGCACGACCGGGTCGAGCGGCGCGTTGGGGTCGGGCGGCCAGAAGTAGCGGCGCAGCGCCGGGCCGGCCGGACCGGTGTGATCGTTGGCGAGGCGGCGGCCCGCGACCTGGCGCGCCTGATCGTCGTCGACCGGCAGGGCGGCGGCGCGCTCGAGCGCGGCGGCCGCGCCCTTGCGGTCGTCGCGCGCCGCGGCCAGCTTCGCCAGCGACAGCAGCGCCTCGGCCCGCACCGTCGTGGAGCTGTCGGCGGTCTCGTCGGCCAGCGCCCGGTAGATGGCCGACGACTCCGCCAGCGCCTGGCCGCGGAACAGGAGCTCGGCCAGCGCGAGGCGGTGGCGCGGCTCGTCGGGGACGTCGTCGCACAGGACGCGCGCGACGCGGATCGCCTCCTCGATCTCGCCGCGCTCGACCAGCTCCTCGAGCCGCGCCTCCTTGTCGGCCACCGCGTGCGGGCAGGGGCGCTCGAAGATGCCGCCGCGCCGGAAGCGCTCCCGCACCTTCTCGTGCGCGGTCGGGGCCAGCTCGATGCCGGCCACCATCTGCCGCCACTCCTCGGCCAGGGCGTCGCGCGAGCGGCCGTAGGCCCGCTGGAAATCTCCCCCCGAGCGGTAGAGCTCGCGCAGCGCCGGCGCGCCGTGGCGGTCGAGCAGGAAGCGCACGAACGAGCCGGCCGCGGTGTAGCTGCGCGCCGACGAGAAGGCGAAGAACCCGGTCGACAGGAGGCGCCCGAGCGGCGGCACCATGTCCATCTGGGACATCGCCTTCACCGACTGGTGCGGCGTGAGCGTGCGGTTGAAGTGATCGGGCCAGTCGGCGGCGACCGCGATGCCCTCGATGAGGCCGGCGTTGAAGAAGACCGGCAGGCCGAGCACGCGGCCGGCGCTCACCCCGAAGATCGGGTCGCCGAACGCGCTCGCCACCGCGTGGGCGATCTCGTGGCGCAGGACCTGGTGGGGAAACGGAGCGTGCTGCACGTAGATCTCGTGCCGCCACGGCTTGGTCATCTGCACGTTGCGCGCGCCGATGAGCCGCGCCTTCTGCTCCGCGTCCTGGAAGTAGAAGGAGGCGATGCGCCCCGCCGGCGCCGGCACGCCCAGCGCGCGCTCCACCTGGGCCAGGCGGAACTCGTGGTCGTCGGCGATCTGCGCGATGTCGCGCTCGATGGGGCCGCCGCGCGGATAGTAGATGACGAAGTGCTCGGTCTCGAGCTGCCCGTTCAGCTCGTCGGCCAGGGCGTCGGCGCTGTAGGCGAAGCCGAGCTGGCCGGCGTGCGCGCGCAGGACCAGGGCGAGGCCGAGCCCGGCGGCGCAGGCGAACAGCGCGCCCCAGCGCACGCCGGCCGGCCGCCGGCGCAGCGCGCGCAGATCGCCCGTCCGCTCGTCGGCCAGGGCCGCCGCCAGGGCCAGGAGCCCGCCCAGCAGCGCCAGCTGGTACAGGCGCGACCACACCAGCGGCGCGCCCAGCCGGATCTCCTCGTCGTACAGGTTGCCGGGGAAGTACCCGGCCAGCGGGTTGTAGTTGAAGACCGGCGGCGCGGCGTAGAAGCGCCACAGCGAGTGCAGGACGACGGCGACCAGGACGAGGTAGGGCAGGGCGTTGGACAGGACGCGGCGGCGCCCGGCCGCCAGGCCGCACAGGACGCCGACCGCCGCCGCCCACAGGGTCGACAGGAGGGTCATCGCCCCGAAGCACTCGGCGCCGAACAGCCAGTCGCAGTTGCGGACGCGGAGGCCGTTCATGCAGATGATGGCGAGCGGCGCCGCGGTCAGCAGGGCGCCGAGCAGGCCGGCGACCACGGCGAGAGACCCGACCAGGCGGGCCGGGGCCGGCGCCGGTACCGGGAGCGGGGCGGCCCGCGCCCGCCGCACCAGCGCGGCGCCCAGGTCGGCCGCGGCCACGCCGGAGGCGATGGCCATCACGAACGCGAACTCGAAGCCGAGCGCGCCGAAAAGGGGCAGCATGGCCAGAATCAGGGCCAGGGCCGCCATCAGGCCGCCGAACACCCACGTGCGCGGCGAGCGCAGCTGGGCGGCGAGCGCGGCGCGCGCGCGCGGATCGAGCTGGCGGATCAGGCGGGCCAGCGGGGTGGAGGCGTCGGGGCGCCCCTGGGCCGGTGACGACTGCGCGGGATCCATGGCGCCGTGGCGGGCGTTCCGGTCGGGCACTATGCGCGGCCCGGTTTGACCTCGCGAGCGCGCCCGGTACATGATCGCGCGGATGTCCGCGCCTCGGGAGAGCAGGGATCGCAGCCTCGATCCCCGCCGACCGATCGAGCTGAAGGTCGAGTACGAGCGCCTGAACGCATTCTTCGCAGATTACACGAAGAACATCTCGCGCGGCGGCACCTTCATCCAGACGCACAAGCCGCTGCCGGTGGGAACCGAGTTCTCGTTCCTGCTCTACATCCCGACCCTGGAGCAGCCGCTCGAGATCCGCGGCCTGGTGAAGTGGGTGGTCGAGCCGACGAGCGGCGACGGCGCCGCCGCCCCGGCCGGCATGGGCATCCGCTTCGTCTACGCGAGCGACGAGGAGCGCCGCAACGTCGAGCGCATGGTCGAGCGGCTGATGGTGGACAGCCTGGGCCACACGGTCTACCGGAAGCTGATGGCACACGGCCGCGGCGACGGCGGCAGCTGACCCGCCGAGCTCGCGCCGCGGTCAGCTGTCGGGCGTGAACAGCTCGAGCAGGCCGACCGGCTCGCCGTCGGCGTCGACCCCGCCCGCCACCAGCACCTGGCCGTTGGACATCGGCAGCGCGGCCGCGCCGCGGCGCGG
>DATFRY010000353.1:0-18438 GCA_035262925.1 Kofleriaceae bacterium | reverse complement strand
CACCTTTCTGTGGCATCGTCCTCGCGGACTCGATGCCGCCATTGACCGCGGATCAGGTTCTCGCGCTGGCGCCCGATGCCGCCGCCGCCGCTGCCGGCGCGAAGCTGTCGAACCTGCGCGCGTGGCAGGGGCTCGGCCAGTCCAGCGGCGCGCTGTGGGGCGAGTGCCGGGGAAGCGCGCTCTACCGCACCCAGGTCGCGCTGGCCGACCTGGCCACGACGTGCACCTGCCCCAGCCGCAAGTTTCCGTGCAAGCACGCGCTCGGACTGATGCTCATCGCCGCGGCCGGGCACATCGCCGCGGGCGCCGACGAGCCCGCGTGGGTGAGCGAGTGGCAGCGAAAGCGCGCGCGGTCGGCCGAGAACCGCGAGGGCCGCTCGGCCGCGCGCGCGGCCAGGGCCGCCGATCCCGAGGCGCGCGCGCGCCGCCAGGAGAGGCGGCAGAAGACCATCGCCGCCGGGCTCGACGCGTTCGAGGCCTGGCTCGACGATCTGGTCCGCCAGGGCGTGGCGCGGCTCGGCGCCGAGTCGCCCGCCTTCTGGGAGGCGCAGGCCCGCCGGCTCATCGACTCGCAGGCGCCGGGGCTGGCGTCGCGCGTGCGGCGCATGGGCGGGCTGCCCGGCGCGCACCCGACCTGGGCCGAGGAGCTGGTCGATCGCCTGGGCATGGTGGCGCTGCTGGTCCACGCCTACCGCCGCGCCGACGAGCTCGATCCGCTGCTGCGGCGCGACGTCCTCCACATGGTCGGGCATCCGCTCGAGCAGGCCGAGGTGCTCGCCCACGGCGACATCGTCGAGGACCGATGGCACGTGCTCGGCCACATCCTCGACGAGGACGAGCGCATCCGCATGCAGCGCGCGTGGATGCGCGGCGCGCGCTCGGGCCGGACGGCGGTCGTCCTGCAGTTCGCCGCCTCCGGGGCGCGCTTCGCCGAGTCGATCGCGCCCGGCACCGCGTTCGCCGGGGCCCTGGCCTTCTGGCCGGGCGCGCTGGCGCGGCGCGCGCTGGTCCAGCGGCGCGACCCCGACGAGCGGCTCGCCGGCGGGCTGGTCGGCGCCGCGCCGATCGGCGGCTTCCTCGAGCGCCACGCCGCCGCGCTTGCCCTGCAGCCCTGGCTGGAGAGCGACCTCGCCCTGCTCGGCGCGGTCGTCCCGGCGGCGGGCGACGGCGGATTCGTCGCCGCCGACGCGACCGGCGCCGCGCTTCCGCTGGCCGGCCGCGACCACCGGCTGCTCCTGGCCGTGTCGGGCGGCCACCCGATCGATCTGGTCGGCGAGTGGGACGGCTACCGCCTGCGCCCGCTCAGCGCCATCGCCGAGGGGCGCTTCCACCTCCTGACCGGGCGCGGCGAATGGATGAGCTGAGCCGGGTCGCGCTGGTCGGCACCCAGCAGGCCGGCGGCGCGCTGCCCGACGGCGAGCCCGCCGCGCGGGCGCTGTTCGGCGCCCTGGCCGCGGCCACTCGCGAGCGCGAGCTGCTCCTGCGCGCCGGCGCGGCCGCGGTGGTGCGGCGCGCGGGGCTGGCGCCTCGCCGGATCGCGGCCCTGCCGGCCGCGGCGCCCGCGGATGAGCGGCGCGCGTGCGGACCGGCGCTGGCCGAGATGGTCCGCGCGCTGCTTGGCGGCTCGCACGCGGCGGTCCTGCCCGAGGCGCTCGACCTCCTGTCGCGCGCCGGGCTGCGCCTCGCGCCCGAGCTCCTGCCGGCCGCGCTCGACGTCTCCGATCGCCACCTGCGCGAGCGGCTGCGCCCGGTGCTGGGAGAGCGCGGGCGCTGGCTGGCCCGCCTCGAGCCCGCGTGGGCCTGGGCCGAGGCCGCCGCGCTCGGCGACGCGCTGCCGCCCGACGCCGACGCGCGCTGGGACGAGGGCCGGCAGGGCGAGCGCAAGGCGCTGCTCGGGCTCGCGCGCCGGCTCGACGTCGATCGCGCGCGCGCCTGGCTGGCCGCGGCGTGGCCGGTGGAGAAGGCCGAGGTGCGCGCCGAGCTGCTCGCCGGGCTCGAGATCGGACTCGCCCCGCCCGACGAGGCGTTCCTCGAGGCCGCGCTGGCCGACCGCAGCGCGAGCGTGCGCCTGCTCGCCGCTCGCCTGCTCTGGCGCCTGCCCGGCAGCGCGCTGGCCGCGGCCATGCGCCGGCGCGCCGGCGAGCTCATCACCGACTATCGACCGGAGCGCGCGGCGCTGGCGGTGCGCCTGCCGCCGGAGCCGTTCGATCCGGCGTGGGCGCGCGAGGGGCTGGTCGAGTCGCCGCCGCCGGGACAGGAGCTGGGGCGACGGCAGTGGTGGCTCGCGCAGATGATCGCGGCGGTGCCGGCGAGCCACTGGGAGGCCGCGCTGTCGGCGCCGGCCGCCGCGCTGGTCGCGGCCGCCGCGGCCCACGAGCTGGGGGGCGCGCTCATCGACGGATTCACCACCGCGGCGCTGGCCCACGGATCGACCGCGTGGATGGAGCCCTTGTGGGACGTGTGGCTCACGCGCTCGCGGCCCGGCGCTCCGGTCACCGCGGTCCGCTCCGCGCTGCTCGCGCGCATGCCGGCGGAGGCGCGCACGCGCCGCGCGCGCGATCTGCTGGCCGGCGGCGCGCACGACATCGACGCCCTGGCCGCGATCGATCCGCCGTGGCCGGAGGCGGTCGCGGAGGCGTTCCTCGCCGGCTTCGCCGCGATGCCGCGGCCGGCGGGCGCCGGCGCGGCGCATCCGTGGGAGGGCATGCTGGGGCTGGCGGCGCTGGCCATGCCGCCCGGCCACCTCGGGCGCGCGCTTCCGTTCCCGGAGGCGGCCCCGAACGACTGGTCGGGCAGGCGGCTGGTCCGCTCCATCGAGGAGTTTCACGGCGTCCTGGACTTCAGGCGGCGCCTGCACGAGGAGATCCGGCGTGAGCACGAACCCGAACGACAGCGCGAGCCCGAGCCCGAGCCCGAGCGCTAGCGACGGCGCTGGCGACAGCGCGAGCCCGGGCCGGGCGCCCGACGTCCTGCGCGATCACGCCGAGGTGCAGTACGCCGAGGAGCTGGCCGAGCTGTCGCGCACGGACCGGCGGCCGCGCCCGCCCGGCTGGCGCCTCTCGCCGTGGGCGGTGCGCACCTATCTCCTGGGCGGCAGGCTCGACAGCGGCTTCGAGGTCGCCGCCAAGTACATCGGCAACCAGCGCCTCATCGAGATCGCGGTGGCCACGCTGGCGACCGATCGCGCGCTCCTCCTGTTCGGCGTGCCCGGCACCGCCAAGTCGTGGGTGTCGGAGCACCTGGCGGCCGCCATCTCGGGCGACTCGACCCTGCTGGTCCAGGGCACGGCGGGCACCGACGAGTCGGCGCTGCGCTACGGCTGGAACTACGCGCGGCTCATCGCCGAGGGCCCGTCGCCCGCCGCCCTGGTCGCCGGCCCGCTCATGCGCGCGCTGCGCGAGGGGCGACTGGCGCGCATCGAGGAGCTGACCCGCATCCCGAGCGAGGTGCAGGACACGCTCATCACGATCCTGTCGGAGAAGACGCTGCCCATCCCGGAGCTGTCGTCCGAGGTGCAGGCCCAGCGCGGCTTCAACATCATCGCCACGGCCAACAACCGCGACCGCGGGGTCAACGAGCTCTCGAGCGCGCTGCTCCGCCGCTTCAACACCGTCGTCCTGCCGCTGCCCGACTCGCTCGAGGAGGAGGTGACCATCGTCGAGCAGCGCGTCGCCGAGATGGGCCGCGCCCTGGCGCTGCCGGCCGAGAAGCCCGCGCTCGACGAGATCCGCCGGGTCGTCACCATCTTCCGCGAGCTGCGCGACGGCAAGACCCTGGACGGCAAGACGCGGATCAAGTCGCCGAGCGGCACGCTGTCGACCGCCGAGGCCATCGCCGTGATGACGCACGGGCTGGCCATGGCCGCCTACTACGGCGACGGCGCGATGCGGGCGGCGGACCTGGCCGCGGGCCTGACCGGCGCGATCGTGCGCGACCCGGTCCAGGACCGCGTCGTGCTGCAGGAATACCTCCAGACCGTGGTGAAGGAGCGCGACGGCTGGAAGGACCTCTATCGATCGATCAGCGAGGTGCTCTAGCGGCGGGCGGCCGGGCCAGGGATAGAGGCCAGAGGATCGATGAGCACGCACGTCTTCGGCATCCGGCACCACGGCCCGGGCAGCGCGCGCAGCCTGGTGGCCGCGCTGCGCGCGCTCGAGCCGGACGCCGTGCTCATCGAGGGGCCGCCCGACGCCGACGCCATCCTGCCGCTGGCGGCCGATCCGGCGATGACGCCGCCGGTGGCGATCCTCATCCACGCGGCCGACCGCCCCGGGCAGGCGGTGTTCTATCCGTTCGCCGACTACTCGCCCGAGTGGCAGGCCATGCGGTTCGCGCTCGAGCGCGGGGTCGCGGTTCGGTTCATCGACCTGCCTCAGGCGATTCGCATGGCGGCCGGGCGCCGTCGAGGCCGCGGCGAGGGCGATGGCGGCGGCGCGGATGCCGGCGGCGGCGAGGGCGATGGCGGCGGCGAGGGCGCGGCGGAGGCGAACGCGCGCATCGAGGCGGACGCGGAGGACGAGGTGGAGGCGGACGCGGACTCGAGCGCCGATGCCGAGGCCGAGGCGGAGGCAGACCCTGACGCGGACGGCCGGACGGCGCGCGATGCGCGCGAGGATCCGCTCGGACTCCTGTCCGAGGCCGCGGGCTTCGCCGACCGCGAGATGTGGTGGGAGCGCGAGGTCGAGGCCCGCCGCGACCCGGCCGGCCTGTTCGAGGGCATCGCCCTGGCGATGACGGCGCTGCGCGAGACCCAGCCGCCGCCGGGGCGGTGGGAGGCGCGGCGCGAGGCGCACATGCGCCAGAGCATCCGAGCGGCCCGGCGCGCGGGCTTCCAGCGCATCGCGGTCGTGTGCGGCGCGTGGCACTCGCCGGCCCTCCACCGGCTGGGGCCGGCGAAGCGGGACGCCGAGCTCCTCCGCGGCCTCGCGAAGATCAAGGTCGCCTGCACGTGGATCCCGTGGACCACCTCGCGCCTGTGCTGGCGCAGCGGATACGGGGCCGGGGTCGAGTCGCCCGGCTGGTATCGCCTCCTGTGGGAGCATCGCGACCGCGCCGCCGTGCAGTGGGCCGCGCGCGCGGCGCGGCTGCTCCGCGCCGAGGACCTCGACGCGTCGTCGGCCAGCGTGATCGAGGCGGTGCGCCTGGCCGACGCGCTGGCGGCGCTGCGCGATCTCAGCGCACCCGGGCTGGCCGAGCTGCGCGACGCGGTGCAGTCGGTCCTGTGCCAGGGTGAGCCGGCGCCGATGGCGCTCATCCGCGACCGCCTCGAGATCGGCCACGACATGGGCGCGGTGCCGGCCGGCGCCGCGGTCGCGCCGCTCCAGCGCGAGGTCGAGGCCGAGCAGCGCCGGCTGCGCATGAAGGTGTCGGCCGAGCCGCGCACGCTCGAGCTCGACCTGCGCCGGCCCAACGACCGCGCGCGCGGACGCCTCCTGCGCAGGCTCGCGCTCCTCGACGTGGCGTGGGGCCGCGTGGTGGCGGCCTCGGGCCAGACCGGCGCCGGCACCTTCCGCGAGCACTGGAACATCCGGTGGCAGCCGGAGATGGTGGTCGCCCTGGTCGAGGCGAGCGTGCACGGCAACACGCTCGAGGCGGCCGCCGCCGGCCACGTGCGCGCGCGCGCCGGGAACGCCGAGCTGCCCGAGCTCACGCAGCTCCTCGACGCCGCCGTGGTGGCGGAGGTGCCGGCGGCGGTCGAGCACCTCCTGGCCGCGCTCGAGGCGCGCGCCGCCCTCTCGGACGACGCCGCCCGCCTGCTCGACGCGCTGCCGCCGCTGGTGCAGGTCGTGCGCTACGGCGACGTGCGCGGGACGCGGAGCGAGCAGGTCCGGCCGGTCCTGGCCGGGCTGTTCGCGCGCGCGCTCGTCGGCCTGCCCGGCGCCTGCGTGCAGATCGGCGACGACGCGGCCGCCGCGCTGGCCGCCAGCATCGACGGCGCGCACGAGGCCATCCTCCTGCTCGACGACCCTGCGTTGCGCGCCGAGTGGCTCGATCTCCTGGCCTCGCTGGTGGAGCGCGACCCGGTGCACGCGCTCCTGCGCGGCCGCTTCTGCCGCCGCCTGCTCGAGGGCGCGCGGCTGGGCGGCGACGAGCTCGCGCGCATGGCCGCGCTGGCCCTGTCGCCGGCCGTCGACCCGGCGCGCGCGGCCGCGTGGATCGAGGGGCTGGTCGGCGGCAGCGGCCTGGTCCTGGCGCACCTGGCGGTCGTGTGGACCGTGCTCGACGGCTGGCTGAGCGGGCTCGCGGCCGACGCCTTCGCGCGCGTCCTGCCGCTCCTGCGCCGCGCGTTCTCCGGCTTCGCCCCGGCCGAGCGGCGGCAGATGGGCGGAGCGGTCGCCCGCCTCCGCCCGGGCGCCGCGGGCGCCGGCGGTGGAGCGGCGGGGCGGCGCGAGCGAGAGATCGACGAGGCGCGCGCCGCGCTGGTGCTGCCCGTCCTGGCCCACATCCTGGGAGTCCCGCATGAGCCGCGATGAGGAGCGCCTGCAGAGGTGGCGGCTGGTGCTCGGGCGCGCGGCGGAGGACGAGCTCGGCGCCCCGCGGCTGGACGGCGACCTCCAGGGCATGGACCGCGTGCTCGAGGCGCTCTACGACGCCGACCGCGCGGGCGGGCTGGGCGCCTCGTCGCCCGGCGTGGCCCGCTGGCTGGGCGACATCCGCACCTATTTCCCGTCGCCGGTCGTGCGGGTCATGCAGGCCGACGCGCTCGAACGGCTCGATCTGACGAGCATGCTGCTCGAGCCCGAGCTCCTCGGCGAGGCCGAGCCCGACGTGCACCTGGTCGCCAGCCTGCTCTCGCTCAGCAAGGTGCTGCCGCGGCGCACGCAGGAGACCGCGCGCCAGGTCGTGCGCAAGGTGGTCGACGATCTCGAGCGGCGCCTGCGCGAGCCGACCACGCGGGCCATCCGCGGCAGCCTGTCGCGCGCCGAGCGCACGTCGCGGCCGCGGCCGGGCGAGATGGACTGGGACCGCACGATCCGCCGCAGCCTGGTGAACTACGACCCCGCGCGCGGGACCCTGGTGGCCGACAAGGTGGTCGGCTACGCCCGCCGCCGCTCGTCGCTGCGCGACGTCATCCTGTGCGTCGACCAGAGCGGCTCGATGGCCTCGTCGGTGGTGTACTCGAGCATCTTCGGCGCGGCGATGGCCTCCCTGCGCGCGGTGGCGACCCGCTTCGTCGTGTTCGACACCGCCGTGGCCGACCTGACCGACGAGCTCGACGATCCGGTCGACCTCCTTTTCGGCACCCAGCTGGGCGGCGGCACCGACATCAACGCCGCGCTGGCCTACTGCCAGCGCCTGGTGCGCCGCCCGGCCCAGACCATCCTCGTCCTCATCACCGACCTGTACGAGGGCGGCGACGCCGCCGAGATGCGCCGCCGCGCAGCCCAGCTCGTCGCCGCCGGCGTGAACATGGTGTGCCTGCTCGCCCTCGACGACCAGGGCGCCCCCGCCCACGACCACGCCAACGCGGCCGCGCTGGCCGCGCTCGGCATCCCGGCCTTCGCCTGCACGCCGGACCTGTTCCCGGAGCTGATGGCCGCCGCGATCCAGCGCCGCGACCTGCGCCTGTGGGCAGCGCGGCGCGACCTGGTGGCCGCGCGCTGACACGCGCCCCCGCGGGCGGCGAGGCGGGATCGAGATCTCCGCGGGGGAGGTCGGCTGGCCGGAGGTCGCTGCGAGGCCCGTCGCCGGGGGGGCCCTTCATCGGTCGTCGCTGGCCTCGGGCTTGGCTTGACCCGTCGCGGTCGAGGCAACTCGGGCGCCGTGAACAGCTGCCGTGAACACCTGCCGCCGCTACGACGCCTGGGCGACGAGGCCGGCACCTCGGTCGAGATGCGCGACGGCGGCCCGGTCTCGATGGATCGGACGGCCGCGAGGTCGTCCTGCTCCGCGCGGGCGTCGCTGGCCGACGTCGTGGAGTGGCCAGGCGACGCGCGTGGCCGCGAGGGGAGGCACCCGCGTCACAGCGGGGACGGCAACAGGGCCGGCGCGGCGTATGACCGAGCGGGGTCGGGCGCCGGTCTCGCCAGGCCCGAGGCGACGGCGTAGGTGATCGCCTGCTGGGCTGCGGCGGCGTGGCGGAGGCAGGAGTCGGTCGTGCAGATCATCGTCACCAGGAGGAGCTTGCCGTCGGGCTGGTGGGCGGCGCCGACGGCGGCGTTCAGGCGCCGGCCCTGGTCCCTCTCGAAGACGCGTACGGTCATGATGCTGCCGTCGGCGCGCTCCTGGATGGCGCCGTGCTCGACCACGGTGCCCAGCCCCTCGGTGTGCGCGGTCACCGCGGCGGCGAACCAGGCGTGGAGGGGCTGGCGGCCGGTGTCGAGATCTGGCTCGAGGGCCACGAGGAAGATCTCTCGCGGGTCCAGGTCGGACCGGTTCAGGATGATGCCTTCTCGCTGGGGCTCGATCCGCCAGCCGTCGAGCGCCGACCTCGCGGACGGCGGCGGCGCGGCGGGCGGGGTGAAGGGAGCGGGCTGGGCGAAGGCGGATGCGGGAACCAGGGCCACGGCGACGGACAAGAGCGCGATCGTCTTCATGCGGGTCCTTTCCTTCCAGGGCCAGGGCGGCCGGCCAGGAAGGGAGGGGCCGCGGGGCGTCAGGTCGCGCGATTTCTTCGCCGCCCGCTCCTCACCAGGTGTCGCCGCCGTGGTTCTCGCCGTGGCACGAGCCGGAGCAGCGGCGCGTGGCCGGGTCGTAGGTGAAGTTGCCGACGCTGAAGGCCACCTGCCTGCGCCCGTCGATGTGGAGCGACACATCGCGGATCGAGTTTCCGTCGGCGGTGACGGTGCTGTGGCAGTCCTGGCAGCTCATGCCCTCGCCGAGGTGCTTGCGGTGGTCGCCGCTCATCGCGCTCCACGCGGAGCTGCCGCTCTGTCGGCCGGCGTGACAGCCGCCGCAGCCGAGGGACGCGGAGCCGTCGGTGTAGGTCCCGTTGTCGCCGCGCCCGTTGCCGTGGCAGTAGAGGTTGGTGCAGGTGCCGGCTCCATCGTAGGTGCCGGCCGGGCTGAGGCCGCCGCCCAGGCGCACCTCCGCTGCCGCCGGCGTCGCGTCGAAGGCGTGGGCGGCGGACATGACGTCGGATGGCCTGGTGTGGCACTGGTTGCAGTCGGACGCGCGGGCCACGCCCTGGCTCACGTGCCTGGTGTGCGCCACGAAGCTCTGCGACACGGTCGCGACCGAGCTGCCCAGGTCGCGGGGCGGCGCGCCGCTCTGGTTCTGCCCGCCGCCGTGGCAGTAGGTGCAGGTCGTCCGCCACTGCGCGGTGTGGCACGAGTCGCAGCTCGGGCCGCTGCCGCCGGTGAGGTCGCTGCCGTGGCACGATCGGCAGTCCATGCGCTGGAGCTCCATGTCGGGCCCGTGCGCGGCGGGCGCGGCGTAGCCGGCCGGGTGGAAGCGCGCGCCGCTCGCCACCCAGGGGAGCCCGGCGTGGTCGACGCCGTGGCAGGTGCCGCTGCACGTCTGGTCGCTGGCCGACATGGTGAAGCCGGGCGCGGCGAAGGCCACGTCGCGCGCGCCGTTGACATGGAGGGTGCGGTCGGCGATCGACGCGCCGTCGCCGGTCACGCCGGCATGGCAATCGGCACAGGTGACGCCGTCGCTCGAGACGTGGAGCCGGTGCGCGCCGCTCATGGCATCGAGCGCCGCCTGGTCGCTGCCCATGCCGGCGTGGCAGCCGGTGCAGCCGGGCGCCGGGGCGCTCGCGGCCACCTGCCCGTCGTCGCCGCGCCCGGTGCCGTGGCAGTAGACGCTCGTGCAGGTCGCCCCGTCATAGGCGGCCTGCGGGCTGATGCCGGCGCCGAGATCCACCTCGGCCGCACCCGGCGTGTCGTCGAAGACGTGGCCGGGGCTGAGCACGTCGGTCGCCTTGACGTGGCACTGGATGCAGTCGGCGGCGGCGGCCATGCCGTCGGTGACGTGCGCGGTGTGGGCGGGGAAGCTGCCGCCGCCGCCCGAGCCGTCGAGGTTGCGCGGGGGCGCGCCGGTCTGGTTGTCGCTTCCGCCGTGGCAGAAGGTGCAGTCGGTGCGCCACGCCTTCGGCCGGTCCGGGTCGTGGCAGCCGTCGCAGCTCGGGCCGCTGCCACCGGTCAGGTCCTCGCCGTGGCAGGTGCGGCAGTCCTGTCGCTGGGCGACGAGCTCCGGGCCGTGCGCGGCCGGGTCGGCGAAGCCTTCCGGGTGGTAGCGGCCGCCGCCGGCGCCGTCACCGCCGCCGCCGCCGCCGTCACCGCTGTCGCCTTCGCCGCCGCCGCCTTGGTCGTCGCCGCCGCCCGGTGGCACCGATCCGTAGTTGCAGCCGGCCACGACGACCAGCAGCGCGAACGCGAGCGCGAGCGCGACGGCGATGGAGAAGGCGCCCAGCTCCGACAGGAGGAGTCGTCGAACGAGGCTTGTCATGGCGGAGGCGACTCCGACCCGGCCGAACCGGCCGGTGCACGAAGCGTTCCCGTCGCGCCGTCGTCCGCGCCGCGCCCGATCCGTCGGCGCCGCTGGAGATGGCCGCCGCACACGGCCGCCGCAGCCGGCGCGCGCGCTCGGACTGAACGCTCCGCGTACAGAGGATGCCCGCGCCGCGAACAGCGCCGCACGGACCGGGGCTTCACCGCGCCGAGTCCCACGCGCCGCGGCGGACTCTCGCCCGGCTCGCCGCCGCCACTCGCGCGAACGGCGAGCGACCGATCGCGCGCCCCACCCGGTGCTGTCGGCGAGTGTCGGTGGGAGTCGCCCTTCTGCTAGGCTCCAGATCTGGAGGCGAGATGATCGAGGGGGGCGACGGCAGCCGAGATCGGCAGGAGGCCGGCGCGACGCTGGACGACCTGGAGCGGGGACGCGCCAGCCATCGGCGCCGCGCCTGGGCCGACGCCCACCGCTGGCTCGCGCGCGCTGACCGGACGGCACCGCTCGGCGCCGGCGACCTCGAGCTCCTCGCGGCCGCGTCCTATCTCCTCGGGCGCGACGACGACTACATGGACGCGCTCGATCGCGCCCACCGCGCCCACCTCGACGACGGCGACCACCTGCGCGCCGCGGCCTGCGCCTTCTGGCTCGGCTTTCGCCTCATGTTCCGCGGCGAGGCGGCCCGCTCGAGCGGGTGGCTCGGCCGCGCCCAGCGCCTGGTCGAGCGCGACGAGCGCGACGTCGCGCTGCGGGGCTATCTCATGCTCCCGCTCGCCGAGCAGCAGCTCGCGGCGGAAGAGCGCGAGGCCGCTCACCGGAGCGCGACCAGCGCCGCCGAGATCGGCGAGCGCCTCGGCGACGCGGACCTCGTCGCCTTCGCCCGCCACATGCAGGGCCGCGCGCGCGTGCAGCTCGGCCAGGTCGAGGACGGATTGAACCTGCTCGACGAGGCCATGGTCGCCGTCGCGCGCGGTGAGCTCTCACCCATCGTCACCGGCCTCCTCTACTGCAGCGTGATCGACTGCTGTCACGAGGTGCACGCGCTCGGCCGCGCCCGCGAGTGGACCTCCGCCCTCGCCGCGTGGTGCGACCAGCAGCCGGACATGGTCGCGTTCGTCGGCGTCTGCCGGGTCCACCGCGCCGAGATCATGCAGCGCTCCGGCGCGTGGTCGGAGGCGCTCGAGGAGGCGCGACGCGCGCACGAGCGGACGCGGGCGTCCGACCCGGGGACGGCGGGCGAGGCGCTCTACCAGCAGGCATAGGTGCACCGCCTGCAGGGCGATCTCGCCGTCGCCGAGGCGGCGTACCGCGGCGCCAGCCAGTGCGGGCGCGATCCGCAGCCGGGCCTGGCGCTGCTGTGGCTCGGCCAGGGGCGAGGCGACGCGGCCGCCGCCGCGATCCGGCGCGCCGTGCGCGCGACGACCAGCCCGTTCCGCCGGACCCATCTCCTGCCCGCGTACAGCGAGATCATGCTGGCGACCGGCGACGTGGACGAGGCGCGCGCCGCGTCGCGCGAGCTCGACCAGCTGGCGGCGAGCTTCGGCACCGATCTCCTGACCGCCACCGCGGCGCACGTGCGCGGCGCGGTCGAGCTCGCGGCGGGCGACGCGCAGGCCGCGCTCGGCTCGCTGCGCCGGGCCGGGCCGATGTGGCGTGCGATCGGCGCGCCCCACGACGCGGCGCGCGTGCGCGTGCTGATCGGGCTGGCCTGCCAGGCGCTCGGCGACGACGAGGGCGGGCGGCTGGAGCTGGACTCCGCGCGCGCCGAGCTCGCGCGCCTCGGCGCCGCGCCCGACCTCGCCCGCCTCGACGCGATGGCGCGGCGCGCGCCTCCCGGCCGCCCGCACGGCCTGACGCCTCGCGAGCTCGAGGTGCTGCGGCTGGTCGCCGCCGGCAAGACCAACCGCGCCATCGCCGCCGAGCTGCGGCTCAGCGAGAAGACGGTCGACCGGCACGTCAGCAACATCTTCGTCAAGCTGGACGTGCCCTCGCGCGCCGCCGCGACCGCCTTCGCCTACCAGCACAAGCTCATCTGAGCTCGCCGGCATCGGGAGAAGTACCCATCGCGCTCCTCGCCGCGCGTGGGTAGTTCGCCCGAAGCGGCGCGTCTCGCGTGGCTCCAGGATGGGTCCATGACCGCCACGAAGGAGCGAGCCATGAAGCAAGCCATGAATGACCGCGTCACCGATGGACCCCGACCGCGCAGGACCGCGCGCGCGATCGAGATGGCCGGGCTCGACGACGGCATCGTCGCCGTCGACCCGGAGCGGCTCGCAGAGCTGGAGGATCGCGTCGACGGGCCGTTCGTGCGCCCCGGCGACGAGGCCTGGCCGTCGTCCATCCGCCTGTGGAACGCGCTGGCTGCCCGGGTCCCGGCGCTGGTCGTGCAGCCGACCTCGGCCGCCGACGTCGCCGAGGCGATCCGCTTCGCGCGCGCGCACCGCCTGCGGCTCTCCATCAAGGGCGGCGGGCACAACATCGCGGGCAGCGCCATCGCCGAGCGCGGACTGACCCTCGACATGAGCCGGATGCGCGGGGTGGAGGTGGATCCGGCGGCGCGGCTGGCGCGCGTCGGCGCGGGCTGCCTGCTCGGCGACGTCGACCGCGCGACGCAGGCGCACGGGCTGGCCACCGTGCTCGGCTTCTTCTCGCCGGTCGGCGTCGCCGGCCTCACCCTCGGCGGCGGGCTCGGCTACCTCACGCGGCGGTTCGGCTGGACGGTCGACAACCTCGAGGAGGTGGAGATGGTCACCGCCGACGGCGTGGTGCGCCGGGCCAGCCGCCAGGACAACGCCGACCTGTTCTGGGCCGTGCGCGGCGGCGGCGGCAACTTCGGCGTCGTCACGCGCTTCACCTTCCGGCTGCATCCGGTCGGCCCCGCCGTGTACGGCGGCCTGATCGGCTGGCCGTTCGAGCGAGCCGCCGAGATCCTGCCCGGCTATCGCGCGCTGACCGCCGCCGCGCCGCTCGAGCTGAGCGCCTGGCTCATGCTCCTGCGCGCGCCGCACGCGCCGTTCGTGCCGCCCGACTGGCAGGGCCGCCGGATGTGCGCGATGTCGATCTGCTACACGGGCGACCTCGAGCGAGTCGACGAGGCGCTGGCGCCTGTCCGCGCGTTCGGCGATCCGATCTTCGACCTCCTGCACGAGCAGACCTACGTCGAGATCCAGTCCTATCTCGACTGCACCGAGCCCGCCGGCCAGCACTACTACTGGAAGACCGAGTTCGCCGCCGAGCTCGACGACGAGCTGCTCGCGACCTGGCACGAGCTCGCCGCCGGCTGCCCCATCCCCGAGGGCCAGCTGGGCATCCTCCACCTCGGCGGCACGCTCGGCGAGCGCGACGCCGACGACGGAGCGGTCGGCAATCGCGACGCCCGCTTCGCGCTGGGCGCGCTCGGCTCCTGGGCGCCGGACGACCCCGACGAGGCGGCCTACCGGGCGTGGGTGGCCGACGCCTGGTCCCGCTTCCGGCGCTTCTCGACCGGCGGCAACTACGTCAACTTCCAGACCGCCGACGAGGACGAGGACCGCGTGCGCGCGTCGTACGGCGCCAACCACGACCTGCTGGCCGCCATCAAGGCGGCCCACGATCCCGACAACCTGTTCCGCGCCAACCGGAACATCCTCCCCCGCCGGCGCGGGTAGCGCGGCGTCAGGCGCGGGGCGGCGCGAGCTCGGACGTGCGACCGGGACCGGGCTCGCGCTCGGGCCCCGCCTCGCGACCGGCGAACAGGTGCAGCGCGGCGTACTGGAGCAGCATGATCGTCTTGGCGTCGATGATCTCGCCGCGCTCGACCATGGCCAGCGCCTCGTCGAGGGTGAGCTCGAGGACCTCGATGTCCTCGCCCTCCTCGGCCACGCCCCCGCCTGCCCCCACCCGGCTGGACGGATCGTACTCGGCGACGAAGAAGTGGAGGCGCTCGGTGACCGAGCCGGGGCTCATGAAGGCCTCGAACACCTTGCGGACGTGGCGCACCGCGAAGCCGACCTCCTCCTCCGCCTCCGATCGGATGCGCTCCTCCGGGCCCGAGTCGTCGAGCAGGCCGGCCGGCACCTCGACGAGGAGGTCGTCGTGGCCGTTGACGAAGGCCGGGAAGCGGAACTGGCGGGCGAGGACCACCGTGCGGCGCTCGCGGCTGTACAGCAGGATGGCGGCGCCGTTGCCGCGGTCGTAGGTCTCGCGCTGCTGCATCTGCCACTGCCCGTCGCGGCGGCGGAACTCGAAGCGCGTCCGCTTCAGCACGTACCAGTCGTCGGAGAGCACGCGCACCTCGTGGATGCGCACCCGGTCGGCCACGGTCATTGCACGCTCATCGCACCACGAGGCTAGCCTGGGCCTCCGGGGCGCGCAAGGAATTTCGTGCAGGCTCGTGCAAGATCGTGCAGACTCATGCAGAGGGGCCACCGTGCTGACCCGCCAGCGAAAGCGCCACATCCTCGCCGTGCTCGCGCGCGACGGTCAGGTCGTGGCCCGCGCGCTCAGCCAGGAGCTCGCCGTCTCGGAGGACACGGTCCGGCGCGACCTGCGCGAGCTGGCCGCCGAGGGCGCGCTCCAGCGCGTGCACGGCGGCGCGCTGCCCGCGTCGCCGGCGGTGGTCGCGCTGGCCGGACGAGAGCAGCTGGCCCCCGACCAGAAGCACGCGCTCGGGCGCGCGGCCGCCGCCCTGGTCGAGCCCGGCCACGTGGTGTTCGTCGACGGCGGCACCACCGCGCTGCAGATGGTGCGCGCCCTGCCGCCCGATCTCCGCGCCACCGTCGTCACCCACAGCCCGCTGGTCGCGGCCGAGCTGGTCGCCCACCGCTCGATCGAGCTGGTCGTGATCGGCGGCCGCGTGTTCAAGCACTCGGGCGTGGCGGTCGGCGCGGCCGCCGCGCAGTCGATCCGCGAGGTGCGCGCCGACACCTACTTCATGGGCGTGACCGGCCTGCACGTCGAGCGCGGCCTCAGCACCGGCGACCTGGAAGAGGCCCACATCAAGCGCGCCCTGCTCGAGAGCGCCGCCGAGACGGTCGTGCTCCTGACGGCAGACAAGCTCGGCGTCGCCTCGCCCTACGTCATCGCCCCGGTCAGCGCGGTGACGACCGTGCTGGTCGGCGGCGAGGTCCCCGACGCCCGGCTGGCCGCCATCCGTCGCCTCGGCGTCGCCGTCCGGGTGGCGTCAGCGCGCCGCCCGCCGGCCCACCGCCCGGGCCCGGGCCCTCGCTCTCACTCGGGCAGGCGCGCGGCCGCCGCCACCGGCAGGAAGAGGAAGTAGCGCCCGCGGCTCTTCATCCGCCCGGCCACGTCGGCGGCGGCGTCATCGCCTCCCCAGTAGACGTCCGCGCGCACGGGGCCGAGGATCGCGCCGCCGGTGTCCTGCGCGATGACCAGGCGGCGCAGCGGCTGCTCGCCGGCGGCACCGGCGATCGGCGCGACCGTGTCCAGCCACAGCGGCGCCGACTGCGGGATGAAGTTGCGGTCGATCGCGACCGAGCGCTCCGCCGTCAGCACCACGCCCTGCGACCCGATCGGGCCCGCCCCCTCGACGGTGTCGAAGAAGACATACGACTCGTTGCGGTTCATGACCTCGTCGGCGCGCCGCGGGTGCGACTCGAGATACGCGCGGATCGACTGCATGGACACCGACTCGCGGGTGAGGTGGCCCTCCTCGATGAGGACGCGGCCGATCGCGGTGTAGCGGTGGCCGTTGGTCGCCGCGTAGCCGACGCGGATCTCGTGACCGTTCTCGAGCTCGACCCGGCCGGAGCCCTGCACCTGGACGAAGAACGCGTCGATCGGATCGTCGAGCCAGAAGAGCTCCAGCTTCTTGCCGGCCAGCGAGCCGCCGACGATGTCGGCCCGCGTGTCGAACGGCTGGAGCTGCCGCCCGACCACGCGGCCCCACAGGCGCCGCCCGCGCGCGTCGTCGAGGAACTTCGACAGATCGACCATGACGAGGTCCGACGGCCGCCGGTAGAGCGGCGTGCGGTACTTGCCGTGGCGCCGCCGCGATCCGTGCAGGAGCGGCTCGTGGTACCCGGTGAAGCGGCCGATCGGGTCCCCGTTGTTCGAGGCGAGAAACGGCACGAACTCGGCCTCGAAGAAGGCGCGGGCGCGCGCGTGATCGGCGGCCGGGACGCGCTCGGCGCGCTGGCATGCGCGGCGCCAGTCGCCGGCCAGCCCGCCCGTGTCGGTCCGGCCGACCTGCTCGTCGTCGCCCAGCCGCCGCAGCCTGGTGCACGACCGCACCAGCGCCGGGATCGCCTTGCCCACCTCGTCCTCG
Organism: Kofleriaceae bacterium; assembly: GCA_035262925.1. Classification (GTDB taxonomy): domain Bacteria; phylum Myxococcota_A; class Polyangia; order Haliangiales; family Haliangiaceae; genus DATFRY01. The sequence goes on along the minus strand of DATFRY010000353.1, from coordinate 1,781 downwards.
CTCCATCCCGGCAGGTCGGCGAACGACACCCGCTGCAGCACCAGCCGGTCCTCGGGCGGCGGCCCGGGCGGCACCGGCGTGGGCGCGGGTGGCGCCGGTGTCTCCGGCTGCGGCTGCGCGGGCCCCGCGGGCGGCTGCTCGCGGGCGTGCTCGCGCGGGTGCTCGGCGGCGATGTGCTGCGTCCGACATCCCGCCACGGCCAGCGCCAGGAGGGCGAATCGAGCTGTCGTGGACATGCGTCCACCTGTTTGCCACGCCCGTCGCGAGGAGGCCAGTCGGCGTCAGAGCTGGCCGGACGTGCCGCCCCACTCCTCGGGGCTCACGTCCGCGATCGACTGCGAGAAGGTCCACACGTGCCCGCCCGGGTCCTCGGCCGTGTACTGCCGCTCGCCGAAGGCATGGTCGGCCGGGGCGCGCACGATGCGGGCGCCGTGCTGGACGGCGCGAGCGTGGTGCCGATCGACGTCCTCCACGCGGACCATCACCGAGTGCGCGCGATCGACCGCCGGCGCCGCCAGCTCGGTCGCCACGACCGCGCCGTCGCCCACGTTGAGCTGGATCCGGTGGCTGGCGATGCGCAGACGCACGGTGAAGCCGAACGCGGCGCACAGCCAGTCGCTCGCCTCGCCCACGTCCGGATAGGCCAGCTCGGGGATGACGGTCGAGCTCGGGATGGAGCGATTCGCGCGCATGACGGCGACAACATGCCACAGGAAGGTGCGCCGGGCCCGCGGGAGTGAAGGCATGGCTTGACAGCGTTGTCAGCGCGAGCCGTATAGATGACGTCGTCCCGTCGTCCCGGGCGAAGAAGCGCCGGCCGGCCAGATCTCCTGGCACTCGCGGCCCGGCCGCTCGACAAGGGGGCTCCCGTGACCGTGATCGTGGCCGGAACCGGCCGTCGTCCTCGCCGCACCAGAGCCGCCACCGCCGCGACCGCGGCCGCCGCGCTGGCCGCCGCCGCCATCGTTGCCGTCGCGAGCGTCGCCCTCTTCACCCACATCACCGCGCCCACCGGCGGGCAGGGTCTCACCGGCGGGCCGCCGCCGGCCGCGGCGCAGGAGCCTTCCGCGCACCGCGGGCGACAGATCATCGACTTCACCCGCGGGTGGAAGTTCGCCCTGGCCAACCCGGACGGGATCGATGTGCCCCCCGCCTTCGCCGGCGCGCACCTGCCCGGGTACGACGACTCCGGCTGGCGCACCCTCGACGTCCCCCACGACTGGAGCATCGAGCTCGATCCGGTCGCCGGCCCCGGCACCACCGCCGGCACCGGCTTCCTGCGCGGCGGGCTCGGCTTCTACCGCAAGACCTTCTCGCTCCCGCGCTCCGCCGCCGGCGCGGTCGTCTCGCTCGAGTTCGACGGCGTCTACATGAACTCCGAGGTCTACCTGAACGGCGAGCTGCTCGGGACCCATCCCTACGGCTACACCGGCTTCGCCTACGACATCTCGGCGGCGGTCCACACCGACGGGACGCCCGACGTCGTGGCGGTGAAGGTGCAGAACCGGCTGCCGAGCAGCCGCTGGTACTCCGGCAGCGGCATCTACCGCAACGTGCGCCTCGTCGTCACCGAGCCCATCCACGTGGCGCGCGCCGGCACGACCGTGACGACACCCGACGTGGCCTCGACCATCGGCCAGGGCTACGCCGACGTGCACGTCGCGACCGACATCGTCAACGCGGCCACCGACGGCACCGACGGCCCCGACGACGCCACGGTGGAGGTCAAGCACGGCATCCGCGACGCCCACGGCCACATCGTCGCCGTGTCGCGCTCCACG
>DATFRY010000352.1:0-6895 GCA_035262925.1 Kofleriaceae bacterium | reverse complement strand
GGGCGCGTCGTCTGCGGCGCCAGCGGCGCCGGCGGGTGCGGCCGCGCCGCCTTCGAGCGCGGCACCGGATGCGGGCGGCGCGCCGGGTGCGTCGGTTGCCAAGCCCGGGGGTGCTCCCTAGAATCGCGCGTTTGGCCGCGGTCCCCCGAACGCCGCCACCCCCGGAACCTCTCCGTGGCGAGTCCCGCCCAGCCTCAGCTCACCATCCAGCACTCGCACCGCCTGACGGACGCCGAGACGTGGACGTTCGAGAAGACGCTGCGGGAGCTGATCCGGAGCTCCCCGTACTTCGCGCTGGCGATCGTGGTGCACGTGGTGATCGGCTTCGTGCTGGTCATGTTCGCGGGCACCTCCCAGCCGCATGAGAAGGAGCAGGAGGTGGCCATGGCCGTCTCCCTCGAGCGGGTCATGGAGGCGCTGCCGCCGCCGCCCCCGCCGCCCGAGCGCACCAAGACCGAGGAGCTGCCCGAGCACACGGTCGAGGATCCCAACGTCGTCGAGAACGAGCTGGTGCAGACCATCGAGTCGCCCGAGCTGACGGAGGTGGACAGCAACGCCACCGAGGACTCCGGCGAGGGCACCGGCAAGGGCACGGGCTCGGGATCGGGCATCGGGTCGGGCTGGGGCAACGGGCGCGGCAACGGCTACGGCAACGGCATCGGCGACGGGCTCGGCGACGTGATCGGCCTGGGCGGCGGCGGTGGCGGCGGCGGCGGCGGCGGCAAGGTCCGCTCGCGCAAGGGCGCGGGCAAGGCCGGCGGCGAGCCGCTCAACCGCGCCGTCGACGACGCGCTGATGTGGCTCAAGAACCACCAGAACAAGCAGGGCTACTGGTCGTGCGCGGCCTTCGACGCCGAGTGCGGCCAGCAGGGCACGGACACGGTCTGCGACGGCGCGGGCAGCCCGCAGTACGACGTGGGCGTCACGGGCCTGTCGCTGCTGGCCTTCCTCGGCGCCAACAACACGCACAAGGAGGGCAAGTACTCCAAGACCGTGCGCGCCGGGCTTAAGTACCTGGTCACCGTGCAGGGGCCCGACGGCAACTTCGGCCTCGACACCAACGGGCAGTACACCTACGACCACATCATCGCCACGCTCGCGATGTGCGAGGCCTACGCGCTCACCAAGGACCACCTCTTCAAGGCGCCCGCCGAGAAGGCGCTGAAGTACCTGTACAAGATCCGCAATCCCACCCGCGCGTGGCGCTACGCGCCCTACCACCCCGAGATGGCGCTGCACCCCGACGACATGTCGGTGACCGGCTGGGCCATCATGGCCATGACGCTGGCGCGCGAGTACCAGCTCCCCGTGGACAACCAGGCGCTCGACGACGGCCTGCGCTTCCTGGAGGAGATGACCGACCCGCTCAACGGCCGCACCGGCTACTTCGAGCGCGGCGGCGTCTCCGCGCGCGAGTACGGCAAGGAGACCCTCTGGCCGAACGCGCAGACCGAGTCCATCACCGCCGTCGCCGTGCTCTGCCGCATCTTCGCGGACCCCAAGCTCGAGCGTAAGGGCAACAAGGAGATGGTGGACAAGGGCATCAAGCTCATCTCCGCCCTGCCGCCCGTCTGGTCCGACGACCAGCCCGGCCGCCGCGATTTCTACTTCTGGTATTACGGCACCTACGCGCTCTACCAGTACGGCGGGCCCGAGTGGAAGGCCTGGGAGCGCACCCTCATGACCGCCGTCGCCGAGCACCAGCACAAGGAAGGCGAGATGAAAGGCTCATGGGACCCGCAGGTGGATCCCTGGGGCGACGCCGGCGGGCGGGTGTACAGCACGGCGATCCTGGCGCTGTGCCTGGAAGTCTTCTACCGCTACGACACCGTGATGGGGTCGCACAAGTAGGGCTGGAGACTTGCCGGCCCTGGGGGAGCGACACCTGCATCGAGCTGAATGATGCGGTGAGTGCGCGGAGGCGAGCGAAGTCCGCGCCGCTCGGTCAGTCCTCGCTTCCGGGGTCTCCGCGGCGCGCTCCCGCGCGCCGCGGTCCCCGGGCTGCGGAATCTACGTCGCGGCCTTCACTCACCTCCGCGCACGCCGCCGCATCGCCCGGCTCCCGACGCGGGTGTCGCTCCCCCAGGGCCTGCATGTCCCCATGCCGGAGCGAGTAGAGGTCAGCTGCGATGAGACCGCTCAGCGTCGCGCGTTGACGGCTGGCTCCCCGGTCAGCCGCTCCGGCTACTGGTGATCACCGCAGCAGGGACGAAGTCCTGCAAATGCCGACGCGACCGGATTCCCCAGCAGCGCGCCACGAAGCGGCGCGCGCTCGGTTTGCCGTCAGGCCTTCAGCGCCGCGGCTTTGCGGGAGACCAGGGCCTTGCGGCGCGCGGCGGTGTTCTTGTGGATCACGCTCGAGCGGGCGGCCTTGTCGATGGAGCGGAAGGCGTTGGCGATGGCCTTGGCGACCTCGTCCTTCTTGCCGGCGGCGACGGCCTGGTCGACGCGGCGGATCGCGGTCTTGACGGCCGACGCGCGGGCGCGGTTGGCGAGGCGGCGCTTCTCGTTCTGGCGGGCGCGCTTGGCGGAGGACAGGCTGGTGGTCATGGGGTTTCCCGGGGCTTCAGGTCTTCGATCTTGCGGGCGACGTCGCGGTAGTTGATGTCCACTTCGTAGATCTGCAGGTACCGCGCCAGCGCCCCCGCGCGGTCATTCATCCGCTCGGAGACGAGCCCCAGATGGTAGCAAATCTCCTTGGCGCGCTCGCCGGGGAGGCCGCCGGAGCTGGCGAGGGCCGCCTCGAACTGGCGCGCGGCCAGGGGGTGCAGGCCCTTGCGGAAGAAGCAGGCGCCGAGGCCCTGCTGCGCATCGAGCTTGGCGCGGGGGTCGGTCACGATGGCCTGGAAGGACTCGATGGCCTTGTCGGTCTCCCCCGCCTTGTAGAGGGCGCGGGCGAGGCGCAGGCGGGCGGTGGCGTCGGTCGGGCGCAGGCGGACCCGGCGGCCGAACTCCTCGACCTCCAGCGCGGTGCGCTCGTCGCGCAGGCGCTTCTCGGCGGGCTCGTCGGCGGCGCCATGCGCGGCGCGGATGCCGGCCTCGTTGCGCGCGAGCAGGGCGTCGCCGCGCGCGTCGGCCAGGGCCTCGTCGTCGGGCGCGGCGGCCACGGCCTCGTCGAGGACCGCGATCGCCTCGTCGTGGCGGCCGGCCTCGAGCAGTGCCTTGACCAGCTGGCGGCGCGTCTCGCCGCCGCCGGGCTGGCCGGCGCCGGCCGCGAGCTTCGACTGCAGCTCCTCGATGTCGCCGGCGAGCTGGCCGGCCTCGCGGTGCAGGCGCTGGCCCGTCTCGGCGCGCCGCATCGCGTCCTTGTCCTTGATCACGTCGCGCGAGGAGGTCGCGGTCTCGTAGCGCGTGGCCGCGAGCGTCCCCTCCGCGGCGAGGTTCTTGCGCATGCGCTCGACTTCGGGATCGTGGCGGTCGATCTGGTGCGCGCGGTCGAGGCACGCGAGCGCCTCCTGGATCTGGCGCAGCTCGTAGTGCAGGCGGCCGGCCGCCTTGAGCGCGGCCACGTTCCTGTCGTCGACCTCGAGCATCGAGAGCCAGACCGCGAGCGCCTCCTCCTTGAGGCCCTGCGCTTCGAGCGACTCGCCGAGCAGCTCGGCCAGCGCGTGATCGTTGGGGTTGCGCTCGAGCCCGGTGTCGCAGCTCTTGGCGGCGGCGCCGTGGCGGCGCGAGGAGCGCATGGTGAGCGCCGCGGCATAGCACGACTTGGCCGCCGCCTTGTCGAGCATGTTGGGCCCCCCGCGCAGCTCGGCCTTGCGCCGGTAGCTGGCCAGCAGCCCCGTGCGCGCCGCCGCGTTGCCGGGGCTGGCCACGAGCACCTGCCGGTAGAGCGCAATGGCCTGGTCCGGCTGCCGCTTGCGCAGCGCTTGTTCGGCGCGCTCGATGAACTTGGCCACGTCCATGGGCGCCAGACGTTATCACCTCGGCGGCACGCGGCAAATCGGCCCGGGCGGCGTTGCCGCACCCCGCTCGATCCTCAACGGCCCTGCCGGGCCGCCTCCGGTCGAGCGGGGCGCGGCGCCTTGCGCGGGCTCGATTTGACGCGGCCGACGCTGCGCGCTCGCCTGAGCAGGTCTCGACGCGCGATCGCACCGCTATGGCTTGCGCGGGCGTGACGTCGACCTGTCGAGTGAGCCGCGACGGGCGTCGTCAGTGCGGAGGGCTTGGCGCTGTGCGATAATCGGCCGGACCATGCAGATGCAGCTGCGCCTCTATCCTGACCCTGCCCTGCTCAAGGTGGCCGCGCCGGTCACGGTCTTCGACCAGGCGCTGGCCGAGCGCGTGGCGGAGATGTTCACGGTGATGTACGAGGAGAAGGGCGTCGGGCTGGCGGCCCCGCAGGTGGGCTGGGGCGAGCGCGTGCTGGTCATGAACCCGACGGGCCACCGGCGGGAGGAGGCGCAGGCGCTGGCGGTCATCAACCCGCGCGTGCTCAAGCGCTGGGGCAAGGCGCGCGCGGAGGAGGGCTGCCTGTCCTTCCCGGACATCTTCGTGGAGGTGGACCGGCCGGTGGGCGTGCGCCTCCAGTGGCAGGACGTCAAGGGCGAGCTGCACGAGCAGGACATCAACGACTTCCCGGCCCGCATCGTGCAGCACGAGATGGACCACCTGGACGGCGTGCTGCTGGTGCACCGCATGAGCCCGGTGGACCGCATCCGCTGGCGGCGCGAGCTGGAGGAGCTGGCGGCCCAGCTCGACGTGGCCCGCTGAGCGACGCGCGGGCAGGCGCGGCGCCGGCGCGCTGACGCGATGCGCCGCCACGTCATCCGCGCGCTCGACGCGCTGCCGGTCCTGCACGCCGGCTCGGTGGCCACGATCGGCGTCTTCGACGGGCTGCACCTCGGGCACCAGAGCATCCTCGCGCGGCTGCTGGCGTCGGCGCGCGAGCGCGGCCTTCCGGCCGTGTGCGTGACCTTCTCGGTGCACCCGCGCGAAGTGCTGGCCGGCACGGCGCCGCGGCACATCCTGTCCCTGGAGCACCGGCTGGAGCTGCTGGCGGCGCGCGGGGTGGACGACGTCGTGGTGATCGAGTTCTCGCGGGAGGTCGCGGCGACCGAGCCGGAGGCCTTCGTGGAGCAGTTGCTCGTGCGGCGGCTGGGCGTGCGCGAGCTGGTCATCGGGCACGACACGGCCATCGGCCACGCGCGCCGCGGCGACGCGGCGTTTCTCGCGGAGGCCGGGCGGCACTACGGCTTCCACGTGGTGGCCGTCGGCGGCGTGGTCGTGGACGGCGAGGTCGTGTCCTCGACGGCCGTGCGCGCGGCCATCGCGGCCGGGGACCTGCCCCACGCCGCGCGCCTGCTCGGCCGGCCGGTCTCGCTGCTGGGCACGGTCGTGCGCGGCGACGGCCGCGGCGCGCAGCTCGGGTTCCCCACCGCCAACCTCGAGGTGCGCAGCGAGGCGTTCCCGCCGCTGGGCGTCTACGCCGTGACCGCACGCTCCGAGCAGGGCGACCTGCCCGCCGTGATGAACTACGGCCTGCGCCCCACCTTCCACCAGGACGACTCGCACGCCGTCTTCGAGGTGCACGTCCTGGACCGCGAGGACCTGGACCTCTACGGCCAGCGCATGGAGGTCTTCCTGCACGAGTTCCTGCGGCGCGAGCGCCGCTTCGACAACGCGGCGCAGCTCAAGCTGCAGATCGCGGAGGACTGCCGCCGCGCGGCCCGCGCGAGCCGCCCGATTCCGCCCGTGCCGCCGGCCTGAGGCTCAGGGCGCGACCTTCTTGAAGTTGTTCGTGTCGTCGATCGAGTTGCCGATGCCCAGGTCGTTCAGGTCGAAGCCCTTGCTGCCCTTGGCCGTGTTGAACGTCAGCACGTTGTCGCCGCTGAAGATCAGGAAGCCGTCGCCCTTGGCGCCCTTGACGAGGTTGCCCGTGTAGGTGCCGGCGTCGCCGGTGATCTCGAAGCCGCTCTCCGCGGGGCCCTTGATGGTGTTGTCCTCGCAGACGGCGTCGTCACCCCTCGCGTCGATCCCGTCGTCGAGGACGTTGGAGATCGTGTTGTCGCTGACGGTCGCCCCGGGGGCGAGGAGGCCGATGAGCACGCCGTTCCCCACGACCTTGTTGACCTTGTTGCCGGTGACGGAGTGGCCCGTGCCCGCGAGCACCACGATGCCTTCGCTGTTGCCGAGCGACACGGAGTTGTCCGCGACCTCGGTGTCGCTGCCGGTGACCAGGATGGCCTCGTCGTCCACCTTCTTGATCTTGTTGCCGGTGAGGTGATTGCCGGCGCCGGGCGTGGTCGCGTCGATCTGGATCGCCAGCCCGAGCGTCTTGGTGATCGTGTTGCCGGTGATGGTGTTGCCGCTGCCGTTCACGCTCACGCCGTCCCCGAAGGAGTCGAGGATCTTGCAGCCGCTGACCGTGCAGTTGTCGGTGGGCGTGTCCGTGCCGGTGGCCAGCGCGACGCCGGCCAGGCCGCTGAACTTCACGAAGCACCCGTCGATCGTGACGCCGTCGCAGTCGTCGAGCCGGATGCCGTCGCCGAGCACGTCCTCCGCGCGGCAGTCCAGCAGCGAGCCGCCGGTGCAGCCGGTCAGCTCGAATCCCGACCCCGCCGCGCCGCTCAGGCGGATCTTCTCCACGGTGCAGCCGGTGCAGCCCGACATCGAGAACCCCGGGCCCAGGCCCGGCGGGAGCAGCGTCACCTTGCCCTTGCCGATGATCTGCACGTTGGTCTTGTTCGCGATGGTGATGGACTCCTCGTACTTGCCGCCCTTGATCTCGATGACGTCGCCGTCGAGCGAGGCATCGATCGCCGCCTGGATGGTGGAATGGTCCTGCGGGACCTTGATCGTGTCGGCCCGGGCGGCCGGCGGCGCCGCCAGCAGCAGCAGGGCCGTGGAAAGCAGTCTCGTCGTGTTCATGGTCGGTGCTCCTCTTGCGATGGTC
>DATFRY010000351.1:0-3834 GCA_035262925.1 Kofleriaceae bacterium | reverse complement strand
ATCAGGATGAACGCCGAGTGGACGCTCTGGAACCACGTCGACGGGAAGTGGACGCCGAACAGGGAGCTGGCGGTGAGGCGATCCGCGAACAGGTTGAGGGTGGTGCCGGCCTGCTCGAACGTGGCCCAGAAGATGGTCGCGAAGGCGATGAGGATGCAGATGACGCCGATGCGGTTCCAGTCGCCGCGGGACAAGGACGGCGCCGCCGCCGTGGTCTCGCGCGACTCACCGCCGCGCGGCAGGACGCCGACGTCGCCCAGCGAGCGCTGCATGAGGAGGTACTGCGCCAGGCCGAGGATCATCGAGACGCCGGCGGTGCCGAAGGCGAAGTGCCAGCCCATCTCGGGCCGGATGCCGGCCGACTTCAGCCACTGGCCGAAGGTCTCGCTCTGGGCCATGAACCCGGTCACCAGCGGGGCGAGCATCGCGCCCAGGTTGATGCCGAGGTAGTAGATGGTGTAGCCCGAGTCGCGCCGCGCGGTGTCGTTCTTGTCGTAGAGCAGCCCGACGATCGAGGTCGCGTTGGTCTTGAGCAGGCCGGTGCCGAGGGCGATGAGCACCAGGCCGCCGAAGAAGTACGGCTCTCCCGAGAGCGCGAGCGAGAAGTGTCCCATCGACAGCAGCACGCCGCCGATGAGCACCGCCCTGCGGTACCCGAGGAACCGATCCGCGACCCAGCCGCCGGGCAGGCCCAGGGCGTAGACCGAGAAGGTGTACACGCTGTAGATGAGCCCGCCCTTGACGACGCTGAACCCGAGCCCGCCCTGCGCGACCGGCAGCGTCATGTAGAGGATGAGCAGCGCGCGCATCCCGTAGAAGCTGAAGCGCTCCCACATCTCCACGAAGAAGAGCGTCATCAGCCCGCGCGGATGGCCGAGGAACCCGCTCGGAGCTGGCTGGGTCATCCGCGCGACTATATGTCGCGCTTCGCGGCCGCCTCGATGCCGGTGTCCAAACGCCCTCTGTCAATGTCCGCCGGATCGACCGAGCTGCGAGAAGTCGAACCATTTTCGCGTCCTGGAAGGGGGTCTCAGCCGGTCGCGTGCCGCACGAGGCTGTCGACGATGCGGCGGATGGTCGGGTCGCTCCATCGCGGGCGCCTGGCGATGGCGAAGAAGCCCGACTTGCCGAACAGAGCGGTGACGTCGCGGGCCGCGTGCGGGGCGGGGATGCGCTGGCCAGGGAGCAGGGAGATGAAGGCGACGCCGAAGCCGAGCCGCACGTACTGGAGGGCGGCCGCCTTGCCGTCGACCTCGACGCGGATGGACGCGCCCAGCGGGGCCAGCCGCTCCATCACGCGCGCGCGGGTGCGCGAGGCCTCGCCGTAGAGCACGAGCGGCGCGGACGCGATGTCCGCCAGGCCGATGCGGCGGCGCGCGAGCAGGGCGTGCGAGCGCGGCGCCACCAGCCACAGCCGGTCGTCGGCCAGGTGCGCGGCCTCGAGGTCTCGGGCGATGGCCGTGCCGCCGCGCACGACGCCGAGGTCGGCCTCGCCGCCGCGCACCAGGCTCTCGCACAGCGCGCCGCCCGCACGCCGCACCGCCAGCTGGAGGCGGGCCGGGCCGCGCTCGAGGTCGAGCAGGGTGCGCGGCAGGAGCTCGGTCGTGACGGTGCCGGTGCACGCGATCACGACGCGATCCGGGCCGGCCGCGGCGACGGCGGGCAGCTCGCGCGCGGCGGCGACCAGGCGCTCGGCGCGCCCGGCCAGGCGCAAACCGGCCGAGGTCAGCTGGAGCGAGGCGCCGCGCCCGCGCAGCAGATCGGCGCCGACCCAGGCGGTGAGCGTCTGGATCCGCCGGCGCAGCACGCTTCGATCGACGTGCAGCTCGGCGGCGGCGCGATCGAACGCGCCCGGACCGCCGGAGCGCACCCGGGCCAGCAGCGCGAGGAAGGACTCGAGGTGGAGGAGCAGGTCGCCCGGGTAGCTCTGCAAGATGGTGCAGATTGTGCACCATCATCGCGCGAACTTCGCGTGGAGCGCATCATCGCGACCCGCTACCTTGCCGTCGATGGCATGGAGGCGACGACGACGATGACGACGCTGGTGGTGCTGACCGTGATCCGCCACGAGGGCCGCTACCTCCTGGTCGAGGAGCGCGACGGGACCTTCTATCTGCCGGCCGGCCGGGTCGAGCCGGGCGAGAACCTCATGGCGGCGGCGGTGCGCGAGACCGCCGAGGAGGCCGGCGTCGCCATCGGGCTGACCGGCATCCTCGGGTTCGATCACGCCTGGCGCGACGGCCCGCCGGCGCGGATGGTGCTGCGCTTCGTGTTCGTCGGCTACCTGGCCCTCGCGACCTCGCCGAAGACCCGGCCCGACCGGCACAGCCGCGGCGCCCGCTGGGTCGCTCGCGACGAGATCGCGCGTCTCCCCCTCCGGCACCCCGAGGTCACGTCCTGGGTCGACCGCTTCGAGCGCGGCCCTGCGCTGCTCCCCTGCGCGGCCTACGGCTGGGACGGACCGGCGCGCAGCGACACCTGGTCGGCGCGCCTCGGCTGACCGATGAGCGGGGGCGGCGCCGCCGCCCTTCAGCGCTCGATCGCCGCCCGGCCCCGCTCGGTCAGGCGGTAGCGACCGTCCTGGCGGACCATGTAGTTCTCCATGATGAACTCGCGCCGGATGGTGCAGAAGTCGCCGTGGATGGCCTCGATCCAGCGCGACAGCTCGCGCTCGCCGTATTCCTTGCGCCGGGGCAGGCGACGCAGGACCTCCTCGAACACGATCTGCTTCTTCCTGCGCTGCGACGGGATCGCGAGCAGCCGCGGTCCGTCGAAGAACGCCCGCAGCACCTTGCGCTCGTCGGCGCTCAGGCGGTCCTCGCCGGCGATCTCGCGCACGACCTTCTTGTCCGACACCGCGCGCAGCGCGCGCTGCAGCGCGGCCAGATCGAGCTCGAAGAAGCTGTACGGCGGCTCGCGCGTCTCCCGCACCAGCGCGGCGTCGCGAAGGATGCGCAGGTGATGGGACACCGTCGCGGTCGAGATCTCGAGCTCGGCCGCCAGGTCCTGCCCGCACCGGCCCCGGTCGACGATCAGCGCCGCCAGCCTCAGCCGGGTCGGGTCGGCCAGCGCCTTGAACAGGGCGACCAGATCGCCGATCTCCATCGTCTCGGACATGGCCAAAGCTATATCGATCGATTTGATGGATGTCAAATCGATTCATGCCACGCCGCCGCCGCCGTCCGGCGAGGCCGCCCGAGGCGGTGCTGCGTCGCGGCCTCGCGGCCGGGCGTGGCTGTTAGAAGCGGACAATCGACAGTCGATCGACGACATCGGCACAATCTCCGGATGCGCGCCGCCGCACTGCTGGTCCTCGTCTCCTGCGCCGGACAGGGCGCGGCGATCCGACCCGACGTGGCCCGGATCGGCGACGCCGGGATGTGGAGCGTCGACAACGCCGAGTCGCACGTGGCGGCCGAGAACGGCAGGGAGGTGCTCCGGCTCGCGCCGGTCGGTGGCAACCGCAAGGGCAGCAACGTCGGCATGGCGCTGGTCGCCGGCGTGATGTGCACCGAGGCGGTCATCGATGTCGACCTGCGAGGTCGAGGCGAGGAGGGAGCGAGCTTCGTCGGGGTCGCGTTCGGGGTCGCCGACCCCAGCCGCTACGAATCGGTCTACTTCAGGCCGTTCCGGTTCAGGTCGGCGGACGCGGTCGAGCGGTCGCACGCGGTGCAGTACATCTCGTGGCCCGATGATACGTGGGAGGCCCTGCGCGCCAGGGCGCCGGGAGTCTACGAGCATGCGATCGCGCCGGTCCCCGATCCGGCTGGCTGGTTCCACGCGCGCGTCGAGGTCGGCCCCGCGACGGTGAAGGTCTTCGTCGACGGCGCGGCG
>DATFRY010000350.1:0-2325 GCA_035262925.1 Kofleriaceae bacterium | reverse complement strand
GGACGTGCGCGCCGCAGGCCGTCGCGGGGCTGGGGCCCCGCCGGCCGAGGCGCGCCTATTAATAGTGGACGTGCGCGCCGCAGGCCGTCGCGGGGCTGGGGCCCCGCCGGCCGAGGCGCGCCTATTAGTAGCGGAGGGCATCGGCGCGCGCGACGACGCCCAGCACCGTCTCGACCGCGCGGAGCATGAGCGGGAAGTCCATGCTGGCCTGTTCCAGCCCCGCGGCGGCGACCATGGCCGGGAGAAGCGGGAAGTGGATGAAGCCGACCGCGGGCGGTCGCGCGAGGTCGCGCACGGCGTGGAGCGTCCAGTAGAGCGTCTGGTTGCAGAGATAGGTCCCGGCGGTGTTGGACGTGTACGCCGGGATGCCCTCGTCGGTGAGGGCCTTGAGCATCGCGGCGAGCGGCAAAGTCGAGAAATAGGCGGCCGGCCCGCCGGGAACGCACGGCTCGCCGCTGGCCCGGTAGCCCGCGTTGTCGGCCACCTCGTAGTCCATCACGTTCACCGCGACGCGCTCGAGCGCGACGCGCGCCCGGCCGGCGGCGAGCCCGAGGTGCACGACCGCCGTCGGCTGCGTCTCCGCGAGCGCCGCGGACATGCGCCGGGCCGCGTCGGCGTGATGCACCGGCAGCACCTGGCCGACGATGTCGACGCCGCCCACCCGGCGTCCGTCGACGGCCTTGGCGAGCCCCTCCGTGGGGTTCGCGGTGTGCGTCCCGAACGGCTCGAATCCGGTGACGAGGATCATGCGCCCAGTAGTCTGCCACATCCGGCGGTTTCAGCCACGCTGCACGAGCGGCGCCAGGCGCGGAAGCGTGATCACGACCACGGCGGCGACCGCCGTCAGCACGAGCCACGGCAGGGTGTACGCGCCCGTGACCTCGAGCAGCACGCCGAAGATCGGCGGACCGATGAGCGTGCCGCTCCACGAGCAGGCGGTCGCCGCACCGGTCAGGAGGCCGGCGTAGCGCGGCCCGCCGATCTCGGCGACGAGCGCGAAGTAGAGCCCGACCCACCCGAACGCTCCGGCGCCCGCGACGAGGGCGAGCGGGACCATCAGCGGGAGCGGCAGCAGGGCGCCCAGGGCCAGTAGCGCATACGCGATGCCGCCGATGGCCGCGCTGGCGACGACACCGGGCCGGCGGCGGCCGCCGAAGGAACGATCTGACGTCACGCCCCACGCGACGCGGCTGAGCGTGCCGCCCACCTGGGCGAGGGCCAGGAACTGCGCCGATGTCACCGCGGAGACCGCGAACGTCTCCTTGGTGTAGAGCACGAGGTACGCGAGGAGCGACGACTGGGCGATCGATAGCGCCAGCCCGCAGCCGAACACGACGAGGATCGGCGGGCGCCGGAGAAACGTGCCGAGCTCCGCGATCCTCGGCCGGTCGGTCGGCGGCGCCGACGCGACGACCGGATGTGGGTGGTAGAGGATCGAGACGAGCACGGCCGAGGCGAGGGACAGGGCGCCCGCCAGCGCGAGCGCGACTCGCCAGCTCCAGGCCAGCGCGATGGGCGGCAGCGCGAGCGCCGCGACCAGACCACCGAGCGTGAGGCCGGTCTGCTTGATTCCCATCGCCATGCCGCGCTCGCGCGATGGGAACCACTCGACGACGGCCTTTCCGGTCGCGGGATTGAGCACGCTGAAGCCGAAACCGCCCAAGACCAGGAGCGTGAGCAGCGTGGCGAGACTCGCGCTCGCGGCCGCGAACGCCATCATGGCGCCGACGAGCAGCTGGCCGAGCGCGAGCGCCAGGCGGACGCCGAGGCGGTCCGTGAGCCAGCCGGCGGGCAGCGCCATCAGCACGCCGCCCAGGTACACCGCGGGCAGGCACAGGCCCACCTGCGCGCGTGACAGGCTGAGCGCCTCGAGCAGGAACGGGGTGAGCGGGGTCACCGCCAGGGCGGTCAATGCACCGAGAGCGTGGGCTACCGTCACCAGGGCGAGGATCGGCCAGCGCGACGTCACCGGGGGGATTGTGCTCCTGTTGGCCCTCGCGCGGGACTATTCTCTAGCCGTGCTCATCGCGCAGATCACCGACATGCACATTCGGCCCGAGGGCGTCCTGGCTTACGGCCGCATCGACACGGCGCCCTACTTGGCCCGCGCCGTCCAGCATTGCTCGGCCTCAAGCCGCGGCCCGACGTCGTGCTGGCGACAGGCGACCTGGTCGATGCGGGCAGCGCCGCGGAGTACGGTCGACTGCGAGCGCTGCTGGCGCCCCTTCCGATGCCCGTGTACCTCATCCCCGGCAACCACGACGATCGCGACGCGCTCGCTGCCGCGTTCAGCGACCACCAGTACCTGCCGCGGGGCGGACGGTT
>DATFRY010000349.1:0-27291 GCA_035262925.1 Kofleriaceae bacterium | reverse complement strand
CTCGCGCGGGTCGCCCTTCTCCTTGGCCAGCCGGACCAGCCGCTTCTCGACCAGCTCGAGGTCGGCCAGGATGGTCTCGGTCTCGAGGCCGGCCAGCTCGCGCAGCGGATCGGCCCCGGCTCCGGTCGGGTCGGGGAAGGCGCGCAGCACCTGGCAGAGCGCGTCCATCTCGCGCATTCCGTTCAGCGCCGCGCGATCGATGCCCTCGCCATGTCCGCCGCCGACGTCGCTGAACGTGATCTCGGCGTAGGTGGTCTTGCGCGGCTTGAACAGCGCGGACAGCGCGTCAACCCGCTGGTCCGGGACCTTGACCACGCCGAGGTGAGCGCGGCCACCCGAGCCGTAGCCGGTCTCGACCTCCTGGCCGGTCAGCGCGCTGAACACGGAGCTCTTGCCGCTGCCGGGATACCCCACCAGTCCGATCTTCATGGTCGGCGAAATGTAGTACACGAGCGCGGCGGCCAGCCAGTCGGCGGGCGTGGTCCTCGCGGGCCGCGCCGCCCGGGGACGCGAGTATGATGATGGGCCATGAGGGACAGAAGGTTCGTCGCCGCCGGGCTCCTCTCCGCGCTCACGCTCTCGCTCACCGCCGCGGCGGTGAGCGCGCAGGAGCCGACCGCGCGCCACGCCGCCAGGCCGACCGCCGGGGTCGAGCTGCCGACCGCCGGGCTGGCCGGCGAACCCGACGCGCTCTCGGTGTCGACCAACCCGGCCAGCCTCCTGTTCCTCGACGGCTGGCAGGTCGCCCTCGCGCTCGACACCGCCGAGCCCGACGAGGGCGAGGCGACCTCGCCGGGGCCCGGCTTCGGCATCTTCGCCGCGGTCCCGCTCGGCGGCGGCGCGTTTCCGCGCATCGCGTCCGGCTTCGGGCTCGAGTTCCTGCGCCCGCCGCGCGGCGCGCTGGCGCCCGATCCGGGCACGCCCGCGCGCCTCACCTGGACCGGCGCGCTGCCGCTCGGCCAGCGCGCGGCGCTCGGCCTGTCGTGGCACCACTTCTTCGACAGTCGCGGCAGCCTGTCCGCCGGGCTCGACACGTTCGACGCCGGCCTGTCCCTGCGCATGGGCGCGCACCTGGCCGCCGGTGCGGCGGTGCTCGACCTCACCGAGCCGGATGTGGCCGGCGGTTCGGTCGAGCGGCGCTACGAGCTGGAGCTGGCCGCGCGGCCGACGGGAGACGATCGCGTCGAGGTCGCCGCCGGCGGCAGGCTGGGCGAGGACCGGGCCGACCTCGGCAGCGGCGAGGACATCGACGGCTGGCTGCGCGCCTCGGTGCGCCTGTTCCGCGGCGTCTACCTGCGCGGGCAATACGAGTCGCGCAGCCTGCTGGCGATCGACGCCGGCGGCATGGAGAGCGCGGTGCGCGAGCAGCGCATCACCGGCGGCCTCGAGCTCTCGCTCGGCGGCCTGGGCGCGGCCGGCTACGCGACCGGCGCGGTCGACGACGACGGGAACGGCCGCTTCGCCGGCGGCACCGTGGTGGTGCGGGCCAGCGAGCGCGGCGCGCCGTCGCTGCTGCCGCGCCCGCGCCGCATCGAGCGCATCGAGCTCGACGGCGACGTCGGCGAGCGCGAGCTCACCCGCCTCATCGCGCAGCTGCGCGACTTTCGCCGCGACGACGAGCTGGGCGCGGTCCTCCTGCAGCTCGACGGGATGAGCGCCGGCTGGGCGGCGACCAGCGAGATCCGGCGCGAGCTGGCCGCGCTGCGCGCGCGCGGCGTGCACGTCTACGTGTACATGATCGCCGGCAGCACGCGCCAGTACTACCTGGCCTCGGTGGCCGACAAGATCTACGTCGACCCGGCCGGAGGGCTGCGCCTGTCCGGCATGGTGTCGACCACGCTCTACTTCAAGGGCCTGTTCGACAAGCTCGGCATCGTGGCCCAGTTCGAGAAGATCGAGGAGTACAAGAGCGCGCCCGAGGCCTACACGCGCACCGGCCCGACCGAGCCGGCCCTGGCCATGCGCAACGACCTCTACGACAGCATGTACGGGGAGATCGTTCGGGCCATCGCGGCGGGCCGGCGCATCCCGGCCGCGCGCGTGCGCACGCTCATCGACAACGGGCCCTACACCGCCGGCGAGCTGGAGAAGATCCCGGAGCTGGTCGACCGCGTCGTGACGCCCGACGAGCTGGCCGAGGAGCTGGCCCGCGAGATGGGCGCCAGCTACCCGGTGGCGAGCGCGCCGGCCGAGCGCGATCCGCGCTGGGACTACCCGGGCGTCGCGGTCATCTACGTCGACGGCGACATCGTCGACGGCAAGAGCTCGACCATCCCGATCATCGGCGTGCGCCTGGTCGGCGGCGACACCATCGCCGCCGCCATCGCGGCCGCGCGCGAGAGCTCGCAGGTCGAGGCCATCATCCTTCGCATCAACAGCCCGGGCGGCAGCGCGCTGGCGTCCGAGGTGATCGCGCGCGAGGTGTTCAAGACGCGCGGGGTCAAGCCCATCATCTGCTCGATGGGCGACGTCGCCGCGTCGGGCGGGTACTTCGCGGCGGCCGGCTGCGACACGATCCTGGCCGACCCGATGACGCTGACCGGATCGATCGGCATCTTCACCGGCAAGTTCGACTTCTCGGGGCTGCTCGGCCGGGTCGGGGTGTCGTGGTCGACCTACAAGCGCGGCGCGCTGGCCGACGTCGACAGCATGCTCCGGGCCTACACCGACGATGAACAGCGCCTGATGAAGCGCAAGCTGCACTACTACTACGGGCGCTTTCTCAAGGCGGTGGCCGAGGGGCGCAACCTCACCACCAGCAAGGTGGACTCGGTCGGCCGCGGCCATGTCTGGACCGGGACACAGGCGAAACCCATTCGACTGGTCGATCAGTTTGGCGGCATCGGCGACGCAATCCAGCTCGCCAAGCGCAGGGTCGGCCTGCCCGAGGACGAGCAGGTGCGGCTCCTGCTCCTGCCCGGCGAGAAGACAGGTCTTCTCGCGCGCATCCTCGGCGGTCTGGTCAGGGCCTCCGACAGGGAAGCCGAGTCCGAGCGCTCGCTGCTCGAGGCGCTGCTCCCGCGCGGGGCCGACCGCGCCCTCCTGCGCGCGTTCCCCGGCTCGCTGTGGGCGGAGCCGGGGGCGATGCAGGCGCGTCTGCCGTTCGCCATCGACTGGTCGGACTGAACATTGCCGCCCTCGGGCGAGTCGATCCGACATCTGGCAGGGTAGCCTCCCGCCGTCCGGCGGAGACCCGCCGGAGTTGGAGGACTGCCATGCATCGTTCGTCTATCTTGTGGCTCCTGTGCGTCGCGACCGGCTCTTCCTGCGTCGTGACGACCAAGTCGGGGCCGACCGCCCACGAGCCGCGGGCCTCGCGCCCCGAGCCGCGTCACGAGCCGCCGCGGCCCCACCGCCCGTCGTGGAACTCGGCCGGCTGGACTCTCCTCGGCGAGCAGACCGTCCAGGGACGCAACGACCGCGACGTCATCCGCGTCGGTCGCCGCGACGGGACGTTCAGCAAGCTCATGCTGGTCGTCGAGGACAGCGACCTGCAGCTGAACGACGTCATCATCACCTACGACAACGGGCGCAAGCACTCGCCCCGCGTCAATCACCAGTTCCGCGAGGGCTCGCGCACGGCCCCGATCGACCTGCGCGGCGAGGCGCGCGTGATCGAGCAGGTCGAGCTGCACTACGGCAACCTGCCGGGCGGCGGGCGCGCTACCGTGCAGCTGTGGGGCAGGTCGGAGGGGAGCGCCGGCATGCCGTCGCGCACTCCGCCGCCGCCGCCCCCGCCGCCGCCTTCGCGCGGCCACGACGTCTGGGACTCGCGCGGCTGGACCCTGATGGGCGAGCAGTGGGTCCGCGGCGGCAGGAACAAGGACGTCATCGCCGTCGGCGCCCGGCAGGGCAAGTTCACCAAGCTGATGCTCGTGGTCGACGAGGGCGAGCTCAACCTCGACGACATCATCATCGAGTACGACAACGGCCGGAAGCACTCGCCCAAGCTGCGCTTCTCCTTCCGCGACGGCTCGCGCACGCGTCCGATCGACCTCCGCGGGGAGGCCCGCGGCATCCGCAAGGTCGAGCTGCGCTACAGCAACATGCCGAGGACCGACCGGGCCAAGGTCCAGCTCTGGGGCCGCGAGGGCTGACCTCCGCCGCCCGACGTCCGGCCGCCGGAGCGCTCGTGGCGCTCCGGGCGCTCCTCCTCCTCCTCCGCGCGAGCGATCCGGTCGCTCAGGCGCCCAGGAAGTCGCGCAGGTCGGCCGGCAGGCCGCTCTCGAAGCGCATCGGCTCGCCGCTGGCCGGGTGGGCGATCTCGATCGACGCGGCGTGCAGGGCGTGGCGAGGCAGCTCGAGGCGGGCGAGGAGCTCGGGGGTGAGGCCGCGGGCGCAGTACTCGCGGAACAGGTCGTCGCCCTGGCCGTAGATCTTGTCGCCCACGATCGGGTGGCCGGCGGCGGCCAGGTGGGCGCGGATCTGGTGCTGCCGGCCGGTGACCGGCTCGCAGCGGACCAGCGCGCAGCGCGGCCGGCGCAGCGCGATCGACACCCGGGTCAGGGCCGGCGGCGCGCCGGGGCGGGCGACCATGCGCACGTCGAGCGCGCCCGGCTCGTCGGTGAGGGCGAGCGGGAGATCGATCTCGTGCACCTCGCCGTCGGCCCAGGGCGGCACGCCGCGCACCACCGCGAGGTAGGTCTTGCGCGCCTGCTTGCGGGCGAACGCGGTCTTGAGCCGCGACGCGGCGGCGCGCCCGCGCGCGACGATCATGATGCCCGAGGTCTCGCGGTCGAGGCGGTGGGCGATCTGCAGCGGCTCGCCCGGGAACGTCTCGGCCAGGACCCGGGTCAAGGTGTTGAAGTAGAACTTGGCCGACGCGTGCACCGGCAGTCCGGCCGGCTTGTCGATCACGAGCAGGTGCTCGTCGCGGTAGAGCACGCCCAGCTCGCGCGGGCAGGACGGCTCCGCCCGGGCCGGCCGGCGGATGACCAGCTCGTCGCCCTGGTGCACGGTGGAGCTGGCCTTGAGCCTGCGGCCGGCGGGGCCGATGAGCTGCGTGCGGATGATCTGCTGCAGGCGCGTTCGCGACAGCCGCGGGATCTTCCGCTTGAGGTAGTGATCGAGCCGGTGCCCGGCGTAAGGCTCCTCGACCACGAACCGCCGCTCGACCAGGCGCGGCTGCCCGTTCTCGTCGAGAAACTCGTCCATCGGCTCCAGCATGACTCGCTCGCATCGGCGCGGCGCCAGGGTCTCCTGGCCCCGCAGCATCGTACGACGGGAGGGTCGGTTGTCACCACCGATCGATCGGCGTACCATCGGGTCAGATGTCCTCAGCTGGCAACCCAACCGACGACGGGCGCCAAGGACACGGACAGGGGAAGTTCCCGGACTTCGTCGCGCCGACCAAGATCCAGTACGCGTCGGATCGCGCGCCCACGCTCCGGCTCCGCCGCTGCACGCTCAGCCCGGTGGCCGGCGGCCCCGACCTCACCTTCGAGAAGGACGAGATCACCGTCGGTGCGATGCAGGACAACGACGTCGTCCTGCGCGACGACACCGTGTCCCGCTACCACTGCAAGATCGTCCAGGAGGACACCGGCTACGTGCTGGTCGATCTCCGGTCGACCAACGGCACCTTCATCAACAAGGTCCGCATCCGCGAGGCCTACCTCAAGCCGGGCTGCACCATCTCGGTCGGGCAGCAGCAGCTCAAGTTCAACGCGCGCGACGAGCAGGTCGAGATCGTCCCGTCGGAGGCGGATCGCTGCGGCGACCTCATCGGCCGCAACGCGCGCATGCGCGAGATCTACGCCATCATCGAGAAGATCGCGCCGACCAACACCACCGTGGTCATCGAGGGCGAGACCGGGACCGGCAAGGAGGTCGTGGCGCAGTCGATCCACCAGATGTCGGCGCGCGCGCGCGGCCCGCTCATCATCTTCGACTGCGGCGCGGTGCCGCCCAACCTCATCGAGAGCGAGCTGTTCGGCCACGAGAAGGGCTCCTTCACCGGCGCGGTCATGACCCGCCAGGGCCTGTTCGAGCTGGCCGACAGCGGCACGCTGTTCCTCGACGAGCTGGGCGAGCTGCCCATCGATCTCCAGCCCAAGCTCCTTCGCGCGCTCGAGCAGCGCGAGGTCCGCCGCGTCGGCTCGTCCAAGCCGATCAAGGTCGACGTGCGCATCATCGCGGCCACCAACCGCAACCTCGAGGCCGAGGTGCGCGAGGGTCGCTTCCGGCAGGACCTGTTCTACCGGCTGTCGGTGGTGCGGCTGCTCCTGCCGGCCCTGCGCGAGCGGCCGGACGACATCCCGCTCCTCATCTCGCACTTCCTGAAGAGCCAGAAGTACAACCGCGCCAGCGACGGCCAGACGCGGGTCAAGGCCATCTCGCCGCTCGGAATGCAGGCGCTGGCCAACTACGACTGGCCCGGCAACGTGCGCGAGCTGGTCAACGTGGTCGAGCGCGCGGTGTCGTTCTGCGACAGCGAGATCATCGACACCGAGGACCTGCCGGACCACGTGCGCGAGGCGCGCGCGCGCACGCCGCGGCCGACCATGCGGGCCGGCCAGCCGGGGCTCCACCCCGGTGGGGTCGCCCTCGGCAGCCAGGGCGACCGCACCCCGGTGCCGGCCCTCGAGGCGCCGCGCCCGCCCAGCGATCTGCTCGGCGGCGACGTCACCTTCAAGGACGCCAAGGAGCGCTGGGTGTCGTCGTTCGAGCGCGACTACATCGTGTCGCTGCTCCGCCGCCACGGCGGCAACATCTCGCACGCCGCGCGCGAGGCCGACATCGATCGCAAGTACTTTCGCAAGCTGATGAAGAAGTACGAGATCGAGGCCGCCGGCATGGCCGACGAGAACTGACGCGCCGGCGAGGAAGGCGAGGCGGAGCGGAGGCCGACTACGCGGCGCGCGCGCGGGCCACCGGCCGCGCGGTGAGCCGGCGGAAGCGGAGCGACTGGGCGAGCGCGACGCCGGTCAAGCCGAAGGACAGGCCCCACCACAGGCCGGCGGCGCCCATGTCGAGGGCGAAGCCGAGGAGCAGCGCGACCGGCAGGCCGATCGCGTAGTGGCCGACCACGTTGGCCGCGAAGGTGAAACGTGTGGCGCCGGCCCCGCGCAGGGCGCCGGCCGACACCGCCTGGATCGCATCCGAGAGCTGGAACACCGCCGCGATGCGGATGAGCGGGACCGCCGCCCGGCGCACCGCCTCGTCGTTCGAGAACAGCGACGCGAGCTGGTGCGGCATGAACAGGAAGAGGAGTCCGGCCGCGCCCATCATCCCGGCCGCCGCCACCATGCCGAGAGCGCCCGCGCGCCGCGCCGCTCGGGTGTCGCCGGCGCCGATCGCGCGGCCGACGCGCACCGAGGTCGCGGCGCCGATGCCGATCGCGGTGCTGAACGAGAAGCTGGCCAGGACGAGCGCGATGTTGTGTCCCGCCGCCGGCAACCGCCCCAGGATGACGGCCAGGACTCCGGTCAGCGCGAACACGCCGACCTCGGCCAGGAGCTGGAGACCGACGGGCAGGCCGAGGCGGACGATCGCGGGCGCGCGGGCGACCCGCGCCGGCATCGGCGCGGCGGGCGCGCCCGCTGCCTGGGCCCGCAGCAGGCTGCGCACCGCCAGGGCGGCGACCAGCACCGACACCCAGCCGGCCGCGGAGGTGGCCACGCCCGACCCGAAGGCGCCGAGCGCGGGCAGGCCCACGGCGGGCAGGCCGAGCCGCTCGAGCCCGCGGTCGCCGAAGATGAGCACCCAGTCGCCGGCGAAGTTGACGACGTTGGCCAGCACCGTGGCCACCACCATGGGTCGGGTCACGCCGTGCGCCTGCAGGAAGGAGCGCAGGGTCGCGAACAGCAGGACCGACGCGATGCCGGGCAGCCGGCCGTAGAGGTGGGCCGCCGCCTGGTCCGCCACCTCGCTCTCGATCCCGGAGTGCGGCAGGATCAGCGCGGCACCGACCACGATGGCCGAGACCGGTACGGTGAGGACGAGAGCCAGGCGCACGCCCGACGCGAGCAGGTCGCGCGCGCCGCGCTCCTCGCCCGCGCCCAGGCTCTGGGGGATGAGCGTGTCGAGGCCCATCACGATGCCGATGCCGACCACGGTGATCGCGAACAGGATGCCGATGGCCGTCCCGGCGCCGGCCAGCGAAGCGCTGCCGTACCGGCCCAGCATGGCCGTGTCCACGATGGACATGAACTGGTGGCCCAGGTGCCCGAGGCAGAGGGGCAGGGCGAGGCCCAGAAGGCCCCCGAGCTCCCGACGAGCCTGGCGAGCCTCCGTCATGGGCGGCAAAGGCTACCCGGCTTTGTGCGTCGGCGAAAGATCAGCTCTGGTAGCCTTTCGGCGATGCCGCCGGACGAGCACGAGGAGCACGAGGGGCGCTACTGGACCCCGATCGAGGGCGGGAAGATCCTCTGCCAGCTGTGCCCGCGCGCGTGCAAGCTCGGCGACGGGCAGCGCGCGTTCTGCTTCGTGCGCATGAACCAGGGCGGCCGCATGGTGCTGACCACCTACGGCCGCTCGTCCGGCTTCTGCATCGATCCGATCGAGAAGAAGCCGCTCAACCACTTCTACCCCGGGACCTCGGTGCTGTCGTTCGGCACCGCCGGCTGCAACCTGGGCTGCAAGTTCTGCCAGAACTGGGACATCTCGAAGGCGCGCGAGTGGGACCGGCTGGCCGACCAGGCCGGACCCGACGCGATCGCCGCCGCGGCGGAGCGGGCGGGCTGCAAGAGCGTCGCCTTCACCTACAACGATCCGGTCATCTGGGCGGAGTACGCCATCGACGTGGCGGCGGCGTGCCGCGCGCGCGGGCTCAAGACCGTGGCGGTCACGGCCGGCTACATCACGTCGGAGGCGCGGGGCGAGTTCTTCCGCCACATGGACGCGGCCAACGTCGACCTCAAGGCCTTCAGCGAGGACTTCTATCACCGCGTGACCTACGCCCACCTCGACCCGGTGCTCGAGACCCTGCGCTACCTGCGCCACGAGACCGACGTCTGGTTCGAGGTGACGACGCTGCTCATCCCCGGGCACAACGACTCGGCCCTGGAGATCGACCGCGAGTGCGACTGGTTCGCGCGCACGCTGGGCCCCGAGGTGCCGCTCCACTTCACGGCGTTCCACCCGGACTTCAAGATGACCGACGTGCCGCACACGCCGCCCGAGACCCTGGCGCGCGCGCGGCGGCAGGCGCTGGCCCACGGCCTGCGCCACGTCTACACCGGCAACGTTCACGACCGCTCGGGGCAGAGCACCTACTGTGCCGGCTGCGGCGAGCTCCTGGTCGAGCGCGACTGGTACCGGCTGGGCGCGTACCGCATCGAGTGGCCCGAGGCGAGCTGCCCGGCGTGCGCGAAGCGGCTGGCCGGACGGTACGAGCGCGCGCCCGGGCGCTGGGGTCCGCGCCGCCTGCCCATCGCGATCGGGTGAGCGGTCGCTACCTGTCCCAGAGCGAGATGAGCTCGAAGTTGTCGATGATGCGCGAGTGGGGATGGCCCCAGATGTCGCTCATCGCCACGATCGATCCCATGCTGAGCTGGGGCGTCAGGTAGATGGCGTAGTACGCGGTCTCGAGGTCGCCGCTCACGTCCGGGACGCGATCGAGCGGCTGCTGCGTGACCGGGCACAGGAGCCGGCAGCGCGTGCCCGGCTCGATGTCGACGAGGCCCTCCTTGCGGCTGTCGCCGTGGATCGGGCTGAGGTGGAGCAGGCCCTGCCGGCCGCCCGCCTCGACCAGGAGCGTGACCGCCGGCCAGTCGTCGAAGCGCACGTCGGACAGGCCGATGAGGTTGTCGCCGCGCGGCCCGAAGGCCTGGCTGACGACGATGGTCGCGCCCTCGCGGTTCTCGCGCACCTCGACGTGCGAGTCGCGTTGCGCCCGGTGGCGCCCGGTGACGCGCAGCCGCTTGCGATCGATGTGGTCATCCGACATGCAGCCCCCCCTTGCTCCTCACTCGACCAGGGGCGCCCAGCCGTCGCCCTCGCCCTCGCGCCGAAACAGGTAAGCGGCGCCGGCGCCCGCTTCGTCGCCGTTGTGACCGGACGCGCCGATGGCGAGCCGGTCGGCGTCGACGAACGCGACCGAGGTGCCGAAGCGCGCACCGGCGGCCGCGTCGGGCGCCCGCAGGGTCGCCACCTCGTGCCAGCCGCCCTCGCCCTGCTGGTAGACGTAGACCGCGCCGGCCGATGTGCCGTCGTCGTCGCGGCCGGGCGCGCCGATCGCGAGCAGGCCGCCGGCGAGCGCGAGCGCGGCGCCGAAGTGATCGCCGGGCCGCGCGTCGGGCGCGACCAGCACGCCGTCCTCGGCGAAGCCGCCGGCGTCGGCCGCGAACAGGTGCACCGCGCCGGCCTCGCTGCCCTCGCGGTCGTCGCCGGGCGCGCCCACCGCGATGAGCTGCGGGCTGGCCGCAACAGCGGTGCCGAACTGGTCGCCGGCGCCGAGGGCAGGGACCGCGAGGCGCCCGACGGTGGCGGGCGGGGCCGCGTCGCCGGGCTCGCCACTGGCGTCCTCGGCCACCTCGAACCAGCTGCACGCCGCCGGCGCGCAGAGGAGCGCCGCGAGGGCGGCGGATCCGATGACAGCGGCGCGCGACATCTGCATTCGTCTGGCTCGTCTACTCCGGGTGTGCAGCGCGGCCGCGGCCGCGCTCAGTGAAACGATTCGCCCGCGTCCCCGCTGACGTCGTCGCCGTCGGGCCAGTCGCGCGGCCGGTCCCCGCTGCCGGTGTCCTCCGGGAGGTCGAGCAGGACGTCCTCGAGCGCGGCGGCCATGATCTCGGCCCGCGCGAAGCGCAGCTCGGGCTGCTTCTCGAGCGCGCGGTGGATGATCGCGACCAGCGCGGCCGGCGCGGTGGCGCGCAGGTCGCTCAGCGGCTGCGGCCGCGTGATGATGTGCTGGCGAGCGATGTCGAGCGGCTGGGGAGCGACGAAGGGCGGGCGGCCCGCGGTCAGCTCGTACAGGACGACGCCGAGCGCGTAGAGATCGGCGCGCCCGTCGGCCGGCCGCTCGAGCAGGCGCTCGGGCGCGACGTACGAGGGCGAGCCCAGGCATGTGCCGGCCATGGTCAGCGGCACGTCGTCGCGCAGCCGGGACAGGCCGAAGTCGATGAGGACGACGCCGCCGGTGGCGCCGGGCCCGCGGTACATGACGTTCTCGGGCTTGATGTCGCGGTGCATGACGCCGGCGGCGTGGGCATGAGCCAGGGCCGCGCACAGCTGACTGCCGATCTCCAGCACCTCGCGGATGCTCATGAAGCTGCGGCCGTTCAGCGCCTCGCGCAGGGTGGGTCCGCCCAGCCGCTCGATGACCAGGTAGAGCAGGCCGTCGCGGGTGGAGCCGTGGTCGATGAGCCGCGCGCAGCCGGGGTGGCACAGGCGGGCGGCGGCGTCGACCTCGCGGGCGAAGCGGGCCGAGCGGGCCTGGCCCGCGAACTCCGGCTCCAGCACCTTGAGCGCGACCTCGCGGTGCTCGGACGAGCGCGCCAGGTAGACCCGGGCCATCCCACCCCGCCCGAGGGGCTCGATGACCTCGTAGGCACCGACGTGCGCCCCGGGCAGAAGTCCGCGACCCTTCACCACAACCCACAATGTGGCGAAATGCGGGATTTCACGCAAGCGCATCGCGCGCGCGGCCGACCGTCACGGGCGATTCCACTGCTCCTCCAGTCGCTTGTGGCCGGCGTGGATGAGCTGCAAGTCATCGAGCGGAATGGCGGGGGCGAAGTGGCCGTCGACCCCGGCCATGTCGGTGGCCATGCACAGGGCGTTCAGGATCGCCTCCTCGGTGGCCTCGACCGCCGCCTGGTACAGGGGATCGATGTGGTGGTCGTGCAGGACGCGCAGGCGATAGACGGAGCGCCGGGCCAGGCGCGGGATCGAGTTGGCCACCGAGAAGGCCATCACGATCTCGCCCGAGTTGTGGGCCGCGTAGGAGCCGGAGCGGCCGATGCCGAGCGCCACCCGCTTGCACAGGCGGCTGAGCTGATGGCTCACGAGAGGGGCGTCGGTCGCGATCAGCGCGATGATGCTGCCGTAGCTCGACCGCCGGGTCTCGAGGTGGGCGAAGCGCGGGGCCAGGATGCGCCCGACCGCGACCCCGTCGACCCGGAGGTCCTCGCGCTCGCCGAAGTTGCTCATGACCAGCACCCCGAGGGTGTAGCCGCCCCGCTCGTCGGGCAGGCGGCGCGACGAGGTGCCGATCCCGCCCTTGAAGCCGCAGGTCATCATGCCGGTGCCGCCGCCGACGTTGCCCTCCTCGACCGGACCGGAGCGCGCGCCCTCGATCGCCGCGTGCACGTGGTTGGCGTGCACGTGGCCGCCGATGATGTCGTTCAGCCACGAGTCGTCGCACTCGCCGACCACCGGGATGATGACGTCGGCCTCGCGGCCGATCGAGGGATAGGCCGCGACCATGTACTCGACCGCCGCGGCCGAGCAGGTGCCGACCGAGAGCGTGTTGGTGAGCAGGATCGGCGTCTCGATCAGCCCCCACTCCATCACCTGGGTGAGCCCGGTCAGCTCGCCGGCGCCGTTGAGCACGAACGCGCCCGACACCGCCTTCGCGTCGTAGACGTTGCCCGCGCGCGGCATGATCGCGGTGACCCCGGTGCGCACCGGGCCGCCGCCCGGCTGGGCCGATCCGGGCTCGCCGCGGATGATGGTCGTGTGGCCGACCTGCACGCCGCGCACGTCGGTGATGGCGTTGAAGCGGCCCGTCGGGAACGCGCCGATCTCGATCCCGAGGTCGCGCGCTCGCCGGCGGCCGATGGGCTGTGCCGGCGGGATGGGCGTCACGGCTTCGGAGACTCTGGCGCGTTGGCCGGGACGCAGGTCTTCATCGGCAGGCCGCACAGGAGGTCCTCGTCGCAGTCCTCGTCCTTCTGGCACGACGACCCGGCGGCCCCCTTGAGCGGGCGGCCCTCGCGAAGGTAGGCCGGCTCGCCGGGGCCCTCGAAGGCGACCTCGGCCTTGCGGCAGCGGCTGCGCTGGTACGCGCCGTAGGAGCCGGAGGCGATGAAGCCCAGCGAGACGCCGACCATGGACCAGCCGGCGACGCGAAAGCCGCCACGGTTGTCGTTGTTCTCGTTGCTGGAGGCGGCCAGGAGTCCCACGGCGGTCGACCCGGCGACGACGGCCAGGCCCATGTCGATGAGCGGCATGGTCCAGGTCGACGTGCACTCGGGCTGCGCGCCGGCCGGCAGGTCGGCCTCGAGCCGCTGCATGCCGATGAGCGAGCAGGACGAGCCCACCAGCGCGGCGAGGGCGGCCAGGGCGATGGGCAGCGCCGGCCGGAAGACGGAGCGCAGGGACAGGGCTGGCGCATGCGTGGGCGGCATCGGCAGAACTGGTTTACTGCCGCGAGCCGGGCTCTGTCCACCAGGTCACACACAGGTGCGATATCGGAGCACCAGGTGAGATCGATCCGATGCGGCGCCGCGGCATTCGTGGGGGCGTGGCCGGGGAGAATGGTCCCCCTCTCGCGCCTCCCGGCGCCTCAACGAAGCGGTTTCCCGTGGCCGGCCCGGGCGGCGCCTCTCTTGCATTACGATGGCGCCCAAATGGCCGCCGTACGGGGACGAAAGCTGCTCTTTTCCTGGCTGGTGTTCGGCATCTTGCTGCCGGCGCTCCCGGCCACCGCGCGAGCGGGTGGCAAGACCATCGTGATGCTGGACATCGAGGGCGAGCGGGACGACCGGCTGAGCAAGTCGGTGGAGCGGATGGTCAAGAACGGGCACGAGATCCTCCCGGGGTCGACCTATCGCGACGCGGCGCGACGGCTGCGCGCCGAGAAGCTGACCCCCAACAACGTCATGAAGGTGTGCGGCTACCTCAAGGTGGACGGGGTGCTGGACGGCACGCTGGTGCAGGACGACGACGGCTACAGGTTCATCGTCCGCCTGCGCTCCGCCGCCGACGGAGTCATCGAGAAGAAGTTCCCGATACGGCTCAAGGAGCCGCGGCTGACCGAGAAGATCGCAAACCAGCTGGCCGAGCGCCTGATCGTCTCGATCGACAACCTGCCTGCGGTCGACAAGGACGGGGACGACGCCACCCGCGTGGCGTCGGCGCGCGACAAGCGCCGGACCGGTGACGACGACGACGATGCGGAGACGGGCAGGTCGAAGGCGCGGAAGAGCAGGGTCGCCGCCGCGTCGGCGGCCGCGTCGGGCAAGAGCCGCAAGGTCAAGAAGAGGCGCAAGGTGGGCCTGGGCGAGGTCGAGCCCGACGACGACATGGCGGGCGCGGACCGCATGGCCGGCGCGAGCGAGGACAAGGGCGGCGAGAAGGCGGGCCGCGACGACGCGCGGGTCGCGTCCGCGGCGAAGAAGGCGAAGGACGATGACGACGAGCCGGTCGAGGACGACGAGCTCGTCGAGGAGGGCGGCCCGCGGCGCGTCGCGATGAGGGACGGTGGCGACGACGA
The DNA here is from genome assembly GCA_035262925.1 of Kofleriaceae bacterium. Taxonomy (GTDB): domain Bacteria; phylum Myxococcota_A; class Polyangia; order Haliangiales; family Haliangiaceae; genus DATFRY01. The sequence goes on along the minus strand of DATFRY010000349.1, from coordinate 12,911 downwards.
CGGCGAGGGCTCGGGCGGCGACGGCGATGTCGAGGGCTCGCTCGACGCCGAGGCGGCCAGGGTGAACCTCATGGGGCCGCGCGCGTCGCCGTTCGTGGTCGACCTGGGCATCAGCTTCGTCGGGCGCAAGCTGACGTTCGACTACAGCGGCACGCCGGACCAGGCGCCGCCCGGCTACAGCGGCACCCTGGTGCCGGGCGCCTACCTCGAGGCCGAGGCCTATCCGGCCGGCTTCGAGGCGGGCGGCGGGGCGCTGGCCGACTTCGGGATCGGGATCGTGGTCGACCGCGTGTTCAGCCTCAACTCGACCGTCGAGGACGAGGGGATGGCGGCGGTCAGCCTGCCGACCCGCATGTGGCACTACGGGGCCAACCTTCGCTACCGGCACAACTTCGGCGAGGGCGCGGACGGCATCACCGTGCACGGCGACGTCGGCTACAACACGACCGGCTTCGCGATCGACAAGGGAGATGCGACCGGCGGGGTCGATGTCCCCAACGTCAATTACAAGTACGTGGATGTCGGCGCCGGCGGCCGCATCCCCATCGCAGGGCCGCTGGCGTTCCTCGCCGAGGCCAAGTTTCTGGCCGCGCTCAAGACCGGCGCCATCCAGACGGTCGAGCAGTACGGGCCCGCCATCGTGAAGGGCTTCGAGGGCGAGGGCGCCATCGAGGTCCAGATCACGTCGAGCATCCACGCGCGCGCCGGCGGCCGCATCACGCAGCTGGGCTACAAGTTCGACGGCGACGGCGCGCTCGACGACCGCGACGGCAATGGCGAGAACGACGTGAGCGGCGCGTCCGACCGCTTCCTCGGCGGCTTCGTCACGGCAGGGTACTCGTTCTAGGTCCCGATTCTCGCCCGGGTGCGGCCCGGTTCCGGCTCGCTCCGCGCGGGCCGCGATGGATGTGAATGTGCGGAAGAACAGGGATTTTTTTTGCCGCCGATAATTCCCGATAATTCCGATAAACAATCGCCTTGACCGGTGCGCCCGGCGAGGGTGCAATCAGGGCGGAACCACGCCATGAGCACCCCATCCTGGAGAGAGCGCCTGGCCGACCGCATGCCCGCGGCGCTGGGCGAAGAGATCGATGTCTTCGAGACCCAGATGACCCTGCGGCGGCAGGGCAGGCTGGACGAGAAGATCTTCGCCGAGACCCGGCTGCGCCGCGGCATCTACGGTCAGCGCTACGACAACGGGCAGCGCCACGACGGCGTCGCCATCCGCACGCTGGCGTATCCCCGGGCGCTGCTCAAGGGCCCCGAGACGATGTGGGACGCGCCCGGGATGATGCGCATCAAGATCCCGATGGGGCGGCTCTCCGCCGAGCAGCTCGACGTGCTCGCCGAGCTGGCGGAGGAGTACTCGGATTCCATCCTGCACGTGACGACGCGGCAGGACATCCAGCTCCACTTCGTGCACATCGAGGACACGCCCGACCTCATGCGCCGCCTGGCCGCGGTCGACATCACCACGCGCGAGGCGTGCGGCAACTCGGTGCGCAACGTGACCGCCTGCCAGTTCGCCGGCGTGTGCAGCGACCAGGCCTTCGACGTCACGCCCTACGCCAGCGCGCTCACCTACTACCTGCTCGGCCACAAGGACACGCAGGACTTCGGGCGCAAGTTCAAGATCGCGTTCTCCGGCTGCAAGCCGCACCCCTGCGGGCTGGCCAACTTCCACGACATCGGCGCGATCGCGGTGGTCAAGGAGGTGGACGGCGAGTCCAGGCGCGGGTTCGAGCTCTACGTCGGCGGCGGTCTGGGCGCGGTGCCGCAGCAGGCCAAGCTGCTCGACGAGTTCGTGGCGCCGGAGGAGCTCCTGCCGCTGGCGCAGGCGATCTGCCGCGTGTTCGCCCGGCTCGGCGAGCGCAAGAACCGGGCGCGCGCGCGGCTCAAGTTCGTGGTGCAGAAGCTCGGCATCGACGAGTTCCGGCGGGTGGTGCGCGAGGAGCGGGATCGCATCCCGCCCGACGAGCGCTGGACCGCCTACCTCGACCACCTCGACGACGCGCGCGAGGTGCCGGTGCGGCCGGCGCGCGCGCTCGAGGCCGGCGCGGCGCTCGACGCGAGCTGCGCGCGCTGGCGCCAGACCAACGTGCGGCCCCAGGCGCAGCCGGGCTACGTGACGGCCACCGTGCGGCTCCCGCTCGGCGACATGACCGCCACGCAGGCGCGGCAGCTCTCCGATCTGGCGCGGCGCTTCACCGGCGACACGATCCGGCTCACCGTCGAGCAGAACCTGGTCCTGCGCTGGCTGCCGGAGGCGGACATTCCCGAGCTCCACCGCGAGCTCGAGCGCATCGATCTGGGGCAGGCCGGCGCGTCGACCATCGGCGACATCACCGCGTGCCCGGGCACCGACACCTGCAAGCTCGGCATCTCGTCGTCGCGCGGGCTGGCGTCGGTCCTGTCCGAGCGGCTGGCGGCGCGCGACCCGGCCGAGCTCAATGGCTCGCGCGACGACGTCGGCCGCCTGCACATCAAGGTGAGCGGCTGCTTCAACTCGTGCGGACAGCACCACGTGGCCGACATCGGCTTCCTGGGCGTGAGCCGCAACGTGGGCGGCCGCCGGGTGGCTCACTTCCAGCTCGTGGTCGGCGGCGAGTGGGAGAACAACGGCGGCAGCTACGGCCTGGCCATCGGCGCGTTCCCGTCGCGGCGCGTGCCCGAGGTGGTGGACCGCCTGACCGGGCTGTGGCTGCGCGAGCGCGAGCCGGGCGAGCGCCTGCAGGCGTTCATCCAGCGGGCAGGGCGGGCGCGCATCAAGCAGACGCTCGAGGACCTGCGCGACGTGCCGGCCTACGAGGCGGACCGCACCCTGTACACGGACTGGGGCGACGCGCGCGAGTACACGATCGGCGACATGGGCGTCGGCGAGTGCGCCGGCGAGGTGGTGAGCGCCGCCGAGTTCGGGCTGGCCGAGAGCGAGCGCGAGGTGTTCGAGGCCCAGCTGCGCCTCGAGGGCGGAGAGGCCGAGCGCGCCGCCGACCTGGCCTATCGGGCGATGCTCAGCGCCGCCAGGGCGCTGGTGCGGGTGCAGAACGTCGACATCGGCGACCAGGCCGACCAGGTCGTGTCGGAGTTCCGCGCGCGGTTCCACGACACGGCGCTCTTCGACCCCGGCGCCGGGGCGCGCTTCGCCGCGTTCCTGCTGCGCGCCCACGAGTCGCCGCTGCGGCAGCCGAGCAACGAGCGCGCCCACCAGCAGATCGAGGAGGCGCAGCTGTTCATCGAGGCGGCCCACGCCTGCCACGACCGCCTGCTGTCGGGGCAGGGCGCCGGCGCGGCCGCGCCGCGCGCGGGCGAAGGCCGCGCCGCCCCGGAGCAGGCCACCGCCTGATCGGGCACACCAGGTGAAGCCGTGCTAGCCCAGCAGCTCAGCGTCAAGCTGTTCGCAGAGGACCCGGCCGCGGTCGACCTGACCGGGTTCATCCCGATCTTCCACCGTTGGATCCAGGAGAACCGCCTCCCCGGCCGGCTCCTCATCGACGTGGCCGACTACCGCCACGTGGCCAACGGCCCCGGCATCGTGCTGATCGCGCACGAGGCGCACTACTCGCTCGACAGCGAGCACGGGCCGCTCGGCCTGCGCTGCGCCCAGCGGCGCGACGAGCCGGGACCGCTGGAGGACAAGCTGGTGGCGGGCTTCCGCGACGCGCTCACCGCATGCCGCGTGCTCGAGGACGATCCCGCGCGGCCGATCCGCTTCCGCACCGACCGCGCACGCGTCGCGATCCTGAGCCGCCGGTTCGCCGCCCCCGGCGAGGACGCGTGGCAGGCGGCCCGCCCGGCCCTCGAGGCCTTCGCCGCGCGCCTCCACGCAGGCGCCCCGGTCAGCCTCGAGCGGGCGAGCGATCCGCGCGCGGCCTTCGCGGTCGACATCGCCGCGCCCGGCGCCGCCGGGCTGGCCGCGCTGCTCGAGCGGCTCGGGTAGGCGCGGCCCTCGCGCGGCCGACCTCGGTGCGCCTGGCGCCGCCGTGCTGGCCGCGCTGCTCGCCGTGGGCGAGCACGGTGCCTCGCCATCGCGCGTGCGGGTCGTCGGTCGTCGGTGGTCGCGTCGTCGTGGCGCCCTGGGGCCGCCGCTGCGCTACGGCAGGGCTTCGGCCAGGGGGACGTCCACGCGCAGCCGCTGCCCGGGGCGCAGATCCAGCTCGCCGTAGTAGGCGTGGTAGCGGTCGTGGCGGAGCTCGATCTGGTGGTGGCCGGCCCGCAGCGCCACGCCGCCGCGCAGGTCGCGGAGCTGGGCCACGTAGCGTCCGTCGACCCAGAGGACCGCGTCGGTCACCGGGCAGGCCACCTCGAGCACCGCGCGGTCGGAGCGAGTGGGGGACGCGCCGGCGCCGCCGCAGGCCGGAAGCGAGATGCACAGCGCGAGCGCGAGGCAGGCGCTACTCGGGCGCGGCATCGCTGCTCTCCTCGATGCCCTGGATGGCGGTGTCGCCGCGGATCTCGACGTCGACCTGGCGCTCGCCCCGCGCCTGCGCGCTGATGGTGCCGCTCGACAGGCGGACCTGCTGGATGGCCGAGACCACGCGGGCCGGAGCCAGGCGGGTCTCGACGCCGAGGGCGATGCGGCCGCGCACCACCTCGCGCGCGTGCACCGCGTCGACCCCGGTGGTCGCGCCGAGCTTGTGGATGAGCGCGGCGATCGAGGCCCAGGTCTGAGCCCCGCGGACGCGCACCACGACCTGCGGCCCGCCGGTGTTGACCGCCGCCGCCCAGCGCTCGCCGACCTTGCCCGCGGCCTGGCCGGCCAGCCGGTGGGATAGATCGCGCGCCGCCGCGGCGGCGGCCTGGCCGGGCGCCCGGTCGAAGCCGGCCCCCTCCGCCTCGCCCTCGGCGATGACCTCGCCGCGCTCCGCGTCCAGCACTCGCAGCTTGCCGCGCCCGACCGCGCCCTGGAGGCGCGTGCTGCGGATGGTGCCGTCGGCGCGCACGTCGATACCCGCGATCCACACCGATGTGGCCCCCAGGCGGCGCGCGAGGTCGACGGCGGCCTCGTCCCCGAGCGGCAGCAGCGGATCGCCCTCGGCGCCCGACACCGCCACCTGCTCGCCGCCGGCCGGGCGCACGCGCAGACCCAGCGACTGCATCTCGCGCGTCAGCGCGTCGCCCGCGGCGCCTCCGTCCTCGCCGCCGCGGCCGAAGTTGGCGCTCGTGCCATCCGGCGTGGTGACCTTGAGCAGGAGCACCGCGGCCGGTCCGGTGCCCCCGGCATCGGTGGGGGCCGACCCCGACGAGCCCGCCGATCCTGCTGAGCCAGATGAGCCGCCCGTCACCGGGACCTTGAGCTCGCCCAGAGCGCTGCGCAGCTTGCCGAGGTCCACGGTCGCCGACACCACCACCTGGGTGTGGCCGCCGTCGGCCTTCTCGCTGAGCACGCGGTACGACGACACGTAGAGGCGCGCGCGGCGCAGCACGTTCTTTTCGATGGCGGCGCGGTTCTGCGCCCGGTCCCTGTCCGCGACCAGGCCGGCCAGCCCGCGCTCGACCGCCGCAGCGAACGCCTGATCGATCGCGCGCTCGCGCGCGGCCGAATCGGCACCGGCCCAGTCACCGCGCACCTCGAGCACGACCCGGTCATCCTGCGCATGTGCCGGCCCACCGGCGGCCAGCGCGCACGCCAGGACGGCCCCGGCGAGGCGAACAGCTCGCAACCGCGTCGTCATCATCGCTTCTCCTTGTCTCCCTTGCTGCGATCCCGGTGGTCGTCGTGCGACCCGGCGCGCCCATCGCCGCCGCGCGCGTCGCTTCTCTTGTCGCCGCGCTCGTCGCTGCTGCTCCTGTCACCGCGCCTGTCGCCGTCACTCCTGTCGCGGCTGCTCCTGTCGCTGCCGCGCCTGTCGCGGCTGCTCTTGTCGCCGTGCTTGTCACGGCCGCGCCTGTCGCGGTCGCTCTCGTCGTCGCCGTGCTTGTCGCCGTCGCGCTTGTCGCGCCCGGCCGCCTCCATCTCGACGACCACCAGGGCACCGGCCGCGCGCGCCCCGGCGAGCTGCTCGGCGGCGTCGTCGCCGGCGAGGTGGAGCGCGCCGCCGCGGAAACTCGAGGCGCGCACGCGCACCGGTCGGCCCCCGAGCCGCGCCGGGCCGATGGCCTCGCTCCTGGTCGCGAACACGGTCGGACCGGCGTAGTGCTCCTGGCCGGCGGCCAGCTTCACCCCGAGTGCCGGGTGTTTGATGTGACGGCCGGCGTCGACCACGATGGCGGTCGGCCCGCGCTCGGCCGCGCTCGGCGCCGGGCCGGGCCCGAACACCGCCGCGCGCGCCGCCTCGAGCGGCAGCGCCACGGCCAGCACCACGGATCCATCCGAGGCGTGCTCGACCTGCTCGTCGATGACCGCGTCGAGCGCGCGGTCGAACCGATCCGCCGCCGCGCCTTCGAGCGCGGCACCCAGCTCGCGCCCGTCGGCCAGCGCCAGATCGCGCGCCAGCCGGCGCAGCTGCACCCGCGCCGCGTCGCGCGCCTGCCGCTCGGCCTTGAGCCGAGCCAGTTCGGCCGACGGCGCGCGCAGGTCGCCCGCCGCCGCGCCGGTCGCGATCAGCAACCCACGCGTCCAGTCCACCCGCGCACCCGCCCCCAGCGACACGACCACCGCGCCCTCCGGCTCCCGGTCGCTCCCGCCGCCACCCGGCCCCGCCACCGCCGGCGCGTGCACCGCGGCCATGGCGGCCACCGCCGCTCCGACGCAGGCGGCGAGCAACACCCACGTCCGACGGGCCCGCGCGCGTGCCTTCAGCCGCAACGTCACTGGCTCGCAACCCCTGCTGCGAGGGCGACCAACGCCGGCCAGCTCCGACCGGCCAGCACGTGACTGCAGTCCGACCTCATTCGCCCGGATACCTTATCCCGGCCGCCCCCGCCTGCGAAACGCCCGGCCGCGCCGCGTCATTCCCCCCGCGCCGGCACCGCCACGGTTCGGCATCGCCAGTCCCGGCCCGCCACGGCCGGGACCGCCATCGGAAGTTGACCCACTTTCGTGGACCGAGCCCTGGCGGGGCAACACCAGCCTTCGCCTCGTCGCGCCTCGGCGGCCGCCGCGGCGGCCTCTCGATTCGGCGCACATCGTCGGCCGCCGCGGCCACCTCTCGATTCGGCGCACATCGTCGGCCGCCGCGGCGGCCTCTCGATTCGGCGCACATCGGCGGCCGTCGCGGCCACCTCTCGATTCGGCGCTCATGGGCGGCCGTCGCGGCGGCCTCTCGATTCGGCGCACATGGGCGGCCGTCGCGGCGGCCTTTCGATTCGGCGCACATCGGCGGCCGCCCCGGCGGCTTCTCGATTCGGCGCACATCGGCGGCGGTCGCGGCGGCCTCTCGATTCGGCGCACATCGTCGGCCTGGGCCTCCGGCGAACGGGCGGCACCGCGGCTGGCGCTCGATTCAGCGGACATCGCCGTCGCGCCGCCTCTCGCTTGCCCCGCCGGCCGGGGAGGTGCGGTCAATCGGCGCCGATGGGGCCGTCCAGGCAGCGCTGGATGCTGCGGGCCAGGTTGGAGACGATGATCTCGTCGTCGAGGCTCACGAGGGCCGGAATCCTGACCACGTAGCGGCAGTATGCGAAGCCGAGGAGCTGGGAGGCGATGAGGACTGCGCGCGTGGGGGCGGCGTCGGTGACCACTGCCGCGATGGTCGGGAGGACCTGGGTGCGGAAGATCTCGCGGACGCGGTCGGCTGCGCCGTCGTTGGTCGCTCCTGCGCGCAGGAGGATCGCCAGGCCGCCGCCGGCGGACTGGCGGCCCCAGAGATCGACGTAGTGGCGCGCGAGCCGGCGGCCCCTCTCGCGGCGCGGTACCGACGAGAGGGCGGGGAGCGCGAGGTCGAATGTCGCGGCCTCCGCGAACAGGCCCTCCTTGCTGCCGAAGTAGCGCATGACCATGGCCGGGTCGATGTCGGCCGCGGCCGCCACGGCGCGGATCGTGGTCCGCTCGTAGCCCTCGGACGCGAACAGCCGCCGCGCCGCGGCCAGGATCCGCTGCTTGGTCCGCCCGGAGCGGGCTCGCTTCTCTCGCTCTTCCGTCACGCTCACCTTCCTCATGCCAACGCATGTTGACATAGCCCGGGGCGGGGGTATATGTCAACGAACGTTGGCCAACAATCGTTGGCATTGGAGGTCGCCATGACACAGAGGCTGAACGCATTCAGCGCGGCGCCCGAGGGGTTCGACGCGCTGCTCGCGGTGGAGCGATATCTCGCGGCCAGCTGGCTCGACCGCAGGCTCATCGCCCTGGTGAACACCCGCGTGTCTCAGATGAACGGCTGCGTCTACTGCCTGCACATGCACACGCAGGAGGCGCGAGAGCTCGGCGAGTCGGAGGCGCGCCTGTACCTGCTCGACGCCTGGCGCGAGTCGGCGCTCTACTCCGACCGCGAGCGCGCCGCGCTGGGCTGGGCCGAGTCGCTCACCAACATCGCCACCACCCACGCACCCGACGACGTCTACCGCCGGGCGCGGTGCCACTTCTCGGAGAAGGAGCTGACCGACCTGTCGATCGCGATCGCCATGATCAACGGCTGGAACCGCCTCGCCATCGCGGCCCGGTCGCTGCATCCCTCGGAGCGAACGCAGGCCGCCTCACGCAACGGCGAGGCATCGGCCGCGAGGGCCGCCGCGCCCTCGAGATGAAGCGCCGCTCACCGCGCGGCCCGGCGCTCACCGCCCCGATCAGGCCGCGCCGCCGCGCGCGCCCCTCGGAGACCCTCTCACTCCCACTCGATGGTGCCGGGCGGCTTGGACGTGATGTCGTAGACCACGCGGTTGATGCCGCGCACCTCGTTGACCACCCGCCGCGAGACGACGCCGAGCAGATCGTAGGGCAGCTGGGCCCAGTCGGCTGTCATGCCGTCGACCGAGTAGACCGCGCGCACCGCCAGCACGTCGGCGTAGGTCCGCTGATCGCCCATCACGCCGACGGTGCGGACCGGCAGGAGCACGCCGAACGACTGCCACAGCGCCTCGTACAGGCCGGCCGCGCGGACCTCCTCCTCGATGATGAGGTCTGCGGCGCGCAGCGTCTCCAGGCGCTCGCGGTCGAGCGGTCCCAGGCAGCGCACCGCCAGGCCGGGGCCGGGGAACGGCTGGCGGCTCAGGAGATGGCGCGGCAGCCCCAGCTCCGCGCCCAGCGCGCGCACCTCGTCCTTGAACAGCTCGCGCAGCGGCTCGATGAGCGCCAGGTCCATCCGCTCGGGCAGCCCGCCCACGTTGTGATGCGACTTGATGACCGCCGACGGGCCCTTGAACGACACCGACTCGATGACGTCGGGGTAGAGCGTGCCCTGGGCCAGCCAGCGGGCGCCGGAGATGCCGCGCGCCTCCTCCTCGAACACGCGGATGAACTCGGTGCCGATGATCTTGCGCTTGCGCTCCGGGTCGGTCACGCCTGCCAGCGCCCCGAGGAAGCGCTCCTCGGCGTCGATCACCCGCAGGTCGGCGCGGAAGTGATCGCGGAACACGCTGGCCACGTTCTCGCGCTCGCCCGAGCGCAGGAGCCCGTTGTCGACGAAGATGCAGGTGAGGCGCGGGCCGACGGCGCGGATCAAGAGCGCCGCAACCACCGACGAATCGACCCCGCCCGACAGCGCGCACAGGATGCGGCCGTCCTCGCCCACCCGGCGCCTCACCTCGGCGACCGCCTGCTCGACGAACGACGCCATCGACCAGCTGCCCGACGCGCCGCACACGCGGAAGAGGAAGTTGGCCAGGATCTCGTTGCCGCGCGGGGTGTGCGCCACCTCCGGGTGGAACTGCACGCACGCGATCCGCCGCGCCTCGTGGGCGAACGCCGCCGCCGGCGAGTTGGCGCTCTCGCCGACGAGCTCGAACCCGGGCGGCAGCGCGACGACCCGGTCCCCGTGCGACATCCACACCGACAGCTCCTCGCCGGCCGCGAAGCCGCGGAACAGCCCGTCGGCACATTTGTCGGGCTTCACCGTCACGTGGGCGCGGCCGTACTCGTGCTTGTCGGCGGGTTCGACCCGACCGCCGAGCAGCCGCGCCACCAGCTGCGCGCCGTAGCAGATGCCCAGCACCGGCACCCCGAGCTCGAAGATCTCGGGCGAGACCGTCGGCGCGTCCGGCTCGTAGCAGGACGACGGCCCGCCGGACAGCACGATCCCGCGCGGATCCATCTGGCGGATCTTCTCGACCGGCAGCGAGAACGGGTGGATCTCGGAGTAGACGCCGTGCTCGCGCACCCGGCGCGCGATGAGCTGGGTGTACTGCGACCCGAAATCGAGGATGAGGATCGTCTCGCGCGGCGCGGCCATAAAGCCCATCTCGTCAGTCCACCCGGTAGTTGGGCGCTTCCTTGGTGATGATGACGTCGTGCACGTGGCTCTCGCGCAGCCCTTGCTGCGAGATGCGCACGAACCGGGCGTTCTGCTTGAGCGCGGCGATGGTGGGGCAGCCGACGTAGCCCATCGCCGAGCGCAGCCCGCCGACCAGCTGGTAGACGCTCTCGCTCAGCGAGCCGCGGTACGGCACCCGCCCCTCGATGCCCTCCGGCACCAGCTTGCTGCCCTCGCGCCCGCCCTGGAAGTAGCGATCGCCGGAGCCGGCCCGCATGGCGCCGATGGACCCCATGCCGCGGTACGTCTTGTAGGTCCGCCCCTGGTACAGGATGATCTCGCCCGGCGCCTCGTCGGTGCCGGCGAACAGCGAGCCGATCATCACGCTGTCGGCGCCGGCCGCGATCGCCTTGGCCACGTCGCCGGAGTACTTGATGCCGCCGTCGGCGATGATCGGCACGCCGTGTCCGGCGGCGGCGCGCGCGCAGTCGGCGATCGCGGTCAGCTGCGGCACCCCGACGCCGGCCACCACGCGGGTGGTGCAGATCGAGCCCGGCCCCACGCCCACCTTGACGCCGTTGACCCCGGCCTCGATGAGTGCAACGGTGCCGGTCACGGTGGCCACGTTGCCGGCCACCAGCTCGATCTGCGGCCAGCGCTTGCGCGTGGCGGCCACCGCCTCGAGCACGCGGCGCGACTGGCCGTGCGCGGTGTCGACGCAGATGACGTCGCAGCCGGCGGCGACCAGCGCCTCGACTCGCGCCTCGCGATCCGGCCCCACGCCGACCGCTGCGCCCACCCGCAGCCGGCCCAGGCTGTCCTTGACGGCGAGCGGGTTCTGCCCCGCCTGCTCGATGTCCTTGATGGTGATGAGGCCCTTGAGCCGCCCGGACCGATCGATCACCAGCAGCTTCTCGATGCGGTGCTTGTGCAGCAGCTCGATCGACTGCGCGGTGGTCACTCCCTCCGGCACGGTGACCAGCTGTCGGGTCATCACGTCGCTGATCTTCTGATCGAGGTTGCGCTCGAAGCGGAGATCGCGGTTGGTCAGGATGCCGACCGGCCGCAGATCGCCGTCGACCACCGGCAGGCCGGAGATGCGGTGGGCGCGCAGGAGCGCGAGCGCCTCGCGCACGCTCTGCTCGGGGCCGATCGTGACCGGGTCGACCACGATTCCGGTCTCGGCCTTCTTGACCTTGTTGACCTCGCGCGCCTGCTCCTCGATCGGAAGGTTCTTGTGCACGAAGCCGAGCCCGCCCTCGCGCGCCATGCGGATGGCCGTCGCGGCCTCGGTGACGGTGTCCATCGCCGCGCTGACCAGCGGGAGGCGCAGCGAGATGCCGGTCGTGAGCCGCGTCGCCACGTCGGCCTCGCCGGGCAAGATCGCGCTCTCCGCCGGGAGGAGGAGGACATCGTCGAAGGTGAGGGCTTCGTGAAGCGGTTCGTCGCCCAACATTGGCGGAGGATACGGGCCCCCTCTCACACCGGCAAGGCGCGCGACCAGCCGGCTCGGCCGAGAGCGCGGCGCAGGCCCCCGTCACCGTCGCCGAACCACGTGGGATCACGTCCCCGGGACGGGCGCCGCGCCGGACGCGCCCCCGACGGAGCGGCGCGGGTCGCGCCACGAGCGCCGGACGACGCCGTCGCACGGGCGGCGATTGCCGCGCCGATCGCGCGCGCGCCGCGATCGAGCCAGGGCGAGCGGGCGGACGCGTGGCCGAGCTACCGGCACACGCCGAGCGCCATGCGCGACGCGGTCGACCGGATGTCGAGCCGATCCTCGGCGATGCTTCGATCGGCGCGTCTCGCGAGATGCCGCCCGCGAGACGCCGCCCGCCAGACGCCGCCCGCCAGACGTCGCCCGCCAGACGCCGCCCGCGAGACGCCGCCCGCCAGACGCACGCACGCAGCGAGACACGGCGGCGCGACACGGCAGCGCGACAGGGCAGCTCCACGCCGGCGGCACGACATCGCGACACCGCAGCACCGCTGCGAGTGAGTCTCCCTGCTCGTCCCGCGATCGGAAATTTCGGCTCGTAGATTGATTACATGCTCCCACGATTGGATTCGATCCCACACATCGTGGGACATACGATTTTCTCTGGTTTTACCTACGAAATGCGTCGGTGCGATCTCCAAAAATATCGGAGCGGTCATCTATCCATCCATTATTAATGATCCTTGATGAGAAGAAATGAGAGTCGGTGTAATGACTGCCGAGACAAAAACAAATTGACTATCTCAATTCAGAAAATTATAAGGGCGCCGCCCACGAACGGGCGTCAAGGAAGGGAGGAGCTCATGTCCATTCCGGGGACGACGACTCTTCTGCCGCTCGGGACTGCCGCGCTCCTGGCCATCGGGGCCGGCGCGTGCACGTCCGAGCTAGTCGATCAAACCGTCTCGGAGGAGGCCGCCGCCGCGGCCGAGAGTGCTGCTGTGGGGGGCAGTCCGGTGGCGCCGGAGAGCAGCGGCGCCATCATCGTGGCTCTCGTCGAGGCGCCGGCCGGCTTCGATGTCGGCAGCAACGGTGTCGCCACCGAGGCCGAGATGGAGGTCGCCACCGACACCTTCGCCGAGCAGGAGACTCTGGAGGAGGGCCTCGGGCCGGTCTACAACGCGACG
>DATFRY010000348.1:0-2170 GCA_035262925.1 Kofleriaceae bacterium | reverse complement strand
CGGGGCGGCGCGATGGATCAGGATCGAGGAGGCGCAGTCGGCCAGGGCGCGGGGCTCGGTCAGCGGCCGCCGCGGGTGCGCGCGCGCGGCGGACGCGGTGGCGGGACTCACGGCGCGGATCGCGCACCACGCGGCGATGGCACCGGCCGCGACCACGGCGAGCCCTGCCAGGAGCCGCGGATGCGGCAGTCGACTCGACGCCGGGCTCGGCGGCGTGATCGGGCTCGGCGAGGCGATCGAGCTCGGCGAGGTGATCGAGCTCGGCGGAGCGATCGGGCTCGGCGGAGCGATCGAGCTCGGCGAGGTGATCGGGCTCGCGGACCGCATCGGCGCCGGCGACGTGCCCGGCGACGACGCCGGCGATCGGCCGCCCGCGAACCCGCCCAGCTGGGCGGCGATCTCGGCGGCGGAGGCGGGGCGGCGCGATGGATCAGGATCGAGGAGGCGCAGGCAGGCGCCGTGCAGGCCGGGCGGCAGACTCGCGGCGATCGCGTCGGGAAGCGGCGGGGCGCCGCGCTGCAGCTGATCGTCGAGCCCGCGGCGCAGGCCGCGGCCGGAGAACGGATGCTCGCCGGAGAGCAGGCGATAGAGCAGGAGGCCGATGGCGTAGCGGTTGCTCGCGCTGTCGGCCGGCTGGCCCTCGGCCTGCTCGGGTGAGAGCCAGCGGGCCGCGCCGGGCGAGGCGACGACCCCGCCGCCGCCGACCAGAGCGCCGACCATGGCGTCGGCGCGGATCTCGAGCGAGTCGCCGCGCACGAAGACACCGTCCGGGTCGATCGCGCCCGGGAACAGCGACACCGCCTCGCACGCCGCCGCGGCGTCGGCAAGGCTGGCCGCGAGGGAGCACGCCAGCGCCGGATCGGCGGGGCCAGGGTGCTGCTCGAGCCATGCGGACAGCGTCGCGGCCGGTGCCAGGCGCGCCAGCCACACCCCGTCCTCGTCCCGTCCGGCGGCGATGAAGCCGCCGGCGCCGCATCGACCGAGCTCGGCCAGCCGCGCCGCCGCGCGCTCGGCGTCGCCCGCCAGTCGCCAGATCTCGCCGGCGTCGCCGGCCAGGTCGGCCTCGCAGCGCGCCGCGCGCCCTGCCGGCGACAGCGCGGCGCCGCCTGTGTAGCCGCGCGACGCCGGCGAACCGGACGCGAGCATCAGATCGCCGCCCCGCCGCCCGCGCCGCCAGCACCGACGCCGGGGCCACCGACACCGCCGACACCGCCGTCGCCGACACCGCTGTCGGGGCCTGCGTCGGCCCCGCCGATCGCATCGGCCGGCGAGGAGGCCGCGGGCCGAGCATCCGCCCGATGGGTGCGCACGGCGTACGTGACCAGCCCCGTCACCAGCGACAGGCCGAGCACGATGGCCAGGCCCGCCCGCGCCGACACCTCGCGCGGCCGGCCCGCGCGCTCGAGGAGCGCGATGGTATCGAGCCGCGCCGCCCCCACCGCGGCGGCCGCGACCGACGGCGAGCCCGGCGGCACGCTCGCCGCCGCCGGAATCGCCGCGCTCGGGCTCCCGCCCGCCCCGCGCATCGCCGTCGACGACCCCGCGAACCCGGCCGCCGGCATCGCCGGCATCGACATCGCCGACATCGCCGGCACCGCGATCGAGCTGCCGGCGCCGCCGTCTGCGGCGCTGACGAATGGCTCGAGCGCGGCCGACACCTCCTGCGCCGACCCGGGCCGCTCTCCCGGCGCCTTCTCCAGCATGCGATGGAGCACGCGCTCGACCCCGCGCGGCAGTCCCGCCCGCACGTCCTCGGGCAAGGGGGGAGGCGCCGCGGTGCACTGGAGGTTGAGCAGCTCGCGCGGCGAGTCGGAGTGAAACGGCGCGCGGCCGGCCAGCGCCTCGTACAGGATCAGCCCGAGGCAATAGATGTCGGAGCGATGGTCGACGTCGGCGGCGTCGATCTGCTCCGGGCTCATGTACTGCAGCGTGCCCACGCTGTGCGTCGTGGTCTTCGACAGCTCCTGCAGCACCTTCGCGATGCCGAAGTCCATCACCTTCACGCCGCCGCTCTCGACGATGATCACGTTCTCGGGCTTGAGATCGCGGTGCACGATCGGCGGCTGCTGGCGATGCGCAGCACCGAGCGCCGAGGTGATCTGCGCCGCGATGCCCACCGCCTCCTGCCACAGCAAGCGCCCGCGCGTCGCGAGCACCTCGCGCAGCGTCT
>DATFRY010000347.1:0-11072 GCA_035262925.1 Kofleriaceae bacterium | reverse complement strand
CGCATCCGGTCGCGACGCCGCGCGATCGCCCCGGCACTGCATCGCGGCGGCGACGATCGCCCCATGGACGACGATCGACCCGATCCAGGGCGCGCTCGCTCTGCGCACTCGCCGCATCCCCACATCTTCGCCCCACCGGCCGCGTGGCTCCACTGCCAGCTTCTGACCGACGCGACGCGACGCGACGCGCCCGCCGCCGCCGCCGCACCCGGCCGCCTAGGTCGCCGGTGTGACGCCGGCCGCGATGTCGAGGATCACCGACATCGGCGACGCCAGAGCCCGGCGGGCGGCGTCGCGCGCGGCACCGATGGCCGCGCGCCCGGCAGCGAGGCGGAACGGGTTCACGCGCGGCAACCCCGAGATGCGCAGCGTGATCGTGCCCGGGCGCTCCGGCACCCCGAACACCGGGCTCCGGCGCCGGCGCCACGGCGATCGACTGGTCAGGCAGTGATAGAGCGTGGCCTCGCCGGCGGGCTGCCCGCGCAGGCCGGCGAGCCCGGGGCGATCCGCGATGCCGCCGTCGCTGAGCAGGCGCCCCTCGCGCCGCACCGGCTGGAGCAGGCCGGGGAACGCGCACGACGCGACCAGCGCGCTGGCGAGATCGCCGGCCTCGAGCACGACGGTGCGGCGCGCGCGGAGGTCGAAGGCCGAGACCGAGAGCGGCACGCGGCAGGCGGCGAAGCTGCCCACCGGCAAGAGACGCTCGAGCCGGCGGCGGAACAGCTCGCCGCGGAGGAGCCCGAGCCCCGGCGCCGGATCCCAGAAGTCGGCCCGCTCGAGCAGGGCCAGCTCCGCGGTCATCTCTGCGGCAGGCATGCCCGCGGCCCACAGCCCTGCCACCAGCGCACCCGCGCTCGAACCCGACAGGCGCGACGGCCGCAGGCCCGCCTCCTCGAGCGCCTCCGCCACGCCCGCGTGGGCGTAGAAGCCGAAGAAGCCCGACGACAGGGCCAGCGCGAACGATCGATCCGCCAGGTGATCGGCCAGCGACGGTGCGCGCACGGCGGCTCGGCGCTCAGCGAAGGGCGCGGGCTGGCGGCAGGTCCGTCGGCACGGCGCGCCTCGCCGCGGCGCGGCACAGCCCGGCCAGGATGACCTGGGCCAGGACCACCGCGGTGGCGGCGCGCGGCGCGCCGATCGCGAAGAAGACGACGAGCGGCGCGAGCGCCGCCGACCCGAGGTCGAGGAGCGTCAAGATCCGCAGGATGTGGGCCCCGGTCGCGGTCGGCTCGCGCCAGTGCACCGCGATCGTGAACACGCTCAGGATCCCGAGCACCCCGTACACCGTGATGGTCCAGAGCAGCAGCGCCGAGAACCCGACGTTCGGGGGCGGGCACACCATCTCGCCGCTACACGCCTCCATGGCGCCCATCATACCCCCACCGCCGGTCGGGCGCCGCCATCGCGTGACCGCGCGGAGCCTCGCCGCGGTCGCGAGTCGCGGCCGCTCGCCGTCGAGAAAGCGCCAAAGCCGGCTCAGCCTCCTGTAGGATCGGCCCCCAGGAGGCGCCCATGAGCCTGAATCTCGCCACGCTGCTGGCCGAGTCGGCCCGGAGAAAGCCGGACAAGCCGGCCATCATCATCAACGACGTCGTCCTCTCCTACGGCATGATCGACGGCCTCGCGCGCCGCTTCGGGGCCGCGCTGCGCGACCTCGGGATCGCGCCGGGGCAGCACGTGGCCCTGCTCCTGCCCAACGTCCCCCAGTTCACCATCGCCTACTTCGGGTGTCACTACGCGGCGTGCCCGGTCGTGCCGCTCAACGTGCTCCTGACCGGCGACGAGATCGCCTATCACCTCGAGGACTCCGAGGCGCAGGTCCTCGTCACATGGGAGGGCTTCGCCGAGCAGGCGCGGCTCGGGTTCGCGCGCGCCGGCACCTGCAAGCACATGATCGTGGTCAAGCAGGACCGCGCCGACATGACCGCCGCCGAGGGCACGTTCAACTTCGCCGCGCTGTGCATGGCGGCGACGCCGGTCGCCGGCGTACCGGCCACCAGCCCGGACGACACGGCCGTCATCCTCTACACGTCCGGCACCACGGGCCGCCCCAAGGGTGCAGAGCTCACCCACTTCAACCTGCTCTACAACGCCGAGTACACCAATCGACCGCCGGTCCTGCGCCAGGCCGACGACCTGGTGGTGATGGTGGTGCTGCCGCTGTTTCACAGCTTCGGGCAGACCGTGATGCAGAACGCCACCATCCGCGCCGGCGGGACGATGGTGCTCATGCCGCGGTTCGATCCGCTCGCCGCGGCGCAGCAGATCCTCGCGCACAAGGTGCAGCAGTTCGCCGGCGTGCCGACCATGTACTTCGCGCTCCTCCACCACCCGGAGGTGAAGCCGGAGATGCTGGCCTCGCTCGGCCACTGCGCCTCGGGCGGATCGGCGATGCCGATGGAGGTGATGGGGGCGTTCGACACGAAGTTCAAGACCGACATCCTCGAGGGCTACGGCCTGTCGGAGACCTCGCCGGTGGCGTCGTTCAACCCGCCGGGCGCGAAGAAGATCGGCTCGATCGGGATCCCGATCTGGGGCGTGGAGTTCAAGCTCATCGACGAGAATGGCGCCGACATCCTCGAGCCCGACCAGCGCGGCGAGATCTGCATCAAGGGCCACAACGTCATGAAGGGCTACTGGAAGCGGCCCGAGGCCACGGCGGAGGCGATCGTGGACGGCTGGTTCCGCAGCGGCGACATCGGCACGCGCGACGCAGACGGCTACTACTACATCGTCGATCGCAAGAAGGACATGATCATCCGCGGCGGCTTCAACGTGTATCCCCGGGAGATCGAGGAGGTCCTGTACGCGCATCCCGGCGTGCTCGAGGCGGCCGTCGTCGGCGTGCCGCACGCGAGCCACGGCGAGGAGGTCAAGGCCGTGATCGCGCTCAGCCCCGGACACACCGCCACGCCCGAGGACATCATCGCGTACTGCAAGTCGAAGCTCGCCGCCTACAAGTACCCGCGGCTGATCGAGTTCCGCGATTCCCTGCCCAAGGGCCCGACCGGGAAGATCCTCAAGCGCGAGCTGCGATAGCCAGCAGCTCGCAGCCCGGGGTCAGGAGCGCGGTGCGTCAGAACAGGAAGCGGAGGCCGAAGCGGGCCGATGCCGGCGACTGCCTGACGCTCGTGTTCTTGTAGTTCGGGTTGACCTCGGCGGTCACCGGCGACGGCTGGTCGCTCAGCACCTTGAGGTGGGCCAGGTCCTCGACCGA
Organism: Kofleriaceae bacterium; assembly: GCA_035262925.1. Classification (GTDB taxonomy): domain Bacteria; phylum Myxococcota_A; class Polyangia; order Haliangiales; family Haliangiaceae; genus DATFRY01. The sequence goes on along the minus strand of DATFRY010000347.1, from coordinate 7,855 downwards.
GCCGCCGACGATCGGGTTGACGAAGTCGTAGGTGTAGGTCTCGTCCACCTGGGTCTCCGGCTGCTGGTTGAACAGGTTGAAGATGGTGACGAACGCCTCCAGGCGCATGCCGTTGCCCAGGTTGCGGCCGTAGCCGAGCTGCGCGTCGAACCGCGTGGTGAGGCCGGTGCGACCCGACTCGCCGCGCGGCAGGATGTACGACTCGTTGAGCGAGTAGATGGGATGCGCGCCGAGCGGTGTGACCGGCCGCCCCGACTGCGCGCGCACGCGGCCGCCGAAGTTGACGAAGCCGATCTTCTCGAGGTCGAGGTGGTAGAAGCCATCCAGCTTGACCAGGTGCGGCGCGTCGGCGGTCAGGTCGCCGTAGCGGTTGGCCATCAGCTCCGGCAGGTCGTACTGCGAGGTCAGGTTGGGGTCGAGCTGGCCCGTCTCCGGCGAGAACAGGCCCGGGTAGTTGCCCTTCAGCTTCGAGTACGTGTACGAGGCGGTCATCATGAAGGCGGTCGTGAAGCGGCGCTCGACGGTGAGCTGCACGGCGTTGTAGGTCCGCTTGGGCGGATCGAAGACGCCCACGCCCTCGAACACGTCGGCCTGGTACTGGAGATAGGAGGCGCGGTCGGGGTCGCTGCCCATGACCTCGGCCGCCTGCGCGCGCAGGTCGGCGACCGCGCCCGCGTCGACCTCGCCCGGGTTGGCCACGATGTACGTCGCCGAGCCGTCGGTGGACACGTCCTCGATCACGCGACCGAGATCGCGGCGGATATAGGACAGCCCGACCTTGAGGTCGGGCAAGACCTCGTAGTCGGTGCCGAGCACCATCTCGTCCAGGAACTGCGCCTTCATCCCCGGCGCGACCAGCTCCTCGCCGCCGCCGCTGTAGCTGTCGCTGGTGGCCAGCCCCTCGTCACAGGTCCTGACCGGATCGGTCGGATCGCACGCGGTGGACGGGAGGTTGCGGCGCGCGATCACCTCGCCGCCATAGGCGCGCGCGTTGATGTCCATCGGGATCGACTCGTAGAACCGGCCGTAGTGGCCGTAGACCTTCGCGCGCCCCTCCCGGGTCCAGTCGTAGATCAGCCCGACGCGCGGCGCGAGCATGTTGCCCAGCTTGAACGCCACGTCGGGGATGGGCTCGCCCGTGGTGGGCGAGATCTGCCCCTGGATGTGCTTGGCCGTGTAGAGCGTCTGCTGCTCCCAGCGCACCCCCGCGTTGAGGGTGAGGTTGGGGAGGATGGACCAGGAGTCCTGCAGGTAGGCGCCGAGGTTGCGCGTGGCGGCGTCGCCGGACAGCTCCTGGCCGTCCTCGATCTGGCGGCAGCGCGCGTCCGGCTCGCCGTCGCCGTCGAGATCGATGCCGCACGGGGTCTCGGCGTCGGTGTCGGGCGTGTAGAAGCGGCGCAGCTGCCAGGTCCCGCTGCTGAGCTGGCGATACCAGGTGCCGCCGGTGTAATAGCGCGAGTCGACGAAGCCCTGGTCCTCGACGTCGGCGCCCGCCTTGATGACGTGGTGGCCGGCGGCCTTCACGCGCTGGGTCACCGAGAGCAGCCCCGACAGGCGAGTCGAGGTGGTGTCCTCGACGAAGGCGATGCCGCCCGAGCGGTAGAGTGGGACCGGGCAGTTGGTGATGCCGGGATACGGATCGTCGGGGCCGCCGTCGACGCAGCCGCCCGGCACGCCGCCGAACGACATCTCCTGCGACGTGAAGTTGGTGAGCGGCGTGTCTGCCACCTCGTAGCGCACCTGGCTCTCGTTCCCGCCCTCGCCCGGCGTCTGGTCGTCGACGTCGCGGTGGAGGCCGGCCACCGCGTCGATCTGGGTCCGGTTGTCGAAGAACTTCGAGGTCCACTTGCCCGACACATCGAGGATGTTGTGATCCACCTTCTGGAAGATGGCCGACTCGGCGCCGTTCATCTGCAGCTGGAACCAGTCGTCCTCGCTGCCCGGGCTGCCCATGACCGACAGCGAGCCCTGGTGGTCCGGCGTCACCGCGCCCGTGAGCTTGGCCGAGTAGAAGTAGGTCGACGTGTTCTCGTCGCGCGTCGTGCGGTCGAGCTCGCGCAGCACGGTGAAGCCGTTCTGATCCACGTCCGGGGTCCCGTCCCCGTCCTCGTCGACCTGGCTCTTGATGATGCGGCTGATCTCGTTCTGGTTGAAGGACGGGTTGAACCCGGCGTGGAACCACAGCCGGTCCTTGACGATGGGGCCGCCCACCTCGACGCCGAAGTCGAAGTTGTTGGCCAGGTTGTCCTGGCGGTCGATCGCGCTGCCCGCCCGCGGCGTCACCTTCTCGTCGGCGACCAGCGCGCCCGGGGTCCAGTATCCGAAAACCGAGCCGTGGAAATCGTTGGAGCCCGACTTGGTGATGATGTTGATGACGCCGCCGGTCGAGCGCCCGTACTCGGCGTTGTAGCCGCCGGTGATGACCTCGGTCTCCTGGATGAACTCGTTGGGCAGGTTGGTGCTGAGCAGACCGAAGCCCGGATCGGTCGTGTTGACGCCCTCGACGATGTACGTGTTCTCGACCGAGGTCGAGCCGGCCACCGACGTGCCGTAGGTGTCGGACTGCGAGCCGGCCGACGCGCCCAGGACCTCGCCGAAGGTCCGCCCGGTGGGGACGTTCTGCGTGTAGTCGGACGTGATGGTGGTGCCGGTCTTGGTCGACTGCTGATCGATGAGCGGCGCGCGGCCCTCGATGACGATGGTCTCGCCCTTCTGCGCCTTGCTGTCGATCTGGATGTTGACCTTGGCGACCTTGCCCAGCTGGATGAGGACGTTGGTGCGCGAGAACTTGCTGTCGGCGTAGTAGACGACGACCTGATAGGTGCCGGGCGGCAGGTTGGCGATCGAGTACTGACCGGTCTCGTCGGTGATGCTGGCCTGCGTGCCCTGCAGGGCGGGACCCGAGGCCACCACGGTGGCTCCGATCACCACCTCGCCGTTGGCCTTGTCCTCGACCAGGCCGCGGACCGCGCCGGTGGTCGAGTCCTGAGCGAGGGCGGCGCCGGGTAGGCACAGGAACCCGGCGATCACCAGTAGAGTGGCCTTGCGCTGGAGCGTCATGGCTTCGCCTCCTCGTTGGAACGAGCTGCCCAGCGAGCGGGGCGGCTGGTGGCCCCCGCGCCGCCGGCGGGGGCATTCGCGCCTCCGCCACCGGCGATGATACAGAACCGGATCTGGCTTGACGACGAACAGACAATTCTGTCTATTTCGTTTTATCGGTGCTCCGGAGCGCCTCGATAGAGACGAGAGACAGATATGAAGTCTGCTCGCGACGCCGACTGGCCCTCTCGTGCCGCATGTGCGGCCGCGCCACCCGCGCGGGCCACATGTGCGCACACGATCGACCGGGTCGCGCGAGCGACGACGAGTTCACCGAGCGCGACGGGCTGACAGAGTCCACTCTGTACGTGCAGGATCACGGCGGCGATGGCTACGAGGACGCGCAGACCGGGGCGGCCGCGCAAGGCGGCCAACTGGGTGGACCCGAGGGAGCGGCTGCTCCGATCCGCTGAGGAGCTCTTCTATCGCAACGGCATCTCGGCGACGGGCATCGATCAGCTCCTCGCCCACGCCGGCGTGGCCAAGATGTCGATGTACGCCCACTTCGGATCCAAGGACCGACTGACCGCCGACTACATGGAGAGGATCGGCCGCGTCTGGTGGGCCTGGTTCGACGAGCAGATGGCGCGCGGGCCGGCCGATCCCGTGAGCCGGCTGGTGCACGTCTTCGAGCTGGTGGCCGCGTGGGTCGCGCGCGACGGCTACTGCGGCTGCGCGTTCATCAACGCCGCGGCCCAGCTCAACGACACCTCGCATCCGGCCTACGCGGTCGCGGTGGAGAACAAGGTCGCGCTGCGCGCGCGCCTGGAGCGCATGGCGCGCGAGGCCGGGCTCGATCGGCCCAAGCAGGTGGCGCGCGAGCTGTCGCTGCTCATCGATGGCGCGCTGGTCGCGGCGGCGATGGAGCGCAGCCGCGCGCCGGCGATGGCCGCCCGCCAGGCGGCCGCTCGCCTGCTCGACTCGAGGCCGCGCGGGCGCCGGCGCGCGACTCAGCTCCAGGGCTGATCATCCGGGAGGGCGCCTCCGGCGGCCCGCCTCGCTACTTGACCACTCTCGCCTCCGGCACGGTGGGCGCGCGGGGCTTGCCGCTCGCCTGCACCTCGTCGGGCCGGTGCGGCGGCGTCAAGAGGACGGCGGGCAGGAACAGGACGAGGACCAGGCCGGGCACGGCCATCGCCGCCGTCGCGCCGAAGAACACACCCCACCCGTGGTTGGCGATGAGAACCCCGCCCACGCCACCGAACACGCGCTTGCCCACCGACGACAGACTGGTCAGGAGCGCGTACTGGGTGGCGCTGACCTCCTTGCTGCACATCGCGATGAAGACGGCCCCGAAGACCGCGGTGCCCATCATGTTGGCCACGTAGTCGATGAAGATCGATCCGCCGATGAGGATGTACGACTTGCCGGTGACGGCGAGCGCCGCGTAGAGGATGTTGGTGGACGCCTGCAGCAGCCCGAAGACGAGGAGAGCGCGCTTCGTGCCGAGCCGCGGCGTGAGGGCGCCGGCCAGAAAGCCGCCCACCGCGACGCCGGAGAACCCCGCCGCCTTGGTGAAGGTGGCGATCTCCAGGTTCTCGAGCTTCATCTCGCGCCGCCAGAACGTGCTGATGAGCCCATCCACCATCTGATCGCCGAACTTGTAGAACGCGGCGAAGGCCAGCGCGACCAGCGCGCCCCAGCCGAGCTTCCTGAAGAAGTCGGCGAACGGCAGGACGACGGCCTGGTACAGGTTGTGAGGCCGCGCCTTGGGCTGCTCGGGCTCCTCGGCCATGAACGTGGCCACCATGCAGAGCGCGAGGACGGCGGCGCACGAGATGTAGAGCAGCTGATAGCTGGTGTACTGGGCCAGGATCAGCCCGACCGTGCCGACCAGCAGCATGGCCGCGCGATAGCCGAACACGTAGACCGCGGATCCGGCGGCGCGCTCGTCGTCGGTGAGGATGTCGGCCCGCCAGGCGTCGATCACGATGTCCTGGGTCGCGCTGAACGCGGCCAGCGCGATGGCGAGCACCGCGATCGGAGTGGTCCCGGACGCGGGGTCCATCGCGGCCATGGCCGCCACCGCCGCCACCAGCCCGATCTGCGACATCAGGAGCCAGCCGCGCCGCCGGCCCATGAACGGCGGCACGTAGCGGTCGAGCAGCGGCGCCCACGCGAACTTGAGCGTGTACGGCAGCCCCACCGACGCGAACAGCGCGATGGTCTTGATGTTGAGGCCGACGTCGGTCAGCCATAGATTCAGCGCCTGCCCGGTGAGCAGGAGCGGCAGCCCGCTGGCGAAGCCGAGCACCGCGTTGATCGCCATGCGCCGAGAGCCGAAGATCTCGGCCCACACGCGCGTCTTCTGCTTCCTCCCGCCGCCCCCGGTCGCACCGGTGCCCGCCATCATGCCCCGTCGGCGGCCGCCCGGCCGGGCGTCACACGAGTCGCGCGTCGCATCCGGTCAATGTAGCATCGACCCGCGTCATCGCGGCGGCGCGCGGCCTGCGTCGCCGACCTCGCCGACATGGCTCGATGCGCGCCACAGCCGGACGGCCGGCAGGCGCCGGGCCGGCCGCAGCCCCTCGAGCCCGACCAGGAGCGCGAAGGCGCCGACGAACGCGCCGCCAAACAGTGATTCCATCTCGACCCCCTTCCGGGCGCTCCGCCGCGCCTCTCGATGTGGGGGCGTGACAGGGCGCGGCACGGTGTTCCGGACCCGGTCACGGCGCCGCGTCCGTACTGGCCGCGCGGCGTGCCGTGCGGCAGGATCGCGGCGACATGCCCGACCCCGCCGCCGCGTTCGCACTGACACCCATCGGGACCATCCGCTCGGCGCTCGCGCGGCCCGAGGACGCCCCGCGCCAGGGCAGCGAGGGGGCGCCCGACGCCTGGGTCGAGGTCGACGCGGCCGTGGCCGAGGGCCTCGACGGCCTCGCACCAGGTGACGACATCGTCCTCATCACGTGGCTCCACCGGGCCGCGCGCGACGTCTTGAAAGTTCACCCGCGCGGCGACGAGCGCAACCCGCTCACCGGCGTGTTCGCGACCCGGTCACCGGCGCGACCGAACCCGCTCGGGCTGCACCGGGTCCGCGTGATCGCCATCGACGCGGGCCGCCTGCACGTGGCGCCGCTCGAGGCGATCGACGGCACCCCGGTGGTCGACATCAAGCCGGTGCTCGGCTCCCCGTCGGTGGACGAGGAGCCCGAGCCGGCCGCCTGAGCGCGAGGCCTGCGGGGCCTACTTGCGCCCCGACAGGAACGCCGCCAGCGCGGGCGCCTGGGTGGCGCGCCGCGCGATGCACTGGTCCATGGACTCGACCTTCTGCGTGACGGAGAGCGTGCCGATCTTCGGCAGCGGCTCGAGCTTCGACTTGAGGAAGCTCGCCACCTGCTCGCGCCGGCCGGGGTCGCACACGTTCACGACCAGCGTGCGCTGGTAGTCCTCGGGCAGCCGGCGCAGGAGATCGTCGGCGTGCTCGCGCACGAAGTCGAACAGCGACGCCTGCCGCTCGATGTCGGGTGGGAACGTGAGCAGCTGCACCATCTCGGGCGGGACCGGATCTGCCGTCAGGAGCAGGCCCAGCGCCTTGCCCTGGAGCTCGGCGTCCTGCCCCATCGCGACCGCCTGGTAGATCGCGCGCTGCGCCACCCGGTCCGGCTCCTCGGCGACGCGGGCGAGCAGATCGGGCACCACGGCCTTCGCGTCCGCGCGCACCGCCGCCGTCAGCACCGGGCCCCACAGCGACTCGGGGACCTTGTGGTGATCGGCCGTCCACTGGTGCGCGAGCGCGACCGCTCGTGCGCGCGCCGCCCGGTCCTGCCCCTCGACCGCGAGGAGCGGCATCAGCCGGCCGCGCAGCCGGGCCTCGGCCAGCTTCTCGTGCGGGCGCGGCGACCAGCCGATGCGCTTGCCCGCCCGGCCCACCGTGTCGCGCACGAGCCGCGCGAACGAGTCCTGCTGGTCGGGCGCCACGAAGCGCGCGAGCCGGTCGAGCCGGGTGACCGCCTCCTCGAGCAGGTAGGGATCGCCGCTCGTGCCCAGGCGCGGCAGCAGCGCGAGGACCGCGCCGAGGTCGGCCTTGCCGCCGTCGACCAGGATGTCGAGGTCGGTCAGCAGCGCGAGGCGCTCGCCGCGCGGCAGCCTGGCCCACCCGCGCTCGAGCAGCGCCTTGAGCTGCTCGGGGGCCAGGCTGGACAGATAGTAGCCGGCGCCGTCGACGTTGGGCGCGACCCACGCGGGGCAGGTCTTGCCCAGCGCAAGCTCGCCGGTCGCCTCGGTCAGGAGCGTGCAGTGCGTCTCCCGCTTGCCGCCGTCGGGCACGGCCACGCAGATGGGCACCTGCCAGCGCTGCTCGCCCGACACCGGCGCGGCTCCCGCCGGCACGTGCCTGCTCTGCGCCAGCTCGAGGCTGGCCGGTCCGCCCGACGGGCAGCTCAGCTCCATCGCGATCACGGGCACGCCGGGCTGGTCGAGGAAGGTCGCGAACGCTGCGCCGACCGGCTTGTCGCCCATCTCGTGGTCGAGCGCGGCCAGAAAATCGGCCGCGGTGGCGTTGCCGTCGGCGTGCGCGTGGAGGTACGCGCGCGCCGCCTTCTGGAAGCGGTCCGGCCCGATCCAGCGCTCGAACATGCGGATCACGGTCGCGCCCTTGCTGTAGGTGATGCGGTCGAACGCCGCACCCATGTCGGCCTCGGCCGTGATCGGCTGGCGGATGCGGCGGGCGCTGGCCAGCGAGTCGTTGGCCAGCGCGGTCTCGCGGGTGTTGATGGGCTCGAGGTCGGCGTCCATGTCGGGATACAGCTTCTCG
>DATFRY010000346.1:0-15096 GCA_035262925.1 Kofleriaceae bacterium | reverse complement strand
TGGCGAAGTCATCGACCGCGTCGACGCGAAACTCGGACACATGGTGGCCGATGTACTCGTGGCGGCCGTAGCCCAGGAGATCGAGCTGGGCCCGGTTGGCCCACAGGATCACGCCCTGCGGGTCGAGCCACTCCATCCCCTCGACCGCGTTGTCGACGAAGTCCTGCAGCTCCTCCTGGCTCTCGCGCAGCGCCTCCTCGGCGCCGCGAAGCCGGGACAGCGACGATCGCAGCGCCTTCTCGATCGCCTTGCGGTGCTCGATCTCGGCGGCCAGCCGTCGCGCGCGGCGGGCGGTCATGCCGAGCTGGGCCCGGCGCGCCGCGCCGCTGGACCGCGCGGTCGGCTCGGGCGGCAGGAGGTGCGTGTGCGTGCGGCAGATCTGGTGAAGGGTGGCCGGGGGGCCGTCGGAGTGGCCCTCCTTGTAGAAGCTGCCCATGACGTACGCGCACAGGAGCGAGAGTCGCCGGCTCTTGCCCAGCTCGTCCCACATCTCCTCGAGCCCGAGCGCGGCCTGTTCGTTGCCGTCGCGCCACAGGAGGTCGACCATCTCGACGTAGGTACGGACGCGGGCGCGGCGCGCGTGGAGCCGCCCCCGCTCGATCGCCCCGCCGATCACGCTCTCGAAGCGATCCCGGTCGGGCATGTCGTCGACCATGAAGCGGTCGAGGGTCTCGCGCGCGTCGATGAGCGACAGACGGCCGCCGGCGCACATCCGGTCGACGTCGAAGCCGCGGGCCCCGAGCATCTGGCGGAACACGTCGCGGTGCTCGCAGGTGGCGAACACGACCAGCGGCTCGCCGGCCTGGATCCCGGCGGCCAGATAGTCGGCCACCAGGGCGCACAGGAGCTCGTCGCTCTCGTAGAACTGGACGACGTGGCCCGGCTCGGCCAGCCGGGTCAGGAACTCGGTCCCGACCTCCTCGAAGCCCTCGCCGCGTCCGTTCCGACGGAGGTCACGTTCCGACCCCATCGGGCTTGAACTAGATCGCCGAATCACCCCTATCAAGCGACAAGTGCACGTCCCTGATCGCGCATTCAGGGCCATGTGCGCGGACACAGGTGAAGGGACTCGCGCCTCGCTCGCCGGCGGGCCCGTGTCACTCCGGTGCGGTCCGGCGCGCCTGCCTGGCGCGCCGCTTCTGTGCGCTGGCCCGATCGACGGGCTGCTCGGCCTTCGCCTCGATGTGGATGTGGTCGTTGTGGGAGATCGGGTCGACCGCGGGGCTCAGGACCTCGCGGAACCCGCCGCTCGCGCGCAGGGCGAGCTCGGTGACGATGAGCACCGGACTCGACCAGTAGTCGCGGTCGACGTCGAGCACCGCGCCGCCCACCAGCTCGACCTGGAAGACGTCCATCGCGAGCCCGAGCGCATGTCGGCTGAGCGCGCGATGCACGCGGTGATGAAAGCGCACGCGGCGGTAGTCGTAGATGCTCGAGAAGCGCAGCTCGCGGATGCCGAGGGCGGCCAGGCGATCGGCCTGGGTCGCGATGGCGCGGGCCAGCCGGCAGTCCATGACGAAGGGCGGCTTGCGGTAGGTGGGCCTGAGCGTCACAGCGCCGAACGTCATGTCCGGCACCAGGACCGGCGTCGCGATCATGCGCCTGCGCGGCGCCCCCTTGAAGCGGACCCCGAGCCCGCGCAGATCGCGCATGCACTTGCGCCCCTCGCGGCGCGTCTCGCGCGATGGCGGCCAGCGCCAGCCGGGCGGCAGGTTGCTGCGCCTGATGGCGGACTTTTCGGTCCTGGCCTTGGCCTCTGCGCTCGTTCCTCCGAGGGCGAGGAGGAGCATCGCGGTCGACGGCGCGAGGGCGACCGCGATCGAGCGCTGAACCATGCTTCATTCTCTTCGCTGCGCGCTGAGACGGCAACCACGCTCATCGTGGCCGCGTGCATCTCGCAGACGGTCGGCGGTCGTGGCCGGCGTCGATCACGCCGCCTCCTCCACCAGCTGGCCGGCATCGAGGCGCCAGGCTCGGTCGACCAGCGGCCTCGCGAAGGCGTCGTCGTGCGAGACCAGCAGGAGCGCGCCCGGATAGTCGGCGAGGGCGGCCTCCAGGCGCTCGATCGACGGCAGATCGAGGTGGTTGGTCGGCTCGTCGAGGACGAGCAGCCAGGCCTGGCGGGCCAGGGCGTCGGCGATGGCCAGCTTGCGGGTCTCGCCGGGCGAGGGCAGGGGCGATGCCAGGACGCGGTCCGGGTCGGCGCCGAGGGCGGCGAGCAGCGAGAGCGCGCGGCCGCGCTCCGCGGGCGGGCGTTCGCGCAGCCTGGACACCTCGTGGGTGCCGGCGTCGGGGGGCAGCTCCTGGGCCAGGTGCAGCACGCGATCCGGCGGCAGCGTGGAGCGGGCGAGCAGCGCCGCGATCAGCGCGCTCTTGCCGGCGCCGTTCGCCCCGCGCAGGTGAACGCGGTCGCCGCGCCCGAGCGCGACGCGCAGGTCGCGGGCCAGCACCCTCGGGCCGGCGCGCAGCTGGTCGGCGGCGAGCTCGAGCAGGACGGGCCGCGGCGGCGGGACCCACTCGAGGTGGATGGACCGGCCGCGCCGGCGCTCGGCCGGCGGCAGCGACGACAGCGCGGCCTCGGCGCGGGCGACCGCGGCGAGCTGCACGGCGACGCGGCGACCCGCGCCGGCCTCGGCCCACTCGGCCAGGTTCTTCGCCGCCATGGTCCGGCCGTCGTGATCGGCGGCGTCCTTCATGCGCGCGCGGCTCGACCGCATGCGCGTGGCGCCGGCCTGGTCGCGGCGGGCCGCGCTCGCCCGCCGTCGAGCCGCCGCCACCCTCTCCTGCGCGGCCTCGCGCGCGGAGGCGGCCGCCGCCGCCTCGCCGGCCCAGATCTGGCGCGCGCGAGAGTAGGGCGCCGGGACCGCGTCGACCCGCGTGCCCTGCACGCGCAGGGTCGCGCAGGTCAGCTCGTCGAGCAGGGCGCGGTCGTGGGACACCACCACGCCGATCCCACGATGACGGCGGAGCGCAGCGACCAGGAGCGCGCGGCCGTCGGCGTCGAGGTGGTTGGTCGGCTCGTCGCAGAGCAGCAGGTCGGGCGCGCCGAGCAGCGCGGCGCCGATCTGCCATCGCTTCCGCTCGCCGGGCGACAGCGTGTCCCATCGGGCCAGATCGGCCGGCTCGAGGCGAAGGCGCGCGCGCAGGCGGATCGCCTCGCCGCTCCGCGAACCGGCCAGCTCGGCGCCGCCGGCCGGCGGCAGGTCGACCGCCTGCTCGCACAGCGCGACGCGCGCCCACGTCGGCTCGACGGTCAGCGACCCGCCAGCGGGCTCGAGCTCGCCGGCGAGCAGGCGCAGGAGGGTCGACTTGCCGGCGCCGTTCTCGCCGACGAGGCCCCACCAGCCGGGGCCGAGATGCAGGGAGACGTCCTCGAACAGCGGCACCGCGTCGCCATGGGCGAACGCCAGGTGCGCCGCGCGGACCGCGAGCGCAGACATGAACACCTCCAGAGAGCCAGAGCGGAGCGAACTGCCGGACGACGATCTAGATGGAGGTGCTGCGCATGAACGCCGCCGGGGGCGGCTCGGAAAGGCTAGCCCGGGCGGCCGAGCCGTCAAGCAGCGATTCGTGTGCCGCCGAGCGAGTCGCCGCCCGAGAAACAGGAGACCGCGGACAGGACCCAGGAGAGAGGACACCGGAGACCGTTCCCGTCGGGCGCTCGGGCGGTCTCCGGACTCCCGCCTCCTGATTCCCGTCCCCGGTCTCCTGTCCTTGCATATACGGCCCGGTGCTCCGGCGAGAGCCGGCTCACCCGCACCGTCGAAGACCTCGGCGATCGGCGGGCCGCGCCGCGCGCCGCTCGCTCAGCTGGCGAGGATCTGATCGACGATGGCGGCGAAGTGCCGGTCGCGGGGCGCGCCCGGGACGCGGGCGGCGAAGCGGTCGGCCGGCGGGTCGCCGATGAACTCGGCCACCAGCTCGACCACGCCGGGGCTGGCGAGGAGCCGCCGGTGACCCAGACCGTCGGTGGTGACCAGGTGCGCGCCCGGCCACGCCTGCGCCAGCGCCTCGCCGTTCTCCAGCGGGACCTCGCGATCGCCGCGGTCGTGCACGATGAGGAGCTCGGTGCTGAGCGCCGGGGCGAGCGCGAGCGGCCTGAGCGCCGACACCGACATGCCCGCGCGCGCCTCGATGGCGGCGATGAGGTCGCCGTCGGCCGACGCCGGCAGCCCGAGCGCGCGCCCGAACCGCGTGACCCACTCTTCCGGGTCGAGGGGCGGCGCCAGGAACGCGGCCCGCTCCGGCCGAAGCCCGCCGCGCGAGAGCGCCAGCGTGGCGGCGACCGCGCCCAGCGAGTGGGCGACGAGCGCCTGCACACCGCCCAGCTGCTCGCTCACCATCTGGATGGCGTCTGCCATCTCGGGAATGGTGACCGTGCGGCCGCGCGAGTCGCCGTGCGCCGGATGATCGAAGGCGACGGCGCGATACCCGCGCGCGGCCAGCGCGCGCGCGATCGGGGCCAGCTGCGCGCCGCGCCCGTTCCAGCCGTGCACCAGCAGCGCCGTCGCGCCCGTGCCCCACGACCGCGCCGCCAGCCGCAGCCGGCCGTCGGTCAGGACCAGCGGCGTGCCCGGATCGATCGCGCGCCCGGCGGCATCGCCGGCATGCGCGGCTTCGCGTCGCGCGACCTCGGCGCCGGCCCGCGCGGTCGCAGGCCTCGACGGAGTCACGAACCAGCGCGCGGCGACGTCGGCGGCCCGGGCCGGAGCCAGCTGGTGCAGCGTCCGGATGGCCGCCCGGCGCAGCGCCCACAGAGTCGAACGAACGGTCGTGCTTTTTTCGGACCGATTGCTTGTCATCTTCAGCTCCTCTTCCCGTGTGGAACGAGCTCGGCATGCAGCCCGACTCCGCATTCTCACGGCGAATCCTTCGACAGGCCCAGAGCGTATCCTCGGTCGCCCTTCGGGGCCTTCCTCGGCTAGCGCGCGCGCGAGCGCACGAGCAGCGCCTCGAACGCGAGGCGCGTCTGCTTCTCCGCGTCCTCGGCGCGCAGCAGGCGATGCGTGTGGTGAAAGGCGAACAGGATGCCCGCCATCTCGAAGGCGAACTGCCTGGGGTCCAGGTCGGCGCGCAGCTTCCCGGCCTCGACCCCGACGCGCGCGAGCGTCGTCATGCTGTCGAACAGGTCCCGCTGCGTCTCGACCAGGTAGTCGCGGACCGGGCCCGGCTGATCGTCGAGCTCGTCGGACGCCGCCTGAAACGGGCAGCCGCCGGGGAACTCGGTCGTCTCCCAGCGCAGCCATCCGTCGAAGAACCGCCGCAGCCGCGGCTCGCCGCGCGCCTCGCGCAGCGCCGGGGCCAGGACGGTGGCGATGAAGCGATCCGACGCCTCGCGCAGCACCGCCAGCTGCAGCTGCTCCTTGGAGCGGAAGTGGGCGAACAGGCCGCTCTTGGACATCCCGGCCGCGCCCGCCAGGAGGCCGATGCTGACCTGGCGGAGCCCCTGGGTGCTGGCCAGCCGGAGTGCCTGGTCGATGATCGACCGCCGGGTGTCGAGGCCCTTTCCCACGCGCATGACAGATGAAATAAGACGAACGGTCGTGCTGTCAAGCAGCAGGATCGCGTGCGCCTGATCTCGCGTACCTGGCCGACGTCGTCAGTCCGCGGGGAGCTCGAAGTCGCGCACCACGGCCATGTGCTGCATGTTGGGCGCGTCGCTGTCGCCGGCCTCGACCGGCGCCACGTCGGCGAGCGGCTGGAACACGCGGCTGTCGAACACCAGCCCGGCGGGGAACTCCAGGTCGCCGATCCGGGTGGGGACCTCGAGCGCGTCGAGATCCGGATCCGCGAGCACCCAGTCGTACGGCTGGCTGCGCGGCTGGTTGGTGTTCTCCTCGCCGCTCTGGTCGACCGGGAAGGGTCCGTCGGTCACCACCTGCTCGGCGAGCGTGCCGACGACGGTCTCGCCGCGGCTCCGCGTGTTGAAGTCGCCGCCGACGACGACGAGGTCGGTCGGCGGGACCTGGGCGCCGATGAAGTCCACCAGCGCGCGCGCACCGGCCGTGCGGTTGGTCGAGCTCGCGCCGCTGAGGTGCAGGCTGAAGGCCCACAGATCGCGATCGCCGGGCACGTCGATGCGCGCGAAGGTGAAGTCGCGGTCGGTCAGCGTCGGATCGTCGACCACGCCCGAGTCGATGATGGGGAAGCGGCTCACCACGCCGCACGGGATGTGGACGCCGTCCTGGCGCGCGAACTGGAAGTCGGCGCCGAACGCCTGGTCCACGAACGCGCGGATGTCCTGGCCCGTGTTGGCGCCGAAGTTCATCTCCGACACCAGCGCCACGTCCGGGTGCAGTCCCTGGAGGATGCGGATGCCGTGGCCGGGGTCGTAGCTCTGGTCGTTGCCCGAGGTGAGGTTTGCCGCGACCACGCGCACCGTGCCGCCCTCGTCCGGCGGAGGCGGGGGAGGCGGAGGAGGCGGCGGCGGGGGCGGCGGCTCACCGCCTCCGAACGGGCTGCCATCGACGCGCGTGCCCGGCGACGACGCCGCCGCGGCGAGCTCGGTGTGCAACACCAGCGCGGCGCTGGCATCGCCGTCGCGCGTGCGATTCATCGAGACGCCGTCGGTGCCCGACAGGGATCCACCGTACGAGAGCGAGGCGACCTCGGCGCCGCCGGCGTCGGCCAGGGTCACCGAATCTCCGCCGTTGGACAGCCCCAGCGCGCCGCTCGACGCGGCCACCGCACCGTCCAGGTCGGCCGGAATCGCTCCGGCTCCGCCGAAGACGACGACCGCATGGTCCGGCGCCAGGCTGGTGCCGGCCGCGAACTCGTGCCGCACGAGCACGCTGTCCGCCAGCGTGAAGCCGCCGAGGTCGACCGCGTCGTCGCCCATGTTGACCAGCTCGACGAACTCGCCGGTCACGTCGGAGCCGGCCTCGTTGGCCAGCACCTCGTTGATGACGACGGCCGCGCCGTCGACCTCGGCGCCGACCCCGCGCCCGTCGGCGCCGTCCATGTCATCGCCGCAAGCGGACGCGAACGGAATCGAGAGGGCTGCGCACAGCCGTGCAGCTCGAAGGAGTTTGACAGAGGTACGCATCGGAGCCCTCGCCGGCAGCTCTCCGGCTCGGGGAGGGTACTGACCTCGAGCCGCGACGATCAACCGCGACGGGCCAGGGATCTGACCTCGAGAGCAGCTTTCCGCGCGATCGATCCCGCTCTGTCACCGCGCCGCGACACCTGCCCACTGTGCTGCGCAAACGACCGGCGTCAGTCGACACGGATCGGGCGAGCCGGTCGGGCTGATCGGTCGAGCCGGTCGGTCGAGCTGAGTCGAGCTGGTCGGCGGGCCGGCCGAGCTGAGACCTGCCGACTGATTCGCACGACCGGGTCGAGTCGCTCATCGCGCCGGTCGCGATCGGGCTCGCCGACCAGGTCGATTCCTCGCGCAGAGAGGATCCCGCTGTGCGGCGGGCTCGAGCCGCTCCTCCTGCGCCCGGCCGGGACGCGCATCGAGCGCGCTCGCCGCGACGCGACCGGACCCGGTCGTCCGATGGATGGCCTCCGATGAGGCGGCGGATGCCGTCTCGCACGGCGTCGCGGGCGAGACGGACGGCCTCGCCGGCCAGGTCGAGTGTCGGCGTCGAGCATCTCGCCCGGCAGAGGACGCCGGGACGCTCCCGTGCCGTCACGTTGTATCGTCCACCGGCGATCGGTTTGCATGGCTCTGAATGATCTCCGGTGCGGCGGTGGCGAAGGTTCAGCGCGCGCGCGCGACAGGCGACTTGATGCCGGTTTCGCAGCGCTTTTCCGACGGCGCAACCCCGCGCTTGCTGGTGAGAATCCTTGCGTCATCGCAGCCATCGTGCTAGTTCCGTTACGGCGAACGTTTCTGGCATTTCGGCTTCCTGCTCTCGAACGATGGGGACGGAAGATCGTTTCTTCCGGTGACGCTCACCCGACGCAGCGAGGTGCGCTGCGCCCTCGTTTCGAACCGGGCGGCTCTTCGCCCCGAGGGATGCGTCCTGAGAGCCGCCCGTGAGAGAGACAGATGAATAGCCGACTGTTTGTGGGAAACCTCTCGTTCAACACGACCGAGGAAGCGATTCGCGAGGCATTTGCCGAGTTCGGTGAGATCGTCGAAGCCAAGCTGGTGACCGAGCGAGACACCGGCCGCTCGCGCGGCTTCGCCTTCGTCGAGATGGCGTCGCCGGATGCGGCGAACAAGGCGATCCAGGAGATGAACGGGGCGCTGCTCGACGGCCGCCCGCTGCGCGTCAACCTCGCCGAGGCTCGCCGTGACAGCCGCGGCGGTGGGGGAGGTGGCTTCTCGCGCTCGCGCGGCGGCGGTGGAGATCGCGGGTCGCGCGGCTCGGAGCGGCGAAATCGCTGGTAGCCGAGAGGTGGCGCGAGCTCGAGCGATCGAGCTGTCGCCGATGGCCGGTGCGGGTGGCGCCCCGGAGCGCGCGGCGCAGGTCGCGTGCCGAGTCGCTCGGCGACTGACGAAAGGACGATGCCGATTGCCCATGGATGATCCTGACCGCGAACGCGACAGCACGACCCGAGTCCCCATCTCGCCCGGACTGGCTGCCGCCGGTCGAAGGAGGGTGTGATGGCAGGTCGCAGCAGGCCGTCCATCGAGAAGCGCCTGCGCGAGCAGGCCAGGCAGCAGCGCCAGCGCGAGAAGGAACAGCGCCGGGCCGAACGGCGTCGGGAGCGCGACTCGCGCCCTGGCGATCCACAGAACGGGACCGGAGTCGATCCGGACCTCGAGGGTATCGTTCCCGGGCCGCAGGAGCAGCCCTGGATGAACGACGACGACTCGTGACGCGGGCGGTGGCGGTCGCCACCGTCCGCGAGCGCTTCACGCCCCGGCCGAGAGCTCGTCGTAGCCTCGGCCGCTGAATTCGATCAGGCACACGCCGTGTCCGAACGGGTCGGCCAGGTTGGCCATCCGGCCCCACGCGGCGCGCTGCACCTCGCGATCGAGCACCGCGCCGGCCCGCAGCGCTCGCTCGAGCGCCCCATCGAGGTCGGTCACGACGAAGTCGAGGTGCACCGGCGTCCAGTGGCGGGCGTAGTCGCGCGCGGCCGGCGCCGCCGGACTGGCGCGACTGCCGGCAGGCTTGAGCAGGAGGTCGATGGGCGCCATCGCGCCGATCATCTCGACCCATCCGCTGCCGAACCTCCGGCCGACCGCGAGGCCGAGCTCGCCATAGAAGGCGACGGCGCGCTCGAGATCGTCGACGTCGATGCAGACGCGGAGGCCGATCATCGGCCGACCATCGCGCCGCCTGCGCGAGCGCGAGATCGGGGGCGGCGTCGCTCGCCGCGCTGGTCGGGCCCGAGGGTGAGGTCCCACGTCTGTCCGAGCTGGCCGGGCGGAAACAGCTCGTCCGCGGCCTCCCCGGTCAGCTGGAAGCCGGCGGCCTGATAGATGCGGCGGGCGGCGACCAGCGCGCTGGTGGTCCACAGGGTGATCGATCGATAGCCCGCCTGCCGCGCGAAGCGGACGACCTCGTCGACCAGCCGGGCGCCGATCCCGAGGCCGCGGGCGCTCGGCTCCACCAGCAGGCAGCGGAGCTTGGCCACCCGCTTGCTCTTCGCCACCAGCATGATCGAGCCGGCCCGCTCGCCGTCGCGCTCGGCGATCCAGCAGCGCTCGCGGCGCGGGTCGTGTCGGGCCAGGAAATCGGCCGCGATGCGCGCGACCAGCGCCTCGAAGCGCTCGTCCAGCCCGTACTCGCGGCGGTAGAGGGCGCCGTGGCGGTCGACGATCCAGCCGAGATCCCCGGGCTGGTGCTGGCGGATGACGACGCTGGCGTCCCGGCCGCGCGGGGACGGCGGGCCGAGGGTGCGCTCGATCGTGGCCATCGCCGCGACCAGCCGCTGCTGATCGAGCGGCGAGCAGCGGCCGAGCAGGGCGCCGATGTGGTCGCGCGCGCGGCGATCGAGGCCGGCGAAGGACCGCCGGCCTCGGCCGGTGAGGCCGAGCTCGATCTGTCTGCCATCGGCCGACGACGGATCGCGCCGCAGCCAGCCGCGCTCGTGGAAGCGGCGCACGATGCGGCTCAGGTAGCCGGGGTCGATCCGGAGCTCCTTGCCCAGCTCGGCGGCGGTGGCCCGCTCGCGCCGCGACAGCTCGTAGAGCACCCGCACCTCGGTCAGCGCGAGAGGGCTGTCGAGCATGCCCTGGTTCAGGACGCCGATCTCGACGGTGTAGAAGCGGTTGAACCGCCGCACCGCGTCGATCTGCGTCGCCGACGTCCTGTCGGCCTTCCGGCCGTTCCCCATGCCGTTCCCCATGCCATTGCCATGGTCAACGAATTGATTGACGGTGTCAATGATCACGGCTCCGGCGGCGGCGGCAGCGGTCCGACCACGCTCGCCACCGCCTGGCCGACGGCCAGGAGCTGCTCGTCGCTCCAGCGGCGGCCGACCAGCTGCGCCGCGATGGGCAGCCGGTCGCCGTCGAGCCCGATCGGCACCACCAGGGCCGGGCTGCCCGCGTAGGTGGCGAGCATCGACGGGTGGTCGATGACCTGCGACGACACGCTCTCGCCGTCGACCAGGATCGGCTCGCCGAGCGGGCGGTGGGGGAACGCGGCCGACGGCGCGGCCGGGCAGATCCACGCGTCGTGGTCGGCCAGCCAGGCCTCGAACCGCTGGATGATGTGATCGCGCTCGGCCAGCGCGGCCAGGAGCTCGGTCGCCGCCGGCGGGTTCGCGGCCAGGGCGGCCGCGCCCGGCGGGGCCATCCCGTGCGCCGCCATCGCGGCGATCGGGAAGCGGATCAGGCGGCGGAAGGCGGCCAGGAGCTCCTCGAAGGCGAACGGCAGCGGCGGCCGCTCGACGCGGGCGCCGGCCGACTCGAGGTCGCGTCCGAGTCTCTCCAGCGCCTCGCGCAGCTCGCGCGACACCGGGATGCCGGGGATCGCGGGCGCGAGCGCGATGCGGAGCTGCCCGGGCTCGATGGGCGCGGCCATCGCGACGGGCACCGGCGGCACCTCTGGATCGGCCGGATGGGGTCCCGCGAGCAGGCGCAGGGCCACGCCGAGATCGGCGATCGAGCGGGCCAGCGGGCCGCACACGCCGAACAGCCGGTCCACCCGTGGCATGTCGCTGGTCGGCCCGACCAGCCCGCTGGCCGGGATCCGGTGCACGGTCGGCTTGAGGCCGAAGACGCCGCAGAAGTGGGCCGGCATGCGGATCGATCCGCTCAGGTCGGTGCCGACGTCGAGCGGGGTGAGCCGCGCGGCCAGCGCCGCCGCCGCGCCGCCGCTCGAGCCGCCCGCGGTGCGCTCGAGCGCGTAGGGATTGAGCGGGCGGCCGAAGAGGTCGCTCTCCGACTCGACGTTCATGGCCATGTTGGTCTTGCCGAGCAGGATGGCGCCGGCCGCGCGCAGTCGCTCGGCCACCGGTCCGTCGGCGGCGGGCACGTGGTGGGCCAGCGCCTTGAGCCCGCAGGTGGAGCGCACGCCCGAGGTCGCGTGCATGTCCTTGAGCGTGAACGGCACCCCGTGCAGCTCGCCCCACGACTCGCCTCGCTGGAGCGCCGCATCGGCGGCTCGCGCGCGGGCCAGCGCGCGCTCGGCGTCGAGGGTCACGACCGCGTTGAGTCGCGCCAGGCTGTCGATGCGCGCGAGGTGGGCCTGCGTGACCTCGCGGGCCGAGGCTCCTCGCGTGCGGATCAGCTGGGCCAGGTCGATCGCGGTCAGCGAGGTGAGGTCCACGGGCCAGGTGCTACCGCGAAAGCGCGGGCCGCGCCACGACGCGGCGGGAGCGGCCGGCCGACCTGGTGCGACCGCCCCGGCGCGCCGCGTCGCGCCGCCGCGGGTGCGGACGGCGCGGGTGATCGCGCTGACGCGCGGCGACTACTCACCGAGGTCGAAGGCGTCCTTTTGATTGGAGCGGATGCGGACCTTCTTGGCGCGCTCGCCGCGGCCGACCTCATCGTCGGCCGGGGCCGGCCTCGCCGGCTCGGCGGCGGTCGCCGCCCCGGCGCCGCCCGTGTTGCCGGCGGGCGCGGTGGTGGCGGCGGGCGGTGGCTGGGCGAAGTCGCCCCCCGCCTCGGCCAGCGCCTTCTCCTGCTTGTCGAAGGCGGCGTCGAGATCGGCGGCGCGCTGGGCGGGCGCGCTGTGCTTGGCGGCGCGGCGCGTGTCGGCGATGACGCCGCCCCTGTCGCGCACCAGCCGGCGGGCGTCGTCGGCCCGGCCTTCGCGGATGAGCTCGTTGGCCTCCTCCAGCGCGCTGACGGTCTCGCTGCTCGACACCCGGGCCGAGACCAGACCGTCGAGCGGTCCCACCTCGGAGGCGTCGTCGCTCTGCCGCGCGATCAGCGTTCCCTCGCTCGCGCCGGCGGCGCCCCGGGTCAGATCGTCGTAGCGCAGGCGAACGGCGGCCACCGGACGCGCGCCGGCTGCGCCGCGCGGCACGCGCAGGCGGACGAGCAGCGTCTTGTGATCGCGGTCGGCGAAGGCGCCGAGCGGCACGACCAGCTGGCTGCCGCTGGTCACCGAGGCGCGGTCGTAGACCTGCTCGGCGGAGACGCCGGGCGAGAGGTCGACCGTCAGCTCGGCGCGATTGGCCACGGTCCGGGCCAGCGACTCCATCTCCTGGTCGAAGATGGCGGGCAGGCCGGTCGGGTTCTCGACGAAGAAGTGGCGGCCATTGGAGTCGCGCGCCAGCGCCGCCATGATGCGCTCGTTGTAGTCGACGTCGACGCCGATGGTCGTGATGGACGCGCCCATGCGGCGGCAGTCCTCCGCCACCCGCCGGAAGCCGTCCACGTCGCGCACGCCGGCGGTGGCCTCCCCGTCGGACAGGAGCAGGATGCGGCTGACCATGTTGGAGCGCTGGCCGAGCATGCGCATGCCGGCCTCGACCCCGCACGAGATGCAGGTGTCGCCGGCGGCGCGCGTGCGGGCCAGACGGTCGAGCAGATGGCCGCGCGTGGCCGAGCTCATCACCGTGGGCGAGACGGTCACGTCGGCGGCGGTGTTGTAGGTGACCACGCTGACGACGTCCCCGTCGCGCAGGCGCTGCACGGCCGAGCGGGCGGCGGCCAGCGCGTTCGCGAGGCGCTTGCCCTTCATGGAGCCGGAGCGGTCCATGACGATGGCCAGGTTGAGCGGCGCCTGGACCGCGGCGCGCGCGGTGGTGGCCGCGTTCACATCGACGTAGAGGTAGGTATCGCTGTCGCTGGCGGCGGGCAGGACGGCGTGGCCGAGGCGGCCCTCCATCTCGAGGGTGCCGCCGGCGCGGAACTGGGACCGATCATCGGCCGGGTGGGGCCGATGGGGGCGCTCGGGGCGGGGCTCGCTGCGCTGAGCCGCGGGCTCGCTGGCGCGGGCGCCGCCGCCGCTGTCGACTGCGGTCCACACCAGTGCCGCGCTGGCGGCCATTCCGCTCGCGCTCAGGAGCAAGAGAGTCGTCCACTTCATGATCGCGCCTCCTCGGGCCCGTCCCGGCAAGATGCCGGCTCGACCGGGTTCAACGGCCGAGACTCCGGTGGGATCTCACCAGACTCCATCCCCGCGGCGCGCAGGAGCGACTCCGGCGGGATCGAGCCGATGAACGCCAGGACCGCGTCGCAGGGCAGGGCGGCGGTCCCGTCGGGCGAGGCCAGGAGCGCGCGGCCGGGCTCGAGGCGGCGGAGCTCGGTCCGCCACAGGAGGCGCAGGGCGCCGGCCGCCGCCCGCCGCCTGACCTCGGCGATGTTGCGCGCCTTGCCGCGCCGGAAGTCGTCGCCCCGGTAGGACACGGCCACCTCCGTGCCGGGCTGGCGCGACAGGGCCAGCGCCGCCTCCATGGCCACATCGCCCATGCCGACGACGAGCACGCGCTGGCCGGCGAAGCTGCGCGCGTCGGCCAGGCTGTAGTGCACCCGGTCGCTCCACGCCGGCGGCACGTCGATGGGCAGGCGGCGGGGCGTGCCGCGGCGACCCACGGCCAGGAGCACGCGCGCCGCGCGGTCGATCGAGGGCCGGCCGTCGGCCGACACCGACGCGACCGCGAAGCCGTCGGCCGTGCGCTCGATCGAGGTCACCCGCTGTCCCTCGCGGATGGCGGGACGCTCGCGCCGCACGGCGTGCAGCCAGCGGGACAGCAGCTCCTCCTTGGTGGTCTCGGCCAGCCACAGCCGGCCGATGAGCGGGAGGTCCGGGTCGAGGACCAGCTTGCCGCGCGGGAAGCTGCGGATGCTGTCGGCCACGCTGGCCTGCTCGAGCACCAGGTAGCGCAGGCGGAGTGCCTGGGCCTCGAGCGCGGCGCTGAGTCCGGCCGGGCCGGCGCCGACGATGACGAGATCGAGGACGTGATCGGGGCGGTCGCGGGCGCGGCCGGCGGCGGCGATGGTGCGCACCGCCTGCGCGCCCTGGTTGATGGCGTTGCGGATGAGGGCCATGCCGGTCACGTCGCCGGCCAGGAACAGGCCGGGGACCTCGCGCGACTCGAGCGACTCGCCGAGAGCGGGGGCGGTGGTGGGCGCGGTGATCGCGGTGGCGATCGGCGTGGCGGCCGGGGTGGCGGCGCGATCGGGCGCGGGCGCCGCGGACATGACCAGGGATGCGTTCGGGCACCTCTGCTCGCACAGGGTGAGGCCGCAGCAGTCGGCGGGGCGCGCCACGGTGGCGACGTAGCGGCGGACCTCGAGCACGTCGAACGGGCATGCGTCGACGCATGCGTAGCAGCCGAGGCATGTGGCCGCGTTGATGACCGGCAGGCGCGCGGCCGCCGGCGGCGTGGCGGCGACCGCCGGCCGGTTTCGCGATCGGCGCATGCGATCGCGCACGCGCGTGCCCGACCAGGCCAGGAGGGCGGCGATCGCGGCCAGGCCGATCCACAGCCACGGCTGGAGCCGGCCGGCCGCGGCGGTGGCCGGCGCGAGCGGGGCCAGCGACGCGACCGCGCGCGCCGCCTCCCACGCCGCGCTGCGCGCCGCGGCGGCGCCGGCCTCGCGACCCGCGGGGCGATGCTCGTCGAAGCAGACGGTCGGGCGAGCGCGGCCGAGCCCGTCCTGGCCGGCGACGAGGCAGCTGGCGGCGGCGTCGCGCGGCGAGGACAGGTCGTGGCAGCGCGCGCAGGCGCGAGCGGTCACGATCGGCACGGTCACGGCGGCGCGCGGGCGATAGAGCGCAGCCGGGACGGACC
>DATFRY010000345.1:0-8513 GCA_035262925.1 Kofleriaceae bacterium | reverse complement strand
GGTCTCGGCAGCTGATGAGCAGGTGCGCCTCTCCGCGTACCTGCTTGCGTCCAGTTCACCCTAGAGACGCTGAATGGACGGAGACAAGAGAAAATGGCTGTCGGCCGCCGTGGCGAAGAAGAATGGCGCGCGGATGAAAGTGGCTGTCGTGCCGATGTAAAGCCACCGGCGATATCGTGTCCGCATGGCGTACGGCTCCGCTCGCACGTCGTCGATCATGGCCGTCTTGCCGTGGGTCGCGGCGAGCCTTCTCTCCGTCGGCCACGGCTGCCGGAGCGGCGAGCCGGGCGAGCCATGGCCCGATTCCGGGCCGGGCCCGGCAGCGGTCCCGCTCGATCGCTTCGCGAACGAGGCCGCCGATGACGGCCGGGCCAGGGCCGCGCGAGGCGAGCGCGCCCCCGGCGCCAGGCTGGACGATCGAGCCCTCGCGGAGATGAGCGCCGACCGCGCGCTCGGTTCCGATCCGGTCGTGCCGCCGGCGCCGGCGCCGGACTCGCCGATCGAGCTCGGGCAGGCCATCGCGCTGCGCCGCCACCTGCTCGCGCTCGACAATCCGCCGGTCGTCGCCGCGCGCGATGCCCCGCACATGCGCCCCGACGATGTCGTCGTCGGAGTCGTCCTGAACGGCCAGGCCCGCGCCTACCCGTGGTGGGTCCTGCGCGCCTACCACACGGTGAACGATTTCCTGGCCGACCGACCGATCTTCCTGACCTTCTGCGAGGCGTGCAGCGGCGCGGGCGCGTTCTATCCGATCGTCGACCGACGCGTCCTGGACTTCGGCTACGCCGGCGACCGCTACGGCTGCTTCTCTCTCCACGACCTCGACACTCACAGCACGTGGGCGCCGCTGGCCGGTTTCGCGCTGGACGGGCCGCTCGCAGGCACCGCGCTCGTCGGAGTGCCGACCTACTTCGCCACGTGGGCCGAGTGGAAGCAGGTGCGTCCGGACACGGCGGTCGTCCTCGCCTCGGAGGAGGTCCGGCGGCGGCCGCATGGCCGGGGCAGCACCTTCGGCGATCAGGCATCGTCACCTTGGTTCGAGCGCACGCTGCGCACGTTCGACCCACGGCTGCCGGAGCACAGCCTCGTGTACTCGTTCACATCGCGGCCCGGGGCGCGGCCGCGCTCCTATCCGCTGCCCACGCTGCAGCGCCTGCGCCTGGTCGAGGACGATCACGCCGGGGAGCCGCTGGTCCTCCTGGTCGGAGGTCGAGCCCGCGTGAGCGCATACAGCCGACGGCTGGACGATCGAGTCCTCCACTTCGTCCTCGCGGCGGCCGATCCGCCGCTCCTCCGCGATCAGGACGGTACGATCTGGGACGAGTGGGGCGTCGCGACGACAGGCCCCTCACGCGGTCGGTCGCTGCGGTTCGCTGGCGGCCACGTCACCAAGTGGGGCGTCTGGGTTAATGCATTTCCGGACACCGAGATCCGCGACAGCGCCCTGCTCCGTGCGACGTGGCAACGGGCGGGCGCATGCGGGAGCGCATCCGACGCTGCCGAGGACCGGCTCGACGTGACGGTGGACGGGCGGCGGGTGGCCTTCCCGCGCCGCGCGTACCGCGTGCGCAGCACGGACCCGCTGCAGATCGCCCTGCCCAGCGCCGACGGCGCGCTGGAGCTCGGCCTGGTCCTGCCCAACCGCATGTCCGCTCACTGCCCGCAGACGTTCGCGCTCGGCGAGCCCACCGGCGCCGCGCCGGTCCTCACGCTCTCGCCCAGGGACGGCCCCGAGGGTCTCCACGCGAGCAGCGACCCACGTGCTAAGGGGCAGCTGACCATCGACGCATTTCGGTACGACCGGGATCACATCGAGCTCACGGCGGAATGCCTAGGGTGCTCGATGCCGGCGCGCCGCGGAGGCATCGTGGCCGAGCTCGCCTTCCACCTGCGAGTGCGGGCGTCTCTGGGGCATCCGTGACCGAGCGCATTTTTTCGAGTTTCACCGATCCGGATGCCGGCCCCGCCCGTATCGGGGAAGACAGGTCATGTGACTGTCCGGACCGTCCGGGGCATCACGTGCGGCCAGCTGACGACATCGACGACTATCGCGCCGATCCTCGAGGGGCCTATTGCAGCCTGCCGGGCGCGCTGGCCTTTTGTGCCAGCCCGGCTCTGTGGGGCTTCGCCATGTGGGGACGGCCCGCTCCGACGGATGTGGAGCGCATCCTGCCGCTCATCGCGCTCGAGATCGGGCCGTCGGTCGAGCCGCACGCCTCGCTGGTCGACCTGCGCCACATCGAGGCCGCCAATCCTGGCTCGTTCCACGTGCTGTGCAGGTTTCTCCAGGACAACGTCGAGGCGATGGGGAGGCAGCTGACCCGGGCCGCGGTGGTCCGGCCGCCCGGGTTCCCGGGCATGATCGTGGCCGGCTTTCACGAGGTGGTCGGAGGTCGCTATCCGGTGCGCGTGTTCAGCGAGCTGGCGCCGGCCGCCGAGTGGGTGGAGGGCGGCCAGCACCTCGCCGTCGAGCTGGAGGAGGCGATCGAGAGCGCGAGCCGTTCGTCGCTGGCGGTCGTGAACCTGCGGCGCTGGCTCGACGACAACCTCGCGGTCGCCACCCTCGAGCGCGCCGCCCACGCGATCGGCCGCGGGGCTCGCAGCCTCCAGCGCGACCTGTCGGGGGCGGGGAGCTCGTTCCAGCAGGAGCTGAGCGCCGCCCGCATCCGCCGGGCCAAGCGCCTGCTCGCGCGGACCGACTCCTCCGTGACCGAGATCGCCGGCGACATCGGATGCGCGTCGCCGCAGCACTTCAGCGTCCTGTTCCGCCGCCGCACCGGAATGTCGCCCTCGGCCTGGCGGGCGCACCACCGCGCTCGCTGACCCGCCGCTTCCGGCGTGAGCGCCGGCGGCCCGGTCCCGTCCGGGCCCGGTCGCCCTGCCGCGCCTACGCCTCCGGCTCGCCGTCCCAGTAGTCCAGCGAGTCGACCGGACGCGTCATGTGGTCGGCCCACAGCGCGTTCCAGGTCTCGCCGGCGAGCAGCCTCAGCTTGTTCGAGTCGGGGTAGCCGATCACCTCGCAGCGGTGGTCGGTCGACACGCACAGGTACACGAGCGGCGCCTCGCCGTCGTTGACCAGCTGGTGGGCATGCTCGGGGCCGACCGGGAACGCCACCCAGTCGCCGGCGCGGATCGCCACCTCGGCGGTCCCGATCCGCGCGGTGCCACGGCCGCTCAGCACGTAGATCGACTCCTCGTTGGCTCCGTGCCAGTGCAGCGGGTACGAGCGGGCGCCGGGCGGCAGCTCGCACAGGGACGCGCCGAGCTGTCGGTTCGCGGCGGCCGCGCCGAGCTGGCGACGGGTGAGGCGGTGCGAGCCGCGGGAGATCTCCGTCGGCTCGACCTCGTCGCAGTGGACCACGTTGGGGTGGCGGCGGGTCGGCATGCGGCGTGTATAGCGCAGAACCCGCCGCGGCGAGCTCGGCCGCGCAGGCGGCGCGGATCGACGGACGCGCGGCGGCGCTCGCATGCGCGTGATCGACGCCGCCGGGCGCGCCGCTCACCGCGCGACGTGCCGGCGCGCGGCCAGCCGTGCGCTCACTGCGCGCAGGAGGCCGAGCCGTCGTCGTGGCCGGCGTCGTAGCCGTCCTGCCAGCCGTCATCCCACCCGTCGGCCCAGCCCTCGTCCCAGCCGCTGTCGTAGCCGCCGTCGTAGCTGGCGTCGTAGCAGCCGGCGTAGACCTCGTCGTAGCCGTCGGCGAAGCCATCGTCGTGGCCGTCCTGCCAGCCGTCGTCCCGGCCCGCCGAGGCGCCGGCGGCCAGGCCGTCATCCAGGCCGCGCGCATATCCGCCGGCATGGCCGGCGACATACTCCGGGTTGTCGCGCTTGCCGCTGGCCAGGCCGCGCTCGTGGGCGGTCTCGTCGAGCCCCTCCTGGTAGCCGCGCTGATAGCAGGTGCGGAGATCGCCGGAGTCGGGGCCGTCCTCGTCCGCGTCCGCGGCTGGCCGCGACGCGAGCGTCTTCGCTCGGGCCGCTGCGGGCGACGCGGCGACGGGCTGGTCGGGCTCGTCGTCCTCGTCGCAGCTGGCCTGGCCATCCGCCAGGCCCGCGTCGTAGCCCTCCGACCAGGCGGCGTCCCAGGACTCCGAGCTCCCCGCGTCGCGGCCGTCGCTCTCGCCGTCCGAGAAGCCGGCGTCGCCGCCGGCCTGGCATGCGCCCGGGTCGGACGATCCGTCCGCGAGCCCGGCGGCGTAGCCTCCGTCGTATCCGGCGGCGTAGCCCGAGCCACCGTCGTAGCCCCGGGCGTAGCCGTCGTCGTACCCTTCGGCCTGCCCGTCGCCGAAGCCGTCGGCGCGGTCGAGCGCGAGCCCGTCGGCGCGGCCGCGCTGGTACTCGGCGGCGCTGAACGCCTCGGCGGCGCGCCGGCCATCGCCGTGGGCCGCCTCGAGCTCTCCGCCGTCGAAGCAGTCGGGGTCACACCCGGTGGTTGCGATCGCGATGACCAGGCCGAGCCGGGCAGCGAGCTTGTGCACGGCCACGGGCCGTTGCAAACCCGATTCCCGTCGCCGCGCGCGCCAGGTCCTCGACATCACGCGGCGGGCAATTTCACAGTGTGGCTCGCCGCGGGCGGGGACTGCGGAATCGGCGCGCTCGTGCGCGGTTCTCGCGCCGCCGGCGACCGCGTCGTCGCGGCGCCGCTGCCGCGATCTCGGTGGCGCGCCGCTCGCGCGATCAGGGCCGCTCGACCCGGAAGCTCTTGCCGTAGCTGCCGTAGTCGCCGGACTGGACGCCGTGCTGCGTGCTGCCGCGGTACGCCGGCCTGCCTTTTTCGATCAGCACGGCGGCGTTCCCACCATCGTCGGTGATGACGCCGGCGTGGATCGCGGCGCGGCACACGCTGGAGTCGAGCGTGTACGCGCCCGATCCCCACAGCCCGCCCTGGCTGGCGCAGCCCGCCGGGCAGCTCACCACCACCCGGGTGCCGACATCGCCGACGATCTGGGTGCCGTTGTAGCTACAGCCGGCCTCGACCACCTCGGAGCCGCTCTTCCCCTCGTCGCCGCCGCCCGGCTCCTCGCCGCCCTGCGCGTTCACCACCTCGAAGCTCTTCCCGTAGGAGCCGTAGTCGCCCGACTGGATCCCGTTGCGCGCGCTGCCGCGATAGGCCGGCCGCCCCGGCGCGATGCGAACCTGCACGACGCCGCCCGCCTTCGGGATCGCGCCGGCGTGGATGCCGGCCCGGCAGACCGCCGAGTCGAGCGTGTACACGTCGCTGCCCCACGTTCCGCCCTGGGCCTCGCAGTGCGCAGGACACGACACCTGGAACTGCGCCCCGATCTCGCCCTTGAGCTGGGTCCCGTTGAAGCCGCAGCCGGCCTCGATCGTCTCGCCGCCGTCGCCGGCGGATGCCTCGCCCACTGCCGGCCCGCCGCCCTCGCCGTCGCCCGACCCGCCGCCCCCACCGGGGATCGACGCCTCCACGCCGCCTCGCACGGCGCATCCAGCGGGCCCCGCGAGGAGCCCGGCCAGCGCGAGCACGACCCCACCGACTGTCCTGCCAACCACTCGCCCATCACCACTCATGATGCTCCCCCTTGCGCGTCTTCGACTCACCCGCGGCGAGCCGGCCGGACAGCCAGCCGATGATACGCCGCCGGCCGCGCGATCTTCTCCAGCCGTCTGCTCATGCGCGACAGCCGTCGATGTCCCATGGGACAGGACCCGCAGACGCCGGCCAGGTCGGCGTAGGCTCCGGGGATGAGAAATCGGGTGCTCGCAGTCCTCGGGGCCGGGCTGCTGTTCGGCGCCTCCTGTGCGAGGTCGCCGCAGCCGGGTCGCAGCGCTGCGGTCGCGTCCGGCCCGGCGCAGCCAGACGCGGAGTCCCGGCGCCAACCGGTGACGATGGAGGATCTCCTGATCCTGGATGGAGCCATGCGCATCCTGGCCGACGGATCCCGCTGGAACCGCCATGACAACCGCGAGTGCCCGGCGGGCGCGGTGAAGTGGAGCCTGTTCTGCGCCCTCCACGACGCCTCGCTGCAGGTGCTCGGCACCTACGAGCACCGGAGGGTTGCGCTGCAGGAGGTGCGGTTCGCGATCGAGGAGGTCGCCCGAGGCCGGGAATTCCGCCACCGCCTGATGGACTTCAACAACCTCCCGTCGACCTCTCTGGCCGACGTCCGCAGGGTCCTCGCGATCGCGCGGCGCCGGGTCGCCGAGCGACTCGGGCCGGAGCGGGAGCCGCCTCCGTAGCACCGAGGCGATCGTGCACGCTCGAGGCGCGGGGGCGAACGGTGAGCGCCACCGCGGAGCCGGTCGCCCCGGTGGCGGCCGGTCGCCACGAGGCTGACGCCCGGCCGGCGATGTCGCCCTGTCGGCGAGAACGAGCACCCCGCCGCGCTCGTGCGGGCGCGGCGGGTGTGCCTGCGGGCGGGTGTGCCTGCGGGACCGGTCAGGGGACGTCAGGTCACTTCGCCGGCGCCTCGATGCCGAGCTCCTTCTCCATCTTCGAGACCTCGGACTCGAGGTTCTTCTTGTCGACGTCCTTGGCCGCCTTCTCCTCGAAGTCCTCGGGGGTCGGCACCGGCTCGGCCTTGGCCGCCTCGGGGGGCGCCTCGCCGCCCGCCTCGGTGCCCTCGGCGGCCGATTCGGTGCCTGCGCCCGCGTCGCCCGCGGCGGTCGCGGCCGCCTGGTCGGCGGGCGCCGCCGGCGCGGCGGGCGGTGTGTCGGTCGCCGCGGGAGCGGTCGGCGGGGCGGGCGCCGGCTCCGCCTTCTTGTTCTCACCCTCGCCCTTGCCGCAGGCCATGAGGCCGAGGGCCAGGGTCGCGCAGAGGATCGTCCTTTTCATCGAGTCCCCCTTCAACGGCGCGCGTACGCGGCCTTGAGATCGTCCATGCGCTCCTTGTGACGCGCATCTTCGTATTCGAGCATGATGCGGATGCGCACGACCAGCGAGCCGAAGTCGCCCGCCTCGGCCAGGCGCAGCATGCGCCCGAGCCGGGCGTCGCGCTCGGCGTGCAGGGCGAGCTCGACCCGCACGTCCTCCCGCGCGAGCAAGCTCTGCTCCCACTGCCTGCGCAGCTCGGCGATGCGCTGCCTTCGCCGCGCCTCGCGCTCACGCTGGAGCCGCGCCTCCTCGGCGCGCAGGGCCGCCTCGCGCGCCGCCGCGTCCCTCGCGATCTGGCGCTGGCGCGCCTGCCACCAGCGCTGGGCTTCCTGGCGGCGCTGCTCGCGCAGGCGCTCGCGCTCGCGAGCGGGGTCTCGACCCGACACGTCGAACCGCCCGACCGGCAGGTCGCGCCATCCGATCACGCGCAGCGAGACGAACGCGTCGCCGCGGTGAGGCGGCACCTTGAAGGTGAGGAGGTTGGCGTCGCGACGGATCGGCGTGATCGCCTGGTCGCCGAACACGACCTGGAGCTGGGAGCCGAAGCGACGGCCGTTGATCGTCACCTCGGTGCCGACGGCGCCCTGGCGCGGCCAGTAGTCGATGACGATCGGCTTGGGGCCGCGGTACGGGCCGCTCCCCGGGGGCGGTCCGCCGCCGCCCGGCCGCGGGCCGCTCTCCTCGTGCCCCCACACCGACACCGACGCGCGGCCGCCGCCGGGCAGGTTGCCGTAGCGGAACTCGATCTGATCGATGGGGATGCCGCGGCGCTCACCCGGCAGGTCGATGGCGCGGGTGCGGGCGTTCTCGCGGAAGACTTGCCGGAGCGCCGGCTCGAGCACGTCGCCGTTGCCGAACTTGATGCGCATCGACGTCATCTCCAGGTCGCTGTCCTCGACCACCACCATGAGGCGGTCGAAGCGACCTTCGCGCCGGCCGACCTTGATGACGTCCTGGTCGCGCCGGCCCAGCACCTCCTGGTGGCCGAGCTCGACCCAGCCGGCGCGATCCCAGCGCGCCTTGTAGCGGTCGGCGCCGCCGGGGCCGCCCGGAGGAGCCGGCGGCGGCCTGGCGACGTCGCGATCGACGACGAAGTCGCCGGCCTTCACGTCGGCGCCTCCGGCGCGCACGGCGAGCACGTGTCGCCCGCCCCGCACATCGGGCACCGCGAACGTGATCGATCGCCCGTCGACCCGGATCACCGGGATCTCCTGGCCGTCGAGCACGGGCCTGGCGCCCGGAGGAAACAGGCCGCGGATCGTCACCGTGGCGCCGGGCGCACCGTTGCGTGGCTGCACCGCGCGAACGGTGACCGGGGCGGCCGGGCGCCGGCCCCCGTTGCGGTGATCGCGGACGCCCGGTCTGTCCTGATCGCCCTGGGCCTGGGCCAGCCGCCCCGGCAGGCTGCTTCCTGCCAGGACGACACCGGCCGCGAGGATGAGTCTATGCCGTCTCATGAACCCTCCCTGTAGTGGCGGGCGATTGTAGCCCCGCGCTCCGCGCGCCGCTCGATGCGAGCCATGGCGATCGGACGCGCCGCGGACCGCCGAGATTCACACGACGACGCGCGACTCAGGGTGGTGAGGCTCGCGCACGTGACCGAGCCCGCCGACTGCAGCGTGGCGGCGCGGGAACGCGTCGCCCGTCTCACGCCGCCCCCACGCCCCACATGCGCGTCACGCGAGC
>DATFRY010000344.1:0-6523 GCA_035262925.1 Kofleriaceae bacterium | reverse complement strand
GCGCTCGTCGTCGCGCCCAGCGCGGCGCATCCGCCCGGCGCCGACAGGGTCACGGTCAGCGTCTCGTCGGGCTCGGCCTCGGCGTCGGTCGCGATCGGGATGCGCACCGCGCGCGACCCCTCCTCGCCGTCGGCGAACAGGACCTCGGTGTCGACCGCGGTGTAGTCGGCGCCGGCCCGCGCGCTGCCGTCGCCGGTCGCCAGGTGCGCGCTGACCGCGCCCGCACTCCCGCCCGCGCGCGTGACCACCACGGTCGCGCCGTCGCCCGGCAGCTCCGGGTCGGCGAAGGCGTCGGCCGCGAGCTCGATCGTGCCCGCCTCGGGGTCAGGGCCGGCCGCGCAGGCGGGCGCCGGGGCGGGCGCGGCGAGCGCGGGCAGCTCGGTGGGCGTCTCGAGCGGCTCCAGCCCCTCGAAGCGAAGCGACATCCCGTCCGATGCCTGGGGGTCGCGGAGATAGGCGGACAGATACGACTCGCGCTGCCTGTGATTGACGGTGTCGGCCTCGGCGGTGGCGAGGACGTAGAACGTGTCGCCCACCTCGACCGACGAGAGCGGCACATCGATCGTGATGGGCTCGCCGAGCCTCACCTCGGCGCTGACGCCGCCGTCCTCGTCGTCCGACGTCTCGAGCTCGAAGTCGAACGGACCCCACAGCCGCCGCGTCGAGCCGCCGGTCGTGTACGCGTCGTGGCCCCAGTTGCCCTGCCACCCGAAGAGCTCGACGAACCCGCCGGTCTCGAGGAGCGTCGTCCGGGTGCGGAAGTCGAAGGCGCTCAGACCGAACTTCGCCCACGCCCACATGGTCCTGCGGCAGTCGCCGTAGGCGGCCAGGGGCCGGTGCCAGGGGCACTCGAGCGCGGTGGGCAGGCCGCCGTTGGCGTCGATCGAGTCCAGGTACACCTTCGACAGCACGATCTCGAGACTCGCGTCGGCGGCGGTCTTGCGGAAGACCTGGTACTGCGTCAGCGCGGCCGTGCTGCCGATCGGAGCGCCCTGGCCGAGCGCGCTCGACGGCGCCTGCGCCGACACCCAGTAGGTCGCGCCGGTGTCGTTCGAGAACACCTCCCCCTCGGCGTCGTCCGCGGTCCCGGGCGGATGGAGCACGACTCCGCCGAACGCAACCTTCTCGCTCACCGTGCCGCCGACCTGCACCCGGTCCGCGCCGATCGGCGTCGGCCCCGTCTCCCCGTTGTCGAGGCGGTGAAACCGCCAGAACCGCACGAGCGTGTCCAGCTCCGGGGCCGGCCTGTCGTCGTCGCACTGCCAGCCGCCCGCCACCAGCGCCAGGGCGACCATCGCCGCGCGCGCCATCCCGCCCCGATCTCGTTTCACCATGCGCCGTTGCAGAGCACGCGCCGTGCCCCGGGACATCCGCGGTCGGAGGCAACCGGATCGCGCGCTTGGCCGGTCGGGCGCCCCGGCGCATGCCGGATCGGCATGCTCGATCGGCACGCCGCGACGCGGCGAGAGAGTCGCGGCCGCGAGATCCGGGCGATGCTATGCCGATGCTGCACGCGAGCGCCTATCCCCCGGACCTCGCCCGCTACGTGGAGGACCACTGGCCGGCGGGCGAGACGCTGCCCGTCTCGCGCGACCTCTTCTGCGAGGCGCTGTCGGCGGCATACCAGGCGTCGATGACGGCGGAGGAGGGGCGGCCGACCCGGTTTCGCCTGCTCCTCACGCCGGCGGACCGGCTGCCCGAGAACGGCGTCCCCAACCAGGGTGTGCTGCGCCTGCGCTTCGATCCCAGCCGGCCGCTCTCCGCCGACGAGCTCCGCCGCCTCGCGCCGGCCGCGGCGTTCGAGAGCGCGCTCATCGGCGCTCACGCCGTCGACGACAGGTTGCGCGTCTGGGGCATCGCTCACTCCGGGCCGGCCTGGCTGGCGCCCACCTGGGGCGGCCGCGGCCCGGTCCCCAACTGGACCTACGACCCCATCGTCCACGTGACCGGCCCGGGACAGATCGCGGTGCGCTGCGCCGGCAAGCTGGTGGGCGCGATCGAGCGGGGCCAGCTGGTCGACACCGCGATGGACGTCTTCGAATCGGACTGGCTGCCCGCCATGTTCGCGCGCGAGCGCGAGGAGGTCAGGGAGGAGCACGCGGCCCGCCAGGCGCGGACCCGGTCACCGACGCTGGTCGAGCACTCCCTGGTCGGGCGAGTCGGCCAGCACATGCTCCGGCGCAGCATCCAGCTGGTCCGCGGCGCCCGCCATGGCGGGATGATCCTGATGATCGACGCGCCCCCGACCGCCGCGTCCGGCCGCCTCGATGGCCTGCGGCTCAAGTACCGGCTCGAGCAGGACGAGCCGTCGCGCCGCTACCGCACCCTCCTGTTCGAGATCCTCGAGCGCGTGGCGGCGGCGACGTCGAAGCCGACCGTGGAGTGGTCCGACTTCGCGCTCGACGACAACCCGGACCTCGAGCGACTCGAGCAGGCGGTGTTCGAGCTGAGTCGCCTCATCGCCAACCTCACCGCGATCGACGGCGCCGTGGTGCTCGACAAGCGCTTCGGGCTGGTCGGCTTCGGCGCCGAGGTCTCGCCCGAGCTGCCCTCGCCGCCGCGGGTGTGGCGCGCCCTCGATCCAGAGGGACGAGAGCGCGAGCCGGGCGACATCGAGAGCGTGGGGACCCGCCACCGCGCGGCCTACCGCTTCGTGAACGATCACCCGCTGGGGCTCGCGACGGTCATCTCTCACGATGGAGGCGTGTCCTTCGTCGCCAATCGCGATCGAGAAGTGGTCTTCTGGGAGCAGTCGGTGAGCCCCTGAGCGCCGTCTCATCGCCCACGCGGGGTGAGCGCCTCGCTCTCGACGCGATGCTATCGTGAGATTGCAGGAAGCATCGCCGCCTCGAACGTCACCATGAGAGGAGAGGCGAAGGCGAGGCGGAGGTGAGGCATGCGGGGCCTGGCAGCGGGGGGTGCGGGCTTCTCGATCCTGGCGGTGCTGGTGGCGCTGGCGGCCTTCGGCCACGCCGGCGGTGAGGCCGCGGAGTCGGGCGCGGGCGAGGACGGCGCGGCGACGGCGCGCAGGGACACTGCCGGCTCCGGCGCGGCGCGCTCCGACGCTGCCGGCGTCGATGCCACCGGAGCGGCCGCGGGCGCCGGGGCGACCGGCGACGCCGCGGCCGGCGATCCCTGCGAGGGAGGCCTGCGACTGCTCGAGCGCTACCAGGACCTCTACCCCGACAGCCCGCCGTTCCGCCACCTCATCGTGCTCGCGCCCGATCCGGTCGCCGCCGACGACGCCGAGCTCTTCGATCTCGCCCTCGAGGGCGTCGACGAGGCGGTCGCCGGCGACGGCGGCGGCGATGGATATGTCCACGACCACCGCTGGCTGCCCTGGCGCGACGCCCCGCCCGCCGCCCACTGCTGGGAGGTGCAGCCCGGCGTGAGCGTGTTCCGGCCGCTCGACGGGCCCGACCGGCAGCCGCCGCTCATGGTGCTCTTCGTCGGCGAGACCGCGACATGGGGGCTGCGCCCCGCCCAGTTCGCCGCCGCCGTCGACCTCGTCCGCCGCCACGACATCGCCGCCGGCAGCGCCGAGCGGCCCGTCCTCGTGCTCGGCCCCACCTACTCGGCGACGGCCGCGTCGCTGTCCGCCATGATCCGCAAGCCCTCGCTCGACGGCCGCCACGTGCGCATCGTCTCGGGCACCACGTCGACCGTGCGGGCGCGGCAGATCCTCCTCCGCACGCAGCCGCCTCCCGCCGCCGATCCGTGCGCGCCGCTGCCGACCCAGGCCGGGCTGGTGTCGTACGAGTCGGCCACCGCCAGCGACACCTGCCTGCTCGCGCGGCTGCAGGAGTTCCTGGTCGAGCGCGGCGGCACGTGCGCGACCAGGGGCAAGGGCGGCGGGCCGGGCAACATGGTCCTCTTCACCGAGACCTCGACCACCTACGGGTCGGCGGGGACCGAGTCGGGCCCCGAGCGGCCGGGCTGCTTCGGCCGGTGGAAGCTGCCGCCCGACCTCGCGTCCATCCGCGCGAGCGCGGAGAAGTCCGGCGCGAAGAGCCCGCTCTCGGCCGGCCAGGTCGCCGCGCACGAGCTCGCCCTGCGCTCCACGCTGGACCGGCTGAGCAACAGCAAGATCCGCTTCGCCGGCATCGTGGCGACCGATCCCGAGAACGTGCTGTTCCTGGCCCGCCAGTTTCGCCGGCAGCTGCCCGACATCCGGCTCTTCACCCTGACGGCGCGCATCCAGTATCTCGACGAGCACGCGGCCGACGCGGTCAACGGAATGCTCGTGGTGCACTCCGCCCCGGGCGACGCCAATCACTCGATGACGCTGCAGAACGAGTTCGTCCGCAAGATCTACTACGCCGCCCGTCACCTCCTGGCCGGCGAGAAGCTCGATCGCGACGTCCGCATCTCCTTCATCGGCAATGGACGGCTGTGGAACATCGACGACTCCGGCCAGGCCGGCCGGCGCGGCCCGCTGTGGTCGGTGGGCTGGCAGTTCGCGCTGTCCACCTTCGGCGTCCTCTTCCTCGCCGCCGTCGGGCTCGTCATCCTCGGCGCCCGCAACGGCTGCTGGCGGCCGCGCGGACGGCTGTGGGCCCTGGTCGCGCCCTGCGCGCACGACGATCTCAGGCGACAGGACCACGCGATCAGCGCCGCCCTCCTGCTGGTCTGCGGCGGGCTGGTCATCGTCATGGTCGAGAGCATGGTCGCCCGCGACGGGCGGCGGCCCGATCACTGGATCGTCTGCGTCGTGGCGGCCGTCCTCACCGTGCGGGTGGCGTGGCTCGTCCACGCCGCCGGGCGCCGCGGGGCCAACGGCCGTGTGCCGGCCGTGCGGCTCGCCCGCTGGCAGCGGTGCGTGTCGTGCCTGCGGCGCTGCCAGGCGCTCCTGCCCATCGCCGCTCCGATCGTCGTCCTGGTGCTGGCGCTCTACGCCGGCTGCGGCCCCGAGCGGCGGGCCACGTTCTATCTCCTGAGCGGCGGCTCCCCGGTCCTGGTCGGCCTGGTCGCCATGGGCAGCTACGCGCTGGCCCTCCTGTGCGCGCGCACGCGCCTGCGCATGCTGGACACGCATCGCTTCCGGGCGGGCAAGGACGGCCTGTTCGTCAACATGGTGCCTCCCATCGCCCAGGCGCTGGGCGAGGTGCGCGGGAAGCAGAGCGGGCTGGCCGACGTCGAGTACCGCCTCCTCAGCACGCTCTACCACCCGTGGAAGTACGCCCGCGTCATGCCGCTGGCGGTGCACGGGCTCCTGGTCCTCACCATGGCCGTGCCGATCTTCATCAAGCCGCCGCACACGATGGAGCCGGGCTGGCGCAACGTGGCGCTGGTCGCGCTGGCGATCGTCGCCGCCCTCACCGCGTCGATCAACCTGGCCTGGTTCCTCAGCACGTGGACGCGTTTCATGCGCTTCCTGCGCCGCCTGGCCTGCTTCCCCGCGGTGGGCGCGCTCGGCCGCCTGACCGACCGGCGCCCGCAGCCGCTCAACGAGCAGCTGGCCTGGTCCGGCTCGGAGGGGACCCAGCTGGTGTACGCGGTCGAGGTCCTCGGACGCCTGGCCGACGCCGACCCGACGCTGCGCGAGAGGTACGTCGAGTGCCGCGCGCTGCTCGAGAACCGGCTGTCGGCCGAGGCCACGCGCCTGCCGCCCGGCGATCGCGAGCTGGCCGACGTGCTGCTGGAGACCTCGGCCGAGATGACGGCGCGCCGCGCCGGCGCGCCAAAGGCCGTGCGCGGGTGCATCGACGACTTCGCGGCGTCGCTGGTCGCCCTCTTCATCCCGCGCTACGTGCGCCACTTCCGGCTGTTCGTGCCGCCGATGATCCTCGGCTGCCTGTGCAGCGTCTTCCTGCCGTCGCTCTACTTCGTGCAGCCGCAGCGGCTCATCGGCAGCGTGGCCTTCTTCTGGGTGGCGGTGACCGTCGTCGTGGTGCTGGTGTCCTACGTCTCGCTCGAGGTCGACCCGGTCCTGAGCGCCGTGGGCGGCTCCACCGCCGGCAGGGTCAGCTCGCCGTTCGCCCTCGCCCGCCGCATCGTCGTGTGGGGGGCGGTGCCGGTGGCGAGCTACCTCGCGGTCGATCACCCCGAGTTTCCGCTCTGGGTGTCGCGCATCCTCGACTTCGTGGGCAAGAGCCTGCGCTGAGCGCGGCCGGCGATCAGTGGACCGCCTGGTCGCGCACGAGCATCGTGACGCCGGCCGCCGCGAGCACCAGCCCGCCGACCCGCATGGCCGACAGGTGCTCGCCGAAGGCGAGGATTCCGACCACCGCGAGGACCGCGGTGACCGCGATGTTGGAGATGACCGACGCGCTGGCCAGCGGCCAGCCGGCCCGGTAGATGAAGAAGAAGCCGGCCTCGATCCCGAAGGCGGCGAGCCCGAGCAGGAGCCCTGCCGTGCCCTCGCGTCCGGGCCGCCAGCGCGCGGGCTGCTGGCTGACCAGGGCGAGCGCGATGGCCAGGGCGAAGGCCGCGCCGTACGCGGTGGCCAGGAGCGGCCACGGGCTCGCCGCACCCGACCCCTTCTGGGCCAGGTGATAGACGATGCCGGAGACGATGATGATCG
>DATFRY010000343.1:0-4590 GCA_035262925.1 Kofleriaceae bacterium | reverse complement strand
CGCTGGCCGCGACCGAGCGCAGGTGGATGCGACCCGCGCTTCCGCCGCCGCCGCCGCCGCCGGCCAGGTCCGCCGGTGTCGAGGCGCCGGGCAGCCCGTCCGCGCCGCCATCGGCCCCGAGCGCGCCGCCGTCGCCGCCGTCACCGCCCTCGCCGCCGCCCGCGCCGCCGGGCGCAGGGTCGCCCCGGTCGTCGAATCCGTTGGCGCCGTTGATCGTGGTGTTGCCCGTGCGCGTGCCTTCGCCGCCGCTGCCGCCGTTGGCCGTGACCTTGCCGTCCACGCGCAGGGCCATGGCCTCGAACAGGAGCCCGCCGCCCGCGCCGCCGCCCCCGCCGCCGCCGCCGTCCAGCACCGAGTTGATGCCGGCGCCGCCGCCGCCGCGCGCGGTGACGATGCCGCCCTCCGCGACGGTGAGCGCGCCGCCGGCCACCAGCTGGAGCGCGCCGCCCGCGCCGCCGCCCGCTCCGCCCAGCGCGCCGCCATCGCCGCCGGCGCAGCCGCCGCGCAGCGGCACCAGGTCCTCGGCGCCGCCCGCGCCGCCGCCGCCCGACGGGTCGGCCGCCGTGGCGCCGTCGACCGGCGCGCCGTCGCCGCCGGTGGTGGCGAAGCCGCCGCCGCCGCCGCCCGAGCCGGCCACCAGCAGGGCGAGCGCCTGCACCTCGCCGTCGGCGCCGCGGCCGGCCGCGCAGGCCTCGTCGTCGTCGCCGCCCGCGCCGCTGTTGCTCCCGCCCGCCCCGACGCTGATGATGCCCGGGATGTCCATGTCGCCGGTGGCGACCAGGACGAGGGCGCGCGGTCCGACCACGCCCAGCGCCGCGCCCCCTTCCATCGAGAAGGACTCGGTCGCGACCAGCAGCAGGTCGGGCGCCCCGGTCTGGCCGAGCACCACGGAGAGGAGCGGCGACTCGACGCCGCCGGGATCGAGGAGGACGCCGGTCCCGGTGTCCAGGTGGTACGCGCCGCTGGTGTCGTCGAGCGCGAGCGGTGGGTTGACCGCGGCGATGTCGCAGGCCTCGAAGTTGGACGGCTGGAACGGCAGGAGGTCCTGGCACCGTCCGCCGTCGCCGACGACGGACCCGCCGCCGGCGTCGAGGATGCCGCTACCCGGCCCGGCATCGGCGCCGGTGCCACCGCGGACGCTGGCGAGCCCGCTGGGATCGAATCCGCACGCGGCCGAGGCCGCGATGAGGACACAGAGGGGAAGGAGCGACTCAGGGCGCGACCGCGATGCCAAACCTCACCATCCTGCTCGGACCCCGGCGGATCTGGCCGCAGCTTACCGTCAGTGCCCGCCGCGGTGGAGATCGATCTCCACATACAGCGCGCCGGTCGCGTCGACCCGGACCTGGAACCGGCGCAGGCGCAGGCCCGCATCGTGGGCGCAGCGGCCGGTCGCGAGATCGAAGTCGTAGCCGTGGCCCGGACATGTCAGCACCTGTCCGCGCAGCTCGCCGTCCAGCAGGGACACATCCTCGTGCGGGCAGATGCTGGTCGAGGCCAGGTAGCGGCCGTCCACGTGCGCGATCAGGATCGGAAACGTGAAGATGGGGACGCGGAACCCGCGCACCTCGCCCGGCGGCACCTCGCTCGCATCGCAGATTCGCACCCAGGCGGCCATGGCGATCGACTCGATCTACTCGATCGCCTGGCGCCGGGGGTCGAAGCGGTCGCGCAGACCGTCGCCGACCAGGTTCGAGCCCAGCACCACGACCATGATCGCGGCGCCGGGCACCAGGGCCAGTCGCTGCGTCTTCCACAGATAGGTGGTGCCCTGGCCGAGCAGGGCGCCCCAGGTGTAGTTGACCTGTGGCCCCAGCCCGAGGAACGACAGCGACGCCTCGACCAGGATGATGCCGCCGAAGGCAAAGCTCATCTGGACCAGGATCGGCGAGAGCAGGTTGGGAAAGATGTGGCGCCACATGATGCGCGCCGGCCGCGCCCCCATCGCGCGGGCGGCGATCACGTAGTCGCGCTCGCGCAGGCTGAGCACCTGGCCGCGCGCCAGCCGCGCGTAGGACACCCAGCCGTTCAGGGTGAGCGCGAAGATCATCACGCCCACCCCGGGGCGCGCGATGAGCGCGACGATGGCGATGTTGAGCAGGATGCCGGGGAAGGCGAGCAGGACGTCGACCACGCGCATCACGATCTCGTCGACCGCGCCGCGGTAGTAGCCGGCCGCGATGCCGATCGCGGTGCCGAGCGCGGCGCAGACCGCGACCACGACGCCGCTGATGAGGAGCGCGAGCCGCGCCCCGTGGAGCAGCTCCGACAGGAGATCGACGCCGTTCTCGTCGGTGCCGAGCCAGTGCGCGGCCGACGGCGCGGCCAGGATGTGGTCGAGGTCCTGCTGGCGCGGCGAGGAGGGGGCGGCGAGCGGTCCGACCAGCGCGGTCAGCACGAACAGCGCGATGAGGCCCAGGCCGATCCAGGTGGCCGGCGTGAGCGGCCGCGCGCGCCGGTTCATGGTCATGCCCGCCTCACGCGCGGGTCGGCCAGCCCGTAGGTCAGGTCGACGAGCAGGTTGACCGCCACGTACGAGACGGCGATGACCAGGACGGCGCCCTGCACCACCGGGTAGTTGCGCTCGCTGATGCCGTCGAGGAGGAGCGTGCCCAGCCCCGGCCGCGCGAACACCTTCTCGGTGATGATGGCGCCGCCGAGCAGCGCGCCGAACTGGAGGCCGGCCACGGTGATGACCGGCAGGAGCGCGTTGCGCAGGCCGTGCCGGGCGATGACCAGCCACTCGGGCAGCCCCTTGGCGCGCGCGGTGGTCATGAAGTCCTCGCCCAGCACCTCGACCAGCGACGAGCGGGTCATGCGCGAGAGCATCGCCATGAGGTGGGTGCCGACGACGACCGACGGCATGACCAGCGCGAACGCGGCGTCGGGCTCGGCCGGCCCCGGCAGCCAGCCCAGCTCGATGGTGAAGATCGAGATGAGGATGGGACCCATCCACATGGTGGGGATGGAGATGCCGGACAGCGAGACCACCGCGGCCACCGCGTCGACCCAGGAGCCGCGGCGGACGGCGGCCACCACGCCGAGCGGAAGCGCCAGGACCAGCGCCACCAGCATGCCGCCGAGCGCGAGCTCGACGGTGTACGGGAACACCTCGCGCACGCGCTGCATGACGGTGGCGTTCTCGGCCAGGTCGGGGCACTGGCGGCCGAGCGTGCCGCTGGCGATGCCGCGCAGGAAGATGGCGAACTGCACCGGCAGCGGCTCGTCCAGGTGCATGCAGCGCGCCATGTCGGCCCGCTGCTCGGGGGTGGCGTCGCCGCCGGCCAGCCGGTCGACCGGGTCGCCGGGCACGATGTGGAGGGCGAGAAAGACCAGCAGCGACACGCCGAGCACCGCGAGGGCGCTCGAGCCCAGCCGCCGCAGGAGAAAGGGACCGATCGGCACGGCGGTGTCAGGTTAGCAGCCGCGGCCGCCGGCCTCCAAACCGCCGCCCGGATGCGTCAGATGCGGCGTCAGACGCGGCGGCGCAGGAGCCGGACCAGCAGCCACGCGCCGGCGCCGATCGGCAGCATCCAGGGCAGCGCGGCGACCAGGAAGAGCAGCAGGCCCTCGCCGGCGTCGGCCATGGCGCCCAGGGAGGCGTCGAAGGCGTTGCCGATGCGGGTGGCGAGCCCGACCGGCTGCTGCGCCACGTACACCTGGCGGGTCACGATCTCGACGCTGAGGGTGGCGAGCGACGTGCGATCGTCGAGCCCGCGCAGCTGGCCGTCCATCACCTCGATCGACTCGCGCACCCGGCCGACCTCGCGCTCCACCTCGAGGAGCTCGTTGACCTTGCCGGCCTTCGCCGCGAGCTCGAGCATCCGCTCCTCCAGGTGCCTGGCGTTGCGCAGGCGGGCGGCCAGGTCGTAGTAGGTCTCGCTCACGTCCTCGGCGCGGATCGACTCGCGGCGCAGCGTGCCGAGCCCGCCGAGCGCCGCCAGAGCGCGGTCGAGCCCGGCCTCGGGGATGCGCAGCGTCAGCGTGGCCGACCCGACGGCGCCCTCGCTCCTGCCGACGTCGACGCCGGCGACGAAGCCGCCGGACCCGCGCATCAGCTCGTCGATCGCCCCGCGCGCCTTCGCGTAATCGTCGACCTCGATGAGCAGCGTGCCGGTGCGGATGATCTTGCGCGGCTTCTCGGGCCCCTTCTGGGCCGCGACGCGGTCCTGACCGGCGCCGGCCGCGCCCGGGGAGCCCGGAGGCGACGGCGGAGGCGGCGGCGCGTCCTCCGCCCGGGCCGTCGTGGCCGCGGCCGGTCCGGCGACCGTCTCCGTCGAGGCCGGCCCGTCGGCCTTCTCGGCATCGCGCGACTTGCATCCAGCCAGAAGGACGAGCGCACCGAGCGCGGCGAGGACAAGGGACGGGGCCAGGCGACGAGAAGGCATGGGGCCTGAAACGCCCGGCCCGCGGCGTCGGCTTGCCCCCCGCGCGGAAAGTGCAAGGCCGTACAGCCCGTGACAACCGGCGACAATCGCCGGCGCCGCCTACCAGAGGTTCTTGCCGTCGATGAGCTCGACCGGCACCGCGTCGAGCTCGAAATCGTCGAGCAGTCGCGCGTTGATCGACACGCGCGTGAGCGTGGGGTGC
>DATFRY010000342.1:0-8077 GCA_035262925.1 Kofleriaceae bacterium | reverse complement strand
CCGAACACGAGCGCGCCGGTCACGGTCAGGGTGACCTCGGACGCCTGCTGGAGCGACGACCCGTCGTCGCAGGCGCCCAGGCAGACCACCGAGCCGATGACGGCCGCGGCGACCAGCCCGCCCAGCGTGCCCTCGACGATCGGCGCGGCGCTCCGGGTCTCGAACCGGCGCACCTCGAGCGGGACCGACCGCAGCCGCACCAGCTCGCAGTCGCGGTCGGACACCTCGTCGCCCTCGAACGGCGGCGCGTCGGCGCAGCTGCGCATCAGGTCGCGGAGCAGGAGCGGCCTGCCGCCGGCGCGCAGCGTCTGATCGGCGCGCACGGTCTCGCGCACGGGACGCGGGTCGTCGTCACCGTCGGCGATGTCGGTGGCGTCGACGACCGCGCTCCCCCGCATCCGCAGCGACGTGATGTTGCGGTGGAGCTCGCCGCTCCTGACCACCACGCGGTGGCCGGTCACGCATCCCTGCGCCAGCAGCCCGGCGACGCAGATCATCGCAATCGAGGATCTCACCGGGCCTACGATGCCACAGACCCGTCCACAGCGGCACGAAACGGGGATGTTCGCGCGTTCCGGGGCGGAGCGAGGCGATGAGCCTCGATCGCTTCGACGCGGCCCGGCTCGCCGGTATCCGGAACAGGCAGTTTGCGAAAGCCATTCTTCTACTGGTCTTGTAGTCCAGTCCGGAAGACCCGAAGACCACTCGATGGTTCCCGCGGCAGGCAGGTCGAGCCAGGTCGAGCCAGGTCACCACCCTTGCGCCGACCGGTCGGATGGGCACGGGCGTTGCTCTGCCTGCGGCCTCGAGCGAGGCGAACAGGAGGGTGAAGATCGATGCACTGTGATGGACACAATCGGGAGGCGGCGCGGCGAGGTGTCGCGGCGCTTCTGGATGATCGGCGCGGCGCGAGCACCTACGTGCAGTCCCTCGTCCTGCTGGTCATCCTGGGTCTCGGCGGGGTCGCTGCCGTCAAGGCGCTGAGCGCGAGCTTCGGGGCGACGGCCGCGTGCGCAGGGCTGGCGGTCGAGAAGCTGGCCGTCGCGGCTCCATGCGCGGAGGGCGGCCCGGGGCCGGGCGACCCGGTCAGCGCGGTCGCGGCGCTCCGCGTCGCGAGCCCACCGGAGGCGCCGCGCGTAGGCCCGAGCGGCCAGCGCACGGCGGGCGGACCATCGCGCTCGGGCGGGGCCGGTGAGCAGT
The DNA here is from genome assembly GCA_035262925.1 of Kofleriaceae bacterium. GTDB lineage: Bacteria > Myxococcota_A > Polyangia > Haliangiales > Haliangiaceae > DATFRY01. The sequence continues at coordinate 6,877 of DATFRY010000342.1, read as the reverse complement.
ACCTGCCCATGGCGATGCGCTTCGGCGGCGCGCCACAGAGCGCCGACGAAGCGGCGAGCGACAGGCAGAAGGAGGGCGGCAAGCCCGACGTCACGGTTGGCGTCGAGGACAGGCCGTTCATCTCCGTCGGTGGCGAAGGAGCGGCCAGCCAGCCGTTCGACGACTCGCGCGGAAAGACCTCGTACGGCTACTACAAGTACGGCGCGACCGGCTATGGGCAGGCCAACAGCGACGGCCTGGTCGGCGGCATGAAGCTCGGCGGCAAGGTGTCGGTGGCGAACGCGCAGGGGAAGTACGGGCCGGGGAAGAACGAGCTCCCGCTGGGCATCGAGGGCAGCGACGAGGGGGATGTGGTGTCGGCGGAAGGAAGCGTCGACGCCAGGGCTGGTATCAGCAAGGACGTCGTCGGTGTCTCCGTGACGAGCGACGTCGGAGCCAACGTGGCCACGTACAAGGCCGACCCGACGAGGACGTTCAAGATCCCCGGGACCTCCTTCGGAATCGAGGTGGGCGCCGGTGCCACGGGTTCGGTCGGCGTCGCGGGCGGGACCGAGGACAGGGTCGGCTACTTCAAGGACACCGACGGCAAGCGCCGCCTCGGCCTGAAGCTCGGCGGCAAGGGAGCCCTGGGCCTCGGCTTGAATCTCAGGGGGTCCGTCAACCTGGTGTGGTGATGGGTCGGCCGCTGCCTGCTCGCAGGGAGCGGCCGAGGGTCCGCGGCAGGTGGAGTCGAGCGCCGCCGCACCGGGCCACGGCCCATGCGAGGCTGCCCGTCCGCCCCGGCGGGACGCTCGCTGCGGTCGCCGGCACCATGCAGTTCGAGGCCGCGTGGTCGGCCTCCGGTGCCACGTGCGTGGCGCGCACCCGCTACGACATCGACGACGGCAGTGGCCAGCGTCTCGTGCCGTCGTGCTTCGCCGCCCTGCCGACCTGCGGCGGCCTCGACGATGCGGCCGCGGGGGGCGCGGTCCTCGCCAACAAGTCGTCGGTCACCTCGATCGCCGCGTGCGAGTGACGCCCCTCGGATCGTCGATGTAGACGGACCGCGGCCGACTGCGGCTGACCGCGGCTGACCGCGGCTGACCGCGACGGACCGCGGCTGACCGCGGCTGACCGCGGCTGGCCGCGGCTGGCCGCGGCTGGCCGCGGCTGACCGCGACTGGCCGCGACTGACCGCGGCTGACCGCGGCCGACCGGCCGGCTGCCGGTTCTCTGACGGCCACCGCGTCCTACTGATCCTTCTTCGCGCGGAGCGCGGCCGCCTGGCCGGCCAGGCTGCGGGCGCGCGCTGGATCTCGCCGCGCCGCCCGGAGCGCGCCGGCGAGCGCGAGCTGCGCGGCCGCGCGATCGGGTCCGGGCAGCCTGGCACGCTCGGCGATGGCGAGGGCTCGCTCGAGGGGCGCGATGGCGCGGGCCGGGCGCCTCGCCGCGCGCCAGGTGGCGGCGACGCCGTTCAGGAGCTCGATCAGGCGCGGGTCGTCGGGGCCGGTGGCGTGCTCGGCGACCGAGAGCGCGCGGGTGTAGAGCGCGCGGGCGTCGGAGTGGCGGCGCTGGCGCTGGCGCTGGCCGGCGAGGTTGACGAGGATGTCGATCAGCGCAGGGTTGTCGCGGCCGAGGGTGCGCTCGGTCCGGGCCAGCCGCTCCTCGAGGAGCGCGGCGGCGCGGCCGGTGTCTCCGTCGGCGGCGTAGGTGAGCGCGAGGTTGCCGATGGCGCGCAGGGCGACCGGGTGATCGCGGCCGTGCGCCTTCTCGGCGATCCGCAGCGCTCGCTCGAAGTAGCGGCGCGCGCCGGCCATGTCGCCGGCGTCGCCCAGCACGCCGCCGGCGTTCATGAGCGGCGTGGCCAGGCCGAAGCTGTCGGCGCCGCTGGCCGCCTCCTCGAGCGAGATGGCCCGCTCGTGGAGCGCGATCGCCTTGCGCGTGTCGCCGCGCCGCGCGACGACCTGGCCCAGGTTGACCAGCGGCACGACGAGATCCGGGTCGTCCTTTCCGTAGGCCTTCTCGAGGATGGCCAGGGCCTGCTCGTGCGCCGCCTGCGCGCCCGCGAGGTCGCCGAGCTCCGCCATCATCGTGCCGGCCGCGCTCAGCATGAGTCCAACGTTCGGGTGGCCGGGGCCGTGCGCGGCGCGGTAAGCGTCCTGCGCGGCGCGGAAGGCGGTCAGCGCCTCCTTGTAGCGGCCGGCCTCGCGCGCGAACAGGCCCTCGAGCTGGAGCGCGTCGGCGGCGAGGCGCCCGCGCGCGCCGCTGCGCTCGACCAGCGCCTTGCCCTGCCCCAGCCAGCGCTCCCCCTCGTCCTGCCGTCCCATCTCGATCCCGGTCAGGTAGCCGAGCGACAGGGCGGCGTCGGCCGCGGTGGTCTCGGCGCCGGCGCGGGTGGCGGCGTGGAGCGCGGAGGTGAGCCCGTCCTCGGCGGCGCGGGCGTCGTGCATCGTGATCTCCGACTTGCCGAGCCGGAGGAGCGCGCTGGCCTCGATCGGGCCGTAGCCGACCGCGCGCGCGGCGTCGGCGATCCGCCGGGCCGCCGCGACGCTCTCGCGGTACTTGCCGGCCAGGCCGAGCGCGCCGGCCGCGGCCAGATCGCGCCGGAGCTGGGCGACCTTCGCGGCGGCCGCGGCGGGCGGCGCCGCGTCGCGCGCGGCCAGCACGCGCGCCGCGTCGCACTCGCTGGCCGGTGGCAGGTCATAGATCGCGTCGAGCGCGCGGCCGACCACGGCGACGTCTGCGCGCCCGAACAGGCCGGTCAGCGCGGCGAGCTCCTCGCGCTGGCGATCGAGGCAGCTGGCGCGCAGGTCGAGGACCGCGTCGGACTGCTCGCCGGTCAGGTGCGTGGCGCGGCAGCTGGCATCGTGCGCGCGCGCGATGTCGCCGGCGCGGCGGTCGAGCAACGCGGTCGCCTCGGCGAAGACGGTGCTGGCCCGGGGCGAGCCCGACGCGGCGAAGGCGGTCCGCATCGCGACGCGGCGCGGCGCGTCCCAGGCCGCGGCAGCGAACGCCGCGCCTCCATCGCACGACGGCGCCGGCGTCGCCGCGCGCCCGAGGACGAGCGCGAGCGCGGCCGCGATGACGCCGGCGGCGGCCACCGCGGCGGCGGCGATCCAGCGGCCGCGGCGCGGCGCGGCCGCGAGCTTGTCGAGGAGCGCGTCCATCGTCGCGTGGCGGTCGGCCGGATCCACGGCCAGGCCGCGCGCGACGGCCCGACTCGCGCGATCGGGCACGCGGCTCGACGCCGGCGGCGGGACCAGCCGCCCGGCCAGCACCTCGGCGGCCAGCTCGTCGGCCGTGGCGCCGCGAAACGGGCGCTGGCGGTGGAGCGCCTCGTACAGCGCGACGCAGAACGCGAACTGATCGGTGCGCGCGTCGATCGCGTCGCCGCGGTGCTGCTCGGGCGCCATGTAGAGCGGCGTGCCCACCACCGCGCCGGTCTCGGTGCCCAGCCCGACCAGCGCGGTCGGCGCGCGCGCCAGGTCCGCGATGACGTCCGGATCGCGGCGCGCCCGGGCCAGCCCGAAGTCGGTGACGCGAACGCGGCCGTCGTCGCCGACCAGGACGTTGGCCGGCTTGAAGTCGCGGTGCACGATGCCGGCAGCGTGCGCGGCGGCCAGGCCGCGGCCGGCCTGGACGAAGACGGCCAGGATCGCGGCAGCCTCGCGCGGCGCGGCGGTCAGCCACTCGCCCAGCGTGACCCCCTCGACCAGCTCCATGGCCATGAAGACGCGGTCGCCCAGCGTGCCGACGTCGTGGATCGCGACCACGTTCGGGTGGGCCAGGCGCGCCATCGCCTGGGCCTCGCGCAGGAGCCGGGCCTGCGCGGCGCTCCCGCCCGGCTCGCCGTTCCGGTCGCGGACCAGCTTGAGCGCCACCTTGCGGTCGAGGTCGGGGTCGCGCGCGATGTGGACCTGCCCCATGCCGCCGGCGGCGAGCCGATCGAGCACGACGTAGCGGCCGACCCGGTCACCCGGCGCGAGCGGCGCGCCGCCGCCTTCGCCCTCCGTCACCGACAGCGCGGCGAACCCGGCGACCAGGGCGCTGCACCGGGCGCACTGGTCGAGGTGGCGCTCGATCTCGGCCGCGCCGTCCCCCTTCCAGCGCCCCGCGACGAGGTCGAGGAAGTCCTGTTCGTCGGGGCATCCCATGACGTGCCGACCGGTGCGGGCGGTCTTAACACGACCCCCGCGGCCAGGGCGGATGCGATTTCGTGCGACCCGGCTGCGACGCCTCCGTCAGTTCAAGTTGCAGGGAGACGTCCCCCCGGCCCTGCGACAAGGAGACAGTCATGGTGCGCTGGATCGGACTCTGTATGACCCTGCTTTTCCTGTCGGGGTGCGCCTTCCTCGGCTTCGCCGACAAGGGAAAGAAGCCAGGCAACTCCGCGACGGACCGCAAGCACAAGCTCACCGAGGACGCAAAAGATGCCGACGACGAAGCCCGGGACGAAGGCGACGCCGACGAAGCCGGCGAGTCCGGCAAGCGGGCCCCGAGGGTCAAGGTGAGCGAAGACGACCCGTCGGACATCCGCGAGGCCGCCGCGCAAGTGGAGAAGATGGAGGAGGCGCTGGCCAACGGCGACTTCGCGGCGTACGGCACGGCGCACCAGCGCGCACGCAGCAGCCTCGCCGAGGACGACGCGAGAAAGAGCTCGAAGCACAAGCCACTGAGCGCCCGGATGCGCGCACTCGACGTCCGCTTCGCCGCCCAGGCCGGCGGCCACGCAGCCGAGATCATGAAGGACGGCGCGCGGACGAACGAGGCGAGCGACGACGGACTCGCCGCAGTGGACGAGGCGCTGAACGCCTGCAACCAGGCCGCCAAGGCGACCCTGTCCACCGACGCGAGCGGCCGCGCGGTCGAGCTCGAGGAGGCCTACGCGCGCTACGAGAAAAAGCTGGCCCGCGCAGGCAAGGTCGACCCCCGGGCCCTCCGCCACGTCGGCAAGGACGCGGACGGGCTCCAGTCGCACGACCACGCGCTCGACTTCGCCCTGTGCGAAGCCGAGGTCACCGCCAAGCGCCTCGACCTCGAGGACCGCGACCCAGTCGAGCGCTACGAGCGAAAGAGCTCCGTCCAGTGCGGCTACTACGAGTGGTCGTTCGCGGCCCCGCGCCTGATCGGCGGCGGCTTCGGCTCCTTCGAGCTCGACGGCGTGCACACCGACAACGCCTACCCCTACCCGTGCAAGAAGTTCCCGCGCAAGAGCAGGGTCCCGAAGGCGCTCGCCGGCGCGATCAAGGACGGCATCGTGGTATCGCGCGGCGAGGTCCTGGTCATGCAGGGCGGCTTCCGCGTATCCGAGACCGGCGACGGCGTCATCAAGAAGTTCGCCACCGTCCGCCACTACAGCAAGAAGACCAAGATCACGACCGGCGAGTGCGGCGAGTCGGACCCGAAGATCGGCTGCGAGAACAACAGCTCGCCGACGGCCCTCCGCTACAACCAGGTCTCCCACTACAGCAAGCGCGCGGCAGCCCACCGCAAGGTCGGGAGGGCCGCGCGCTGCAAGGAGCTGCTGAAGAAGGCCAGCGACTACGCCGAGGACTGGGCCCGCAACGAGGCCAACGGCTCGAACGACGCCGACGAGAGATTCACGCGGCTGAAGACCATCGACGGGATTCTGACCAAGGCCGAGGCGATCGCCGCGCTGAAGAAGCTCGGCAACCAGGCCGACGACCGGGCCGCGGGCCCCTGGTGCGCCGGCGGTGGTGGCGGCGGCGCCGGCGCTGGCGGCAAGGAGTCGGAGTCGGAGTCGGAGTCGAAGTGAGCCGCCAGCCAGCTCAGCCGGCGCTCATCCTGTCGCCGAGCACGCGGCGGAACGTGATGTCGAGCCGACTCGCCACCAGCTGCATGATCTCATCGAGCTCCCCCGGCGGCACCCCCAGCCGCGCAGCCAGGCGCCGGCGGGTGCCGCGCACCAGCTTCTCGCGCGCAGCGTCGAGCCAGCGGGCGCACGTCGACCGGTGCGTGCCATACAGCCCGGCCAGCTGGTCGATCGAGAGGGAGTGCAGGAACTGCTGGCGAAGAAGATTGCGCTGCCGCGGCGTGAGCTCGGCAACCGCCTCCTCGAACGCCGGCCGCAGCTCGGCCCGGCACTGCCCGACCAGGAGCTGCCGGTCCGGCGTGTCGGTCCCGGTCCCATCGAAGGAAAGTACGTCATCGAGCGGCACATCGTGTGCCCGGTCCCCGTGCTCGCGAGCCAAGTCGATGAGCGTGCGGATCGCGGTCATCCGGACCCAGGCACGCAATGGGCCCCGCCCGGCATAGTCACGGATACGCGGCCCCCGCTCGGCCGTGCCGACGAACAGCTTCTGCCGCAGGACCTGGCGCGCGTCGTCCACCGTGAGCCCGGCCGGCCGCACCCGGGCAAACGCGCGGCCGACCTCATCGCGGTAGGCCGCGTCGAACGCCTCGATCGCCCCCGGCTCCGACCGCACGCACGCGCACGCCAGGTAGAGGTCGCCGAGCGGCAGCGACGCCGCGGCCTCCTCGATCGCCCGGTCCGCCGGCAGCCGCTCCGCCAGGTAGGCCAGCAACTCCGCCCGCTGCACCGCGACCCCCGGCCACGCGGCGGCGGCCTGCGCGAGGAGCTCGTCGAGCGGCGACCCGGCGGACATGCCTCCGCGACTATCGCACCGGTGCGGCCCCGGCGACCACAGGGTCGCGACGGCTGCGGGGAGCGCGGGACCCGGGTATCCTCGGGCCCCGCGAGCACGCCGGGCCAGCCCGGAGCGATAGAAGACCGCGCTCACAGGCGCGCCGGTCAGCAACGCACTCGAGTGGTTCGACTGACCTTCGGACGCAGCAGAGGCCAGGCTCAGTTCCGATTCAGCCCCCTGGCTCTTGTTCCCAACTTCCGCTTCCACAGCGTCTCGCGCGCGAACACGTC
>DATFRY010000341.1:0-32890 GCA_035262925.1 Kofleriaceae bacterium | reverse complement strand
CGGGCGACCCGCTGCGCGCCGAGTGCGGCCACCTCACGCCGACCGGGTTCCTCTTGCCGAGCCTGCGCTGGCTGCCGTTCGTCGACGTGCGCTGGTCGTGGGTGTCGCCGGTCGCCGAGGTGCGGCCGCGGCGCGAGGGGCGCCACCTGGTCGAGCAGATCCGCCCGAGCGAGCGCGATCACTTCGCATCGGTGGAGCGGCGCATCGAGGTCGGCGAGGTGTTCGGCTTCGCGCGCATCGCCTTTCGCGTGAGGCAGGCGCGCGGGGGCCGCTTCGCCCCCTGGACCGGCGGGCTCGAGCACGTGCAGGTCGCGCACGGCCTGGCCGGAGGCGACCACATCAGCCATCCCGACGGCACGCCGACCGGAGACTTCTTCGACATGCGCCGCTACGGCGCGGGCGATCCGATCCGCTTCATCCTGTGGAAGGTGTTCGCCAAGACGCGCGACCTCATGGTGCGCACACCGGAGATGTCCCTGTCGCCCGACCGGCGCACGGTGGCATATCTGGTCGCCGCTGACGGAGACGAGCCGGCGGCGGGCGCGGCGCGGGTGGCGGTCGACAGCGGCGCGCTCGGGTCGTCCTGGGTGCTCGGCGCCGACGGGGTCAGCGAGGCGGCCAGCTCGGCCGACGAGGCGGTCGAGCTCCTGGCGCGGTCGGCCGGCGCGCGGCCCGACGACAGCGGCGCGCTGGGCGCGTTCCTCGGCCGGCTCGATCGCGGGCCGGCCACGCGCGCGGTGGTGTTCGTGCCGGCGCGGCCCGGCCCGTGGGTCGACAGAGTGGCGGCCGCGGCCAGGGGCCGCCCGGGCCACGCCGCGCGGGTCGAGTTCATCGTGTGCACCGACGGGATCGGCGATCGCGATCGCCGCTCGTTGTGGTCGCGCGCCGCGCTGGCGCCGCCAGCAGACGGCGCGCTGGTGGCGGCGCGGCAGGAGGAACTGATCGCGGTGGTCAACGCGCTGACCGCGACCGGTGCCAGCGTCATGGTGGTCGATCGCCCGGGCGGACGCGTGGTGAGCGGGCGCAGCCTGCGCGGGGTGGTATCGTGAGGTGGCGCGCGGATCGCGAGCCCGCGGCGCTGGGCGGGTCGCAGGTGGTGACGCGCCCGTCGTGGTCGCGCGTGGGGCTGGCGGTGCGCTATCCGCTGCGCGTCGCGGCCATCGCCACGGCAGCCTGCTGCGCGGTGGGTGTGGTGACCGACGGGGGCGGCACCGCGGCGGCCGGCATCGGCGCGGCGGTGGGCGCGATCGCCGGCGAGCTGGCGGCCCGCCGGCGGCTGCGCCTGTGGTTCATCGCAGCCGCGTCGCTCCTGCTCGCGCTTCTCGGGCTGTGGCTGGCGGGAGCATCCACGACCTACCAGGTCGTGCCCGATCTCGTCGGGCCGGGCGGGGCGCTGCGCGTGTCGTCGCTCCTCCGCTTCGGGGTGTGCGCGTTCGCCGTCGCCGGCGCGCTGCGCGCGGCGGGGCGCCGGGTGCGCGCGTTCGCGGTGGTGGAGATGGTGGTGGCCGCGGCCGCGGTGGCCATCCCGTTCGCTGCCCACCGCGACGGGGTCCTGGTGCGGCCGCTGTGGCTCAGCGACTGGGCCTGGCACCGGGGCGTGGATCCGGGGATGGTGCTGCTCGCCATCGGCGCGGCGGTCGCCGGCGTGCTCGCGCTCCTGCTCATGCTCGAGTCGGAGCGGCGGGCCGGCCCGGCCTCGTTCGTGGCGCTGCCCGGCCTGGCCGCGATCCTGGCGCTCCTCATCACGGTGGCGCCGCCACCGCCGCCGCAGCCGACCAACGACCTGGGCTTGACGATGGAGACGCGCGGCGACCCGCCGCGCAATCTGCCGCCGCGTGGAGGCAAGCAGCCGCTCGGCGGAGGGCAGGGGCAAAAGGGCCAGCAGCAGCAGGGCGGCCAGCAGCAGCAGGGCGGCCAGCAACAGCAGCAGGGCGGCCAGCAGCAGCAGCAGGGCGGCCAGGGGACGCCGCCGCCGCCCCCGTCGGAGACCGACTGGAACCAGGCCAGCCAGGGCAACAAGTCGGCGCCGATGGCGATCGTGCTGCTCGGCGACGACTACGCGCCGCCCCAGCAGATGTACTACTTCCGCCAGGAGGCGTGGAGCGAGGTCAGCGGGGCGCGCCTGGTCGCGCCGCGCGAGCGCGACCGCGACGGCGATGTGCCCGGCGATCTGCCGAGCGGGACGCTGCCGCCGCCGTCTCCGCCCGACGCGCAGGGCAACCAGCTCATCCACGCCGACGTCGCCCTGCTGGTCCAGCACCGGCGGCTCTTCTTCCTGGGCGAGCCGACCCGCTGGGAGCCGCTGTCCAACCCGGATCCGTCGCGCTTCGTGCGCGCCTATCGCTTCGAGGCGGTCGCCTCCACCCGCGACGTCGATCAGCTGATCGGCCACGAGGCGGGCGCGGCCGACTGGTCGCAGGAGGTCCGCGACTACTACACGCGGCCGCCCGAGGACCCGCGCTTCGCCGCGCTGGCGAAACGCATCGTGGACAGGATCCCGGAGGCCAGGCGCTCCGACCCGTTCCTGCGCGCGGCCGCCATCAAGCTCTACCTGGACGAGAACACCACCTACTCCACCAACCACCGCCACGCCGGCGCCGCCGACCCGACGGCCGACTTCCTGTTCGGCGATCGCATCGGCTACTGCGTGCACTTCGCCCACGCCGCGGTCTATCTGTGGCGCGCCGCCGGCGTGCCGGCGCGCGTCGGGGTCGGCTACGCGGTCCAGGCCGACAACCGGCGCGGCTCGTCGATCCTCGTGCGCGGCGGCGACGCCCACGCCTGGCCCGAGCTGTACCTGCGCGGCATCGGCTGGGTCGTCCTCGACATCTCGGCCAAGCGCAACCTCGATCCGCCGGGCACGCCGCCCGACGACGACATGCAGCTCCGGCTGTCGGAGCTGGCGCGCGGCTCCACGCCCGACCCGCAGGAGACCGCGCCGGTGACGCCGCGCGAGGGCCGCTCCTTCGCGCAGCCGGCCGGCATCGCGCTGGGGGCGCTCGTCGCGGCCGCGCTGCTGGCGCTCTACGGCATCAAGCTGTGGCGGCGCGCGGCGCCCAGCTTCGCCGGCCCGGCCCAGCTGCCGCGGGTCGGCTACCGGCTCGCGCTCGACCTCCTGGCCGAGGCCGGCAGCTCGCGCCAGCGCGGCGAGACCCGCGAGCGCTTCGCCGCGCGCCTGGCCGGGCACGTCCCGGTGTTCGGGCGCGTCACCGACCTCCACGTGGCGGCCCACTTCGCCCCCGAGCCGGCGCCCCAGACCCGCGACGAGTGGCGGCAGCTGCTCGCCCGCGTGCGGCGCGAGCTGGCGGCGTCGTCGCCGCGCTGGCGGCGCCTGCTCCGCGCCCTCGACCCGCTCTCCTTCCTGGCAGCGCGTTAGCGCCAACCCGGAGACTCCGCACATGGCACAGCACGACGGAAGCAGCAACCTGGCCGATGGCGAGCCCATCCAGAGCAAGCACATCACCCACCAGCCGGCCCCGCGCATCGGCGACCTCAACGGCGCCTACAGCGTCTATTCGCGCATGCGCGATCGCCTGTGCTCGGCGGTGCGCGGGCGCGACGAGGTCATCGAGCTGGTCATCGTCGCCGTGCTGGCCGACGGCCACGTCCTGCTCGAGGACTTCCCCGGCTCGGGCAAGACCACGCTGGCCAAGGCGCTGGGCGACACCATCGTCGACGATCAGCCCAACGACGACATCGTGTCGCTACGCCGCATCCAGTTCACGCCCGACCTCCTGCCGTCGGACGTCACCGGCACGACCATCTTCGACCCCAACACCAACCGCTTCTTCTTCCGCCCCGGCCCCATCTTCGCCCACATCGTGCTGGCCGACGAGATCAACCGCACCACGCCCAAGGTGCAGTCGGCCCTGCTCGAGGCCATGGCGGAGAAGCAGACCACGGTCGACAACCGCACCCGCCGGCTCGACGACCTGTTCCTGGTCATCGCGACCCAGAACCCGCTCGATGTGGCCGGCACCTTCCCCCTGCCCAACGCGCAGCTCGACCGCTTCCTGTTCAAGATCCGCATGACCCACATCGCGCCCGAGGCCGAGCTGGAGATCCTGCGCAACTACCAGCAGCTCAGGGCCAGCGCCGATCGCGACGACCTGCCTCGCGTCACCCGCACCGAGATCCTCGACGCCCGGCGGGTCATCGAGAACCAGATCCACATCCACCCGGCCATCCACCAGGCGCTGGTCGAGATCGCGCACGCGACCCGCACGCACGAGCGCATTCTGCAGGGGGTGTCGACCCGCTCGCTGGTCCTGGCCCTGAGCGCGCTGCAGGCGCGCGCGCTGACCCACCAGCGCCACTTCGTCACCGCCGAGGACATCGAGGCGATGGCCAACGAGATCTTCAGCCACCGGATCGAGGTGGCGCCCGGCGCCGGCGACGCCACCTCGCTCATCAAGGAGTGCTGCACGGGGGCCCTCGAGCGCCTGGCCGCGTCCACCATGGGGCGGGCATAGCCATGAAGCCCCGGGCCGCGCTCGCGCTCGCGGCCGTGCTCGCGGCCGTGCTCGCGGTGCCGGCCATCGTGCGCGGCGGCGACGGGGACCAGGCCCAGGCCGCCCAGGATGCCGAGACCGCGTGGATGAGCCAGCGCGAGCGCGAGGCGGTCGCGCTGCTCGACAAGGACAGGCCGGTCACCGCCCGGCGGGTGGCCGAGCAGCTCCTGGCCGAGAACCCGGACTCGATCGCCGGGCACTACGTCATGGGGCGCGTGCTGCACGAGTCGGAGGGCGCGCTGGGCCGCGCCATCTATCACCTGGGCCACGCGCGCGAGCTCTACGAGCGGCGCTACCCGCCGTCGCGCCCCGACGGCGCGCCCTGGCGCTTCCACCGCGAGCTCTTGCTGTCGATCGCGTCGCTGGCCGGCGAGATGGAGGAGCACCAGTACCAGCTCGACATGCTCGTCTATCACGACGCGCTCTACCGGCCGGCGCGGCCGGGCGAGCAGGCCTGGCCGCTCATGAAGCTGGGGCGCACGGTCGAGGCGCGCGCCGCCGCCGAGAAGGCCCGGGCGATGAAGGACCCGGGCCAGCGCTCGCTCGGGCTGAACGCGCTGTGCGCGATCGAGCGGGCCGGCACCGATCGAGCGGCGGCCCGGCGCGCCTGCATGGAGGCGTACCAGCACTCGGCCCAGACCGACGCCACGCTGCCCCAGGTGGACGCCCAGCACCTCTCGACCCTGGCCGTGCACGCCTACAACGCGGCCCTGGCCGACCGCGCCGCGTTCGCGCCCGACGAGGCGGAGAAGACCGCGCTGGCCGGCACCCGGCGGCTGGCCTTCACGCCGGCCAACCCGTGGCGCTTCCTGGTCGGGCTCTACGTCGACCAGGGGCGGGGAGGGGACGCGGCCAACGCGCTGCGCGAGATGCAGAGGTGGCGCACGCGCCAGCCGCCCCAGCTGCGCGACCAGGACCGCGCCGAGACCGACGCCGAGGTGGCCACCGTGCTGCTGCTGGCCGGCCGCACCGAGCCGGCGCTGCGCCTGATCGAGCGCTCGATCGACTTCCCCGACCGCCGCGGGCTCACCTCCACCGAGGAGTGGCAGGAGCGGGCCGCGCACGTGGTCCTGCGCGCCGCCATCAGCCGCGCGCATCGCGAGATCCTGGCCGAGGCGGAGACCATCGGCGGCGGCGGCGGCCTGGTGGCCGGCGCGCGCCGCGGCATGCGCGACTGGGCCGACGCGGAGACGGTGCGCGGGATGCTGGCCGGCGACGACGATCGGCTGGTCGACACGCTGCGGCTGTTCGGCGAGCGCGGCATCACGCCGGTGCCGGTCTGGCTGCTCGGCGACCTGGTCGACATGGTCGGCCCGGGCGCGATGGCGGCGGCGCTCGACCTGGTGCGCGAGCGCGAGAAGGCGCCGCAGCTGGCGCCCTACTGGCAGACCATCGAGGCCGAGGTCCACCTGGCGCGCGGGCGCGAGGGCGAGGCGCTCGACCTGGCGCGCAAGGCGCTGGCCGCGCTGCCCCAGCGCGAGGCGCTCATGCGCGGGCGGGCCGCCGCCGTCGGCGCCCTGGCCGCGCGCGAGCTGGGCGACGGGGCCCGCGAGCTGGAGCTCCTGGCCGCGGCCTACCAGCTCGACCCGAGCGTGATCCGCCGGCTCGGCCTGTCCCTGCCGGTGCGCCTCCGCGGCAGCGGCGCCCAGGCCTCCGCGGTCATCGCGATGCTCGAGCGCTCGCCGCGCCTGCGCCCCGGCGAGCGCGGCTTCGGCATCGACGTGGCCGCGTCGCCGGGCATGATCCGCATCTGCCTGCGCTCGCCCGAGGGCAATTTGCTCCGCTGCGTGCCGGAGGACGCCGACGCGCCCCCGCCGCCGGCGGTCGGCCCCGACGGCAAGCCGGCCAAACCGCAGCCGGTCACCCCGGAGCGCGCGGTCGAGGAGTTTCACAAGCAGGCCTTCGCCATGCCGCTCGGCCTGACCGGCGCCGACATGAGCAGCCTCGACGGATCGACCACCACGGCGGAGCAGGCGGTGCGCGACCAGGTCGACAAGGTGCTGGGCGAGGTGGCGAAGTAGCGTGGCCGACCGCGAGTCCGACCATCCGCTCGAGCCGGGGCCGGACGAGCTCGACCAGTGGATGCGCGCGTGCGCGGCGTTCGTCGCCGAGCACCTGGCCGCGCTGGAGTCGATGCCGTCGTGGGACACCGAGGACGCCGGCGCCGTCGCCGACGGCTTCGTCGAACCGGCTCCGGAGGGCGGGCAACCGATGGAGGCGCTGCTCGCGCGCCTGCGGCCGGCCTTCCTGAAGTCGTACAACACGGCCGGGCCGGGCTACCTGGCCTACATCCCGGGCGGAGGCGTGCCGGCCGCGGGCCTGGCCGACCTGCTCGCGTGCATGACCAACCGCTACGTCGGCGTCAGCGCGGCCGCGCCGGCCCTCGCCCGCATCGAGGCCACCGTGATCGAGTGGATGGCGGCGCTGGTCGGCTTCCCGGCCGGCACCACCGGCATCCTCACCTCGGGTGGGTCGCTGTCCAACCTGGCCGCCGTGGTCGCGGCGCGGGCCGATCGGCTGCCCGAGGACGACTTCCTGCGCGGCACCATCTACTACTCGCGCGAGACGCATGCGTCGCTGGTCAAGGCGGCGCGCATCGCCGGCTTCTCGGCCCGGAACCTGCGCGAGGCGCCGGTCGACGCGCGGCTGCGCGTCATCCCCGAGGCGGTCCTCGCCATGATCGAGGAGGACCGCGCGGCCGGTCTCACGCCGTTCCTGCTGGTGGCCAACGCCGGCACCACCAACACCGGCGCGGTCGATCCCATCCCGGCGCTGTCCGGGATCGCGCGCCGCCACGGCCTGTGGCTGCACGGCGACGGCGCCTACGGCGGCTTCTTCCGCGCCGTGGCCGGCGGCGAGCGGCTCCTGCCCGGGCTCGAGCTGCTCGACTCGATCACCCTGGACCCGCACAAGGGGCTGTTCCTCCCCTACGGGACCGGCTGCCTCCTGGTGAGCCGGCCGGACGCGCTCCACCGCGCCCACGCCAGCCACGCCCACTACCTGCAGGACGTGGCGGCCGAGGGTCCGCCCAACCCGACCGATCTGTCGCCCGAGCTGTCGCGCGACTTCCGCGGGCTGCGCATCTGGCTGCCCATCCAGCTGCACGGCCTGGCCGCGTTCCGCGCCCAGCTGGAGGAGAAGCTGGCGCTCGCCCGCTGGGCCTACGAGCGGCTGCGCGATGTGCCGGAGCTGGAGATGCTCGACGAGCCGCAGCTGTCGCTGGTGGCGTTCGCCGTGCGCGCGCGGCCCGGGCGGGACGCCTCGGCCCTGGGCGCGGAGCTCCTGCGCCGGGTCAACGCGCGTCGCCGGGTGTTCCTGTCCAGCACCGTGATCGACGGGCGCTACGTCCTGCGCATCTGCGTGCTCAGCTTCCGCACCCACCAGGGCCGCATCGCCGACGCGGTCGACGCGATCATCGAGGAGGTCCGGCAGCTCGCGCCCTGATCGGCGAGCCCGGCGAGCCGGGGCGTCAGGCACGGGCCCGACGCCCCGCAACCGGCCGGCTGGCTCAGGGCGTGGGGCCGCCGCCGCAGACCGGGTTCTGCTCCGCGGTCGGCGGCTTCACCACCAGATACACCGTGCTCCACAGCTGCACGGCGTTCGACTCGTCCACGTCGCTCAGGTTGAAGCCGAACGGGCGGTACTCGGGCTGGCCGGCCGCGTTCGGCTCCCAGCTCCACAGCTCGCCGGCCCGCACCTTCTCGGCCGCGCTGATCGTCTGCCACACGACGCACTCGGCCTGCTCGAGCGCGGTCACGGTCGCCTCGTCGAGGTCGTCGCGCTCGATCTGGCGGCGCAGGCCCGATGCCAGCATCGCCTGCTGCCACGACCACACCACCGTGCCGTGGTAGTGCGAGTTGGTGTAGATGCTGCGCAGCGGCACCTGCACGTCGTCGGCCGGGTCGCTCGGCACCTTGGGATCGGTGACCATGGTCTCGGGGTTGGCGAGGGCCGGGTTGGCCACCATCACGCCGACCGGCGACATGAGGCCGGCCGGGAACGGCTTGCTGATCGACCGGGCCGTGCGCTGGAGGTACAGGGCCGACGGCTTCGCGAACTCCATCACCAGGCCGTGGTCGGTGTGCATGACCGGCAGCGGCTTGTTGGCCCCGTCGAGGGCGATGCCGTAGTAGGTGTACATCTTGCCCCGATCGGGCTCGGGCTCGAGCGACGACGAGGTGTCGGCCACGCCCACCGCGCGGGCGTAGCTCTTCACGTTGGCCTTGACCCGGGCCAGCGACGTGTCGATGCGGAACAGCTCCTCGACCTTGCGCCAGCGGGCGAGGATGCGCGCGGCCTCTGCGCTCTGGTCGGCCAGCCCGAGCCGATCATACAGGGTCACCGCCCCCTCGAGCGCGCCCGGCACCAGGGCCGCGTTGACGTCGAAGGCGCGGCGGCCGAACGCGATGCCCTGGTCGGAGTCGCGCCACTGGCCGACCGGTACGTTGTCCTTGAGCGCCACCAGGAGCGACTTCTTCATCTTGTTGGGGCGCGGATCGTCGGCGAACGGGCGCGCGCGGTCGAGCACGAGCGCCAGGTTGGCCTCGATGGCCTGCTGGAAGCTGGCGCCGTCGGCCCGCGTCTGGGCCAGGAAGGTGGCGATGGCCTCCTCGGCGCCGTCCGGGTCCTCGGCGGTGAGCTTGTCGAAGAACTCGACCATCACCGGCGCGAGCAGGAAGTCGTCGTCCACCATCTTGTAGTCGAAGCGCGGCTCGCGCAGCTCGTCGTCCGGCCGGCCCTCCATCATGTTCTTCCAGGCCGCGAAGTCGCCCAGCTCCTCCTCGTGGGCCACGTCGCCCACCTCGATGGGGAAGCCGAAGTTGGAGTCGACCAGCCCGGCGGTCAGGTTGATGCGCTCCAGCACCGCCCGCAGCGCGGCGTCGACGATCGGGCTCTTGAGCCCCGGCATGAGCATGCGGGTCGACAGGAGCGTGTCGCGGCCGAAGTAGGTGAGGAAGCGCCACGAGCCTGCCTGCAGCTTCTCGGCGTAGCTGAGGAAGGCCAGGGCGTCGAACTCGAAGCTGTCCGGCGGCTGCTCCTCCAGGAGGTCCGCCCTGGCGATCGGCGTCAGCGGCTCGTCGTCGGCCAGCGCGATGACGTCGAAGTCGATGCCGCCGTCGCCGGAGATCTCGACCACGGTCTCGGCCTCGTCGCCGGCGCTGGCCGCGCACGCCTCTCGCGGCGCCACCTGCTCGTCCTTGACCGCGAGCGTCGTGCCCTCTCCCCCCTTGATGAGGAACTCCATCGCGTAGTCGCCGCCGATCTGCTCGCGGCGGATCACCACGGCGTTCTGGTCCGGGGCCAGCTCGATCGTCTCGTTGCGCAGCTCGGGGAACTGCGACCGGTTCTCGAGGCACAGGCCGTAGCCGAAGTCGCGCACGGTGCGCACGTTGGCCAGGACCGAGAGGTAGGCGGTGAGGCTGGTGGCGTTGCTGTGCAGGGTCGCGCGGGCGCCGTTCATGGCGCGTGCGTCCTCCGCGCCGGAGCGGGTCACGGCCAGGAGGCCGCCGCCCGCGGCGAGGTCCGACTCGTCGTCGGCGCCGGCCCACAGCTGGGTGTCGTCGGCGGCCGCCTCGAACCAGATGCCGATGCCCTGGTTGTTGGCCGGGAAGCCGGCCACGATGCGCGGAGCCGCGCCCGAGCGCGTGACCAGGTGCACCGCCGACGTTCCCTGCCGGTGGAAGTAGTTGCGGAAGTTGCCGGCCTGCACCCCGAAGGCGATCTCCTCGCCCTTCGGCGTGGTGAACAGCGCCGGATCGGTCGGGTCACCGGAGATCCCGCCGTCCGCTCCGTCGTCGGCGCCGTCGTCGCCGCCGTCGCTGGTCCCGTCGTCGCCGGCTGTGCCGTCGTCGGCGTTGCTTCCGCCGCCGTCGTCGTCGTCCCCCCCGCAGCCCACCCCGAGGCTCATCGCGACCAATATTCCCAGCAGAGAAGTGGTGGTTCTCAGCATTGCCGCCTCCGTGGTTTTCGTGCGTGACGAGCTGCGTCCCCGGTGCTCGCAGCCTGTGTTCCCGTGTTGCGGTGCTGTGCTGTGCGGTTCGGTTCTCTCCCCTGATTCCCCCCTGGCTCCCCTCGGCTCCCGGACCCTCTCCCTCGCGCGCCTCGCGCCCCTCGCTGCCCTCGGCTCAATCCGGCGCGGCGGCCGAGGAGCGCCCGTTGCGACCCGGGGTCGCGCTCTCGGGCGCCTCGCCGCTGGCCGCGACCTCCTTGCGGTACAGCCACAGGCGCAGCATCCCGAGCAGCCGGTCGACCTCGACCGGCTTGGCCACGTAGTCGGACGCGCCGGCGTCGAGGCAGCGCTCGCGGTCGCCCTTCATCGCGTTGGCGGTCAGAGCGATGATGGGCAGCGACTCGAAGCCGGGCAGCCGCCGGATCTCCCGCATCGTCTCGTAGCCGTCCATCTCCGGCATCATGATGTCCATGAGCACCGCGTTGGTGTCAGGATTCTTGCGCAGGATCTCGATGCCGCGGCGTCCGTCCTCGGCGTGCAGAACCACCGCGCCGTGCCGCTCGAGCATGCTGGTCAGCGCGAAGATGTTCCGCATGTCGTCGTCGACCACGAGCACCTTGTTGCCCACCAGGATCGGATCCGTCTCCGGCAACCGGTCGAGCAGGCCGCTGGCCTCGTGCTTCTCGTGCCGCTCCTCCTTGCGGTGGAGGATGGCCGCAGACTCGGCCAGGAGCTCCTCGACCGAGCGCACCGGCTTGACCACGAGCTGCGACCGCTCCCAGATCGCCACCACCTCCGGATCCGTGAGCCGCGGCCCGTAGAGCAGGATCGGCGTGTCGGCCAGCCCCGGGTGGCTCTCCAGCGCGGCGACCAGCCGGCCGGTGTCCTGCTCGGGGAGGGTCGGGTCGAGCGCCACGCAGTCGAAGCGCGACTGGTCGAGCGCCTGCAGGAGCTCGGTCGCCGACGGCACCGCGGTGATCTCGAGGTCCTCGCCCCACAGGAGCGCCTGGATGGCGCGCCTTTCGGTCTCGTCCGGCTCGCACAGGACCAGGCGGCGCCACGGCTGCTCGAGGAAGGCGGCCAGGCGGTCGATGGCGGCGACCAGCTCGGCCGCATCGACCGGCTTCTGCAGCACCGAGAAGGCGCCGCGCCGGCGCGCCTCGCGCCGATCGAACGGCGCGCCCAGGAGGAGCACCGGCACGTGGCGGATGCGCGGGTCGCGCTTGAGCCGGTCGAAGAACGACCAGCCCTCGACCATCGGCGTCTCCATGTCGAGCGCGATGGCGTCGGGCCGGTAGGCGCGGCCGAGCGACAGCCCGTCCACCCCGCCGAGCGCGACCAGCGCCTTGAGCCCGCGCCCGTGCGCGGTCTGGACCAGCTCGCGGGCCAGGTCGAGGTCGTTGGCGATGACCAGCAGCACCTGGTCCCCGGTGCGCAGCGCGTGGCGGTCGTCCTGCAGCTGGCCCAGCCCGGGCGACATGAGCGCCGCGCGCGCCTCCTCGATGATGGGCCCGCTGCCGGGCGGCGGCAGCTGCCGGGGGCGGAGGTCGACCCCGGGGCGCGTCTCGTCCTCCGGCGGCGCGTACACGCGCGGCAGGTACAGGCTGAAGGTGCTGCCGTGGCCGGGTGTGCTCTCGACCGTGAGATCGGCGCCCAGCAGGCGGGCGATCTCGCGGCTGATCGACAGGCCGAGCCCGGTCCCGCCGTAGCGCCGGCTGGTCGAGCCGTCGGCCTGCTGGAAGGCCTCGAAGATGATCTGCTGCTGCTCGTCGGGGATGCCGATGCCGGTGTCCGAGACCGAGAAGGCGATGACCTGGTCGGCCTGGGCCAGCGGCCGGATCGAGCGCCGCCAGCCCTCGTCGACCGGCTGCACCCGCAGCACCACCTTGCCCTGGTCGGTGAACTTGAAGGCGTTGGACAGGAGGTTCTTGAGCACCTGCTGGACCCGCCGCGGATCGGTGTGGATGGCGCGCGGCAGCCCCGGGTCGGCCACGATCTGGAAATCGAGACCGTTGGCGTGGGCCACCTGGCGGAAGGTGCGGTCGCAGAACTCGAGCATGGCGCCGAGCTCCACCTCGTCGACCGCGATCGCCATGGTGCCGGACTCGATCTTGCTGAGGTCGAGGATGTCGTTGATGAGCAGGAGGAGGTCCGAGCCGCCCGCGTAGATGGTCTTGGCGAACTCGACCTGCTTGTCGGTCAGGTTGCTGTCGCTGTTGTCGGCCAGCAGCCGGGCCAGGATGAGCAGGCTGTTGAGCGGCGTGCGCAGCTCGTGCGACATGTTGGCCAGGAACTCGGACTTGTAGCGCGAGGCGAGGGCCAGCTGCTGCGCGCGGTCCTCCAGGGCCGCCTTGGCCAGCTCGATCTCCTGGTTCTTGCGCTCGACCTCCGCCTTCTGCTGCTGCAGGAGCTGCGAGCGGTTGGCCAGCTCCTCGTTGGTCGCCTGCAGCTCCTCGGTCAGGCCCTGCGACTGCTTGAGCAGCTCCTCGGTCCGCATCGAGGCCGCGATGGTGTTGAGCACGATGCCGATGCTCTCGGTCAGGAGGTCGAGGAACGCGATCTGGTTGGCCGAGAACGGCTGGAACGCGGCCAGCTCGACCACCGCCTTGATCTGCTGCTCGAACTTGACCGGCAGGACCACGATGCTGTGCGGGCGGGCGTCGACCAGCCCGGAGGTGACGCGCAGGTAGTCGGGCGAGGCGCCGGCGATGACGATGCGCTTCTTCTCCACCGCGCACTGGCCGATCAGGCCCTCGCCGAACACGAAGCTGGTCGGCAGGCCGCGGTGGCTGGCGTAGCTGGCCAGCAGGTGGAGGCGGGGCGGAAACGACGTCTCCTCGTCGGCTAGGTAGAAGGCGCCCTGGTGGGCGCCGACCAGCGGGGTCAGCTCCGACAGGATGAGGTCGGCCACCGCGTTGAGGTCGCGCTGGCCCTGCAGCATGCCGGTGAAGCGCGCCTGGTTCGACTTGAGCCAGTCCTGCTCCGCGCTCCTCTGCGTGGTATCACGCAGGTTTGCGATCATCTGGTTGATGTTCTTCTTGAGCTCGGCCAGCTCGCCCGGCGCCTGCACGATGATGAGCCGCGTGAGGTCGCCCTGGGCCACCGCGGTGGCGACCTCGGCGATGGCGCGCACCTGCGTGGTCAGGTTGTCGGCCAGCTGGTTGACGTTGTCGGTCAGGTCGCGCCAGGTGCCCGACGCGCTCGGCACCCGGGCCTGGCCGCCCAGCTTGCCCTCGATGCCGACCTCGCGCGCCACCGAGGTGACCTGGTCGGCGAACGTCGCCAGCGTCTCGATCATCGCGTTGATGGTGTCGGCCAGCGCGCGGATCTCGCCCTTGGCCTCGAGGGCCAGCTTGCGCTTGAGGTCGCCCTGGGCCACCGCGGTGACCACGCGGGCGATGCCGCGCACCTGGTTGGTCAGGTTGGACGCCATCGAGTTGACGTTGTCGGTCAGGTCCTTCCAGGTGCCGCCCACGCCCTCGACGTAGGCCTGGCCGCCCAGCTTGCCCTCGGTGCCGACCTCGCGGGCCACGCGCGTCACCTCGGCGGCGAACGAGCGCAGCTGATCGACCATGGTGTTGATGGTGTTCTTGAGCTCGAGGATCTCGCCCTTGACGTCGACCGTGATCTTCTTCGACAGGTCGCCGCGCGCCACCGCGGTGGTGACGTCGGCGATGTTGCGCACCTGCGAGGTCAGGTTGGACGCCATCGAGTTGACGCTGTCGGTGAGATCCTTCCAGGTGCCCGACACGCCCTGCACGACCGCCTGGCCGCCCAGCTTGCCCTCGGTGCCGACCTCGCGGGCCACGCGGGTGACCTCGCTGGCGAACGTGTTGAGGTTGTCGACCATCTCGTTGATGGTGTTCTTGAGCTCGAGGATCTCGCCCTTGACCGCGACGGTGATCTTCTGGCTGAGGTCGCCGTTGGCCACCGCGGTCGCGACGTTGGCGATGTCGCGCACCTGCGCGGTCAGGCCCTGGGCCATCGAGTTGACGCTCTCGGTCAGGTCCTTCCAGGTGCCCGACACACCCTCGACGTGGGCCTGGCCGCCCAGCTTGCCATCGCTGCCCACCTCCTTGGCCACGCGGGTGACCTCGGCGGCGAACGAGCTCAGCTGATCGACCATGGTGTTGAAGGTGTTCTTGAGCTCCAGGA
The DNA here is from genome assembly GCA_035262925.1 of Kofleriaceae bacterium. Taxonomy (GTDB): domain Bacteria; phylum Myxococcota_A; class Polyangia; order Haliangiales; family Haliangiaceae; genus DATFRY01. The sequence goes on along the minus strand of DATFRY010000341.1, from coordinate 18,274 downwards.
TCTCGCCGCGCACCGGCACGGTGATCTTCTTGGACAGGTCGCCGCGCGCGACCGCCGTGGTCACCTCGGCGATGTCGCGCACCTGGGCGGTGAGGTTGGACGCCATCGAGTTGACGTTGTCGGTCAGGCCCTTCCAGGTGCCGCCCACGCCCTCGACGTAGGCCTGGCCGCCCAGCTTGCCCTCGGTGCCGACCTCGCGGGCCACGCGGGTGACCTCGGCGGCGAACGAGCGCAGCTGATCGACCATGGTGTTGATGGTGTTCTTGAGCTCGAGGATCTCGCCCTTGACGTCGACCGTGATCTTCTTGGACAGGTCGCCGCGCGCGACCGCCGTGGTCACCTCGGCGATGTTGCGCACCTGGTCGGTCAGGTTGGACGCCATCGAGTTGACGCTGTCGGTGAGATCCATCCAGGTTCCGGACACGCCCTTGACCACCGCCTGGCCGCCCAGCTTGCCGTCGGTGCCGACCTCGCGCGCCACGCGGGTCACCTCCGACGCGAACGAGCCCAGCTGGTCCACCATGGTGTTGATGGTGTTCTTGAGCTCGAGGATCTCGCCCTTGACGTCGACCGTGATCTTCTTCGACAGATCGCCGCGCGCGACCGCCGTGGTCACCTCGGCGATGTTGCGCACCTGGGCGGTCAGGTTGGACGCCATCGAGTTGACGCTGTCGGTGAGATCCTTCCAGGTGCCGGACACGCCCTTGACCACCGCCTGGCCGCCCAGCTTGCCGTCGGTGCCGACCTCGCGGGCCACGCGCGTCACCTCGGCGGCGAACGACGCCAGCTGATCGACCATGCGGTTGACGATCTTGCCGGTGCGCAGGAAGTCGCCGCGCAGCGGCTGCCCCTCCGCCTCGAGGTCCATCTTCTGCGACAGGTCGCCCGACGCCACCGCGCCGATGACCCGCGCCACCTCGGCGGTCGGGTGGGCCAGCTCGGCGATGAGCGCGTTCAGCGCCTCGACCGACGCGCTCCAGCTGCCGCCCGCGCTGCCCAGGGTGGCGCGCTGGCCCAGGCGCCCGGCCCGGCCGACCACCTCGTACATCCGGTGCAGCTCCTTGCACAGCCGCTGGTTGAGGCGGACCACGTCGTTGAAGGCGTCGTGGATGCGCCCCGGCACGCCGCCGGCGCCGACCGGCAGGCGCACGGCGAAGTCGCCCTCGCGCACCGCGTGCAGCGCGGCCAGCAGCTTCTTCTCGTCCAGCTTCTTCTCGTCCAGCCCCGCGTCCGCTGGCGCGCCGGGCCGCGCGCGGCGCCGCCCGCCGCCGCCGTCACTGGCCATGGCGATCTCCCTTGAGCGCGCGCTGGATCTGGTCCGTGCGCGCGGGTTTGATGAGGTGCGTGTCGAAGCCGGCCGCCAGCGCTCGATCGCGATCGCTCGACTGCCCGAAGCCGGTCATCGCGACCAGCCGGAGCTGCCCGGGCGGCAGCTCGGCGCGCAGCTTCTGGGCCACCTGGTAGCCGTCGAGCCCCGGCATGCCGATGTCCACCAGCGCCACGTGGGGGCGCTCCTTGAGCACCAGCTCCACGCCGCTGACGCCGTCGGCCGCCACCTCGACCACGTGGCCGAGGCTCTGCAGCAGCTGCTGCATGGTCTCCCGGATGTCGTCGTTGTCGTCGATGACCACGATGTGCATGCGCTCGTCGAGGCTGGCCGGCTCGAGGAAGAAGGGCGCGCTCTTCTCCACCTCGGCCGGCTCCGGCGCCTCCTCGGCGCCGGGCGCGATCGGGATGCGCACCTCGAACTCGCTGCCGCGGCCCAGCCCCTGGCTGCGGGCCAGGATCGAGCCGCCGTGCATCTCGATGAGGCGGCGGGCCAGGGTGAGCCCGACGCCGAGTCCGCCGCCGCCGGTCTTGACCTGGACGAAGCTGCCGAAGATGCGCGGCAGCATGTCGGGATCGATCCCGCGCCCCTCGTCGGCCACGCACACCACCGCCTCGCCGCCGTCGCGGCGCGCGCGCAGCCGCACGACCGAGCCGGGCTCGCTGTACTTGGCCGCGTTGAGGAGCAGGTTGGAGATGACCTGCACCATGCGAGTGATGTCGAGCTCGAGCGGCATCTCGCGGTCGACCGCGCTCACCTCGAGCTCGACGAGCTGCTGGCGCTGGTCGAACTGCGGCTGGCTGAGCGCCATCGCCCGGTCGAGGATCTCGCCGAGCAGGAAGCGCTGGCGGCGCAGCTCGATCTTGCCCGAGGTGATGCGCGAGACGTCGAGCAGATCGTCGACCAGGCGGGTGAGGTGCGCCACCTGGCGATCGAGGGTGTGGCAGGCGCGCAGCACGTCCTCGTCGAGGCTCGAGCGCGAGCGCAGGAGCTCGAGGCTGGTGACGATCGGGGCCAGCGGGTTGCGCAGCTCGTGACCGAGCAGGGCCAGGAACTCGTCCTTGCGCCGGTCGGCCTCCTCCAGCTCGAGGCTGTAGCGCTTGAGGTCCGCCTCGGCCTGCTCGAGGCGGGCCACGGTGCGGGCCAGCTCGGCCGCCTTCTGCGCGATGGCGGTCGCGTTGCGCCGCTCCTTCTCCATCTGCTCGCGCAGGGACTCCGACTCCCAGCGCTGCCGCTCCTCGGCCATGCGGCGCGCGTGGTCCTGGCGCTCGGCGTCGCGCAGGAGCTCGGCCTGGCGCGCCACCTCGTCGGCGCGGCGGCGCAGCTCGACGAACACCGACGCCTTGGCGCGCAGGATCTCGGGGACGATCGGCTTGAACAGGAAGTCGACCGCGCCGAGCGCGTAGCCCTCGAGGATCTCCCGGTCGTCGCGGCTGAAGGCGGTGACGAAGATGATGGGGACGTGGCGGGTGCGCAGTCGCCCGCGGATGAGACGCGCGGTCTCGTAGCCGTCCATGCTCGGCATCTCGATGTCGAGCAGGATGAGCGCGAAGTCGCGCTCGAGCAGCCAGCGCAGGGCGTCGGCGCCCGACTGCGCGGTGACCAGGTTCAGCCCCAGCCCGGCGAGCGCCGCCTCGATGGCCAAGAGGTTCGAGGGGTTGTCGTCAACGACGAGGATATCGAATGACGGTCTCACGGCGTGCACGGCCCGGTCATCATGCCACCGCGCACGGGCGCCCGCGCACCACGGGCGCCCGAACTCTTCTGCCGAACTCTTCTATCGAGGAGCCGCACTGGCGCCCGCCCTCTCGAGCGCTGGATCGCGGACGTGATAACGTAAGGGTGCCTAGCTTCCTCCAGGAGACATGTCAACCGATTCTGGTTCGGCGCTTCTGCGTGACATCGCGGGCGATTTCCCCGCCGACCTGCTCACCCGGGAGCCGGATGACCTGGCGGCCTATGGTCGTGATTGGACTAGGGCCTACTCCGCCGCACCCCTGGCCGTCGCGCGTCCGCGATCGACCGACGAGGTGGCGCGGCTGGTGGCGCTGTGCCGGCGCCATGGTCAGGCCATCGTGCCCTCCGGCGGAAGGACCGGGCTGGCAGGGGGGGCTGTGGCACAGAACGGGGAGCTGGTCCTGTCGCTCGACCGCATGTCGCGCGTCGATCCGATCGATCTGGTGGGGCGCACGGTGCGCGTCGATGCCGGCGCGGTCACCGAGCGGGTCAACGCCGAGTGCGCGGCGCATGGCCTGTTCTGGCCCATCGACCTGGCCTCCAAGGGCTCGAGCCACGTGGGCGGCAACCTGTCGACCAACGCCGGCGGGGTCAAGGTCATCCGCTACGGCCACGCGCGCAACTGGGTGCTCGGCATGGTGGTGGTCCTGCCGTCGGGCGAGGTGCTCGAGCTGGGCGGCGCGCTGGAGAAGGACAACACGGGAGTCGACCTGCGCCAGCTCTTCATCGGCAGCGAGGGCACGCTCGGCATCATCACCGAGGCGACGCTCAAGCTGACCCGGCTGCCCGAGCACCTGAGGGTGGCGCTGTTCGGAGTCGACAGCATCGACGCCGGGCTCGCGCTGTTCGCCGACGCGCGCCGGGCCGGCCTCGCCCTCAGCGCCTACGAGCTCTTCACCGAGCGCTGCATGGCCCGGCTGCGCGCGCACCGCGGCATCGGGCCGCCGCTGCCGGCACCGTCGGCCTGCTACGTCCTCGTCGAGGCCGAGGGGGCCGCGCCGGGCGCGGCGTCCGATCGGCTCGAGGAGTGGATCGAGCAGGCGCTGGGCGCGCGCGGCGTCGAGGGCGGCGTCCTGGCCCAGAGCGAGGGGCAGGCCCAGGCGCTGTGGCGCCTGCGCGAGGGCATCAGCGAGAGCCTGGGCGCGACCGGGCTGCCGCACAAGAACGACGTGGCCCTGCCGATCGCGCGCCTCGGCGGCTTCTGCCGCGAGCTCGAGGCGGTGTTCGCGGCGCGCTATCCGGGGTGGGAGATCTGCCTGTTCGGCCACGTCGGCGACGGCAACCTCCACATCAACGTGATGAAGCCGGACGACCTCGGCCGCGACGAGTTCTATCGCCTGACCGGCGAGGCGGACCACGCGGTGTTCGAGCTGGTCGAGCGCTACGGCGGCAGCATCTCGGCCGAGCACGGCATCGGGCTCATCAAGAAGCAGTACCTCGGCTACTCGCGCAGCCCGGCCGAGATCGCGCTCATGCGCACGCTCAAGCGCGCCCTCGATCCCGACAACATCCTCAACCCGGGCAAGATCTTCGATCCATAGATCGGAGGCGCCGGTCGCGGCTCGATGCGCCGCGAACCGAAGCGCGCTCTTCTCCGGATCGCTCGCGCGTTCCGCGCGTCGACCCGCGTCCGGGCACCCCGCCGGGAGCAGACGGGGACTGATCGAGGCGTCAGCTCACGGCAAAGAGCGGCAGCTGGGCCTGTCGAAAAGTTGGCAAAGCTCACATGCCCGATACCATGCGAGGCCATGTCCAAAGAGAACCTGTCCACCCGGGCCCCCTCTGCTCGTTCTTCGCGCCGCGCGCTGCTGGTCTGCGCGCTGGCTCTGGCCGTGCCCTTCGTCCTCGCCATGCAGTCCGGCACCGCCCAGGCGCAGGAGCGCCACGGCGGCAAGCTCGCCCTCGGCGTCAACTCCATGCTCGACGGCAACGGACCCTTCGGCCCCATGGTCGTCTACGACGCCGGCATCTTCCACATCGAGGGCATCTTCGGCTTCGAGGACCAGGAGGACGACCACACCGAGTTCGATCTGGCGGGTCGCTTCTGGTACCACATCCACTCGGTCGGCTCGGCCGACTTCTCCCTGGGCGGCGGCCTCGGCCTGGTCAACTTCGATCCCGACGCGGGCGACGGCACCACCGACTTCGAGATCGACGCCGGCGGGCAGATCCGCGCCTTCATCGTGCCCAACGTGGCGGTGAGCGCGTCGCTCGGCCTGGCCATCCTCACCGGCGACTCCCCGAGCGCCATCTCGATCACCGGCGACTTCGTCGGAAACGCCGGCATCGCCTACTACTTCTAGGTTCTGTACCGCCGGCCGCGGCGGGGGGCCGCGGCGGGGTCGTGGTATCGTTCGCTCCGCGCACCGACATCGTGCGCGGAGCCCCGCCATGAGTAAGCTGGTCACCGGCGACGGCCGGACTCACGTCGAGTCGCCGTCCATCAGGACCGAGCCGGCCGCGCGCCGGCTCGTCCTCGCCCTCCTGCTCGCGGCGTCGGCCGGGGCGGCGGCGGCGTGCTCGAAGTCGGGCTCGGAGGGCGCCGTCGGCTCGCCCGTCGTGCACATCGCGATCTCGATCGACTGGGAGGGCGCGTACTTCCGCACCGAGGCGCTCGACGCGGTCGACAGGTTCCGCCGCGACAACCCGGGCGTGCCGCTCACCCACATGCTCAACGCCGCCTACTACACCAAGGCGGACGCGGACCCGACCGAGGCGACCCGCGAGATCCGCCTGGCCGTCAAGAAGGGCGACGAGACCGGGCTCCACATCCACTGCTGGAAGTCGCTGCTGGAGGCGTCCGGGGTCAAGATGCGCGCGGTACCCTCGTTCCTCGGCAGCGAAGGCGGCATGGTCATCGAAGGCGACCCCGGCTTCGACCTCGATCTGAGCGCCTTCACCGTCGCCGAGGTGCGCGCGGTGATGAAGAAGTCGCGCCAGATCCTCGACGCGGAGCACATCGCGGTCGGCCCCAGCTTTCGCGCCGGCGGATGGATCGGCACGCCCGGCGTGCTCGAGGCGGCCCGCGCCGAGGGCTTCACCATCGACAGCTCGGCCACCGACCCGGCCTGGCTCGACGAGCCGGAGGGGCGGGCGCTGCAGGCGCGGCTGCGCCAGGTGTGGAGCCGGGTCGACCAGACCACCCAGCCCTTCTGGATCGACACGCCGGCGGGCCGCATCCTCGAGATGCCCGACACCGGCGCGATGGCCGACTACCTGACGGTCCCGGAGATCCAGGCGCACGTCGAGCGCGCGGTCGCGGCCGTGCGGGCCGCGCCGGGTCGCCCGGTGTTCGTCCACCTCGGCTTCCACGCCGAGACTGCCGACGACTTCGCCCCGCGCGTGAGCCAGGCGCTGTCGGTCCTGCGCGCCAGGAAGACGCCGATGGTGTTCGAGACCATGTCCCGCTCGGCCGAGCTGGCGCGCCGCGCCCTCGAGGCCCAGGCTCGGTGAGCTGGCCGGTCAGGACCCGCATCTGCCTCGAGTGCCGGGCCGCCCTGTCCGACGGAGAGCACTGCACCTGGGTGCGCCACACCGCGGTCGCGCCGGCCGATCCGGCCGGGCGCCGGCGCCTCATCGAGGCGGTGTGGCGCGAGTCCACGCCCCGGGGCGGGCGACCGAGCCTCGGCGCCGAGCTCGCCCGCTTCCTCGCCGGGCTGATCGCTGCGGCGAGACCTGGAAGTGCGTCGACCTCGCCGGTCGTCGCCGTGCCCGCGCCGCTGCGCTGGGGCGCCGATCGCGGGCCGTTCGGCGCCAGCGAGGAGCCGCTGTGGACCGCACGCGCGCGCTACACCGGACGCGCGAGCGCGGCGGCGGCCGCGGCGCCGTCGCCGATCGCGGGCACGCCGTGCCTGGCCTACGGGCTGTGGCTGCTCGACAGGTGGGCGGACGGTTCGCCGGCCAGGTGGGGCGCCGGCGCGCGCCGCGCGGAGGTCCTGCTGCGCGACGGCGCCTGCCTCGACTTCGAGGTCGAGCTCGACGATGGCCGCGTGGCCAGGGTTCCGGCCGGCACCGCGGAGCTGGTGGCTCCGGGCGCGCGCCTGCGCCGCGATCAGCCCGGGCTCGCGCGCTACCTGGAGCACCTCGCGGTGGCCGATCCGGCGGGCGACTCGCCGGCGCACCTGCCGTTTCGCGAGGTGGGCGAGGCGGTCCTGCGACCGGGCGACGCGGTGGCCCTGCTGGTCGATCTGCAACCGGTGCCGGACGCGCGGCAGGCCGGCAGCCCGTATCGGGAGGCGTCCGTCGGAGCGCTGGTCCCGGTCGGTCGCATCTGCATCGAGATCCGCTGATTCACTTGGGAACTTGGCAGGGTCCGCCGGAAAGTCGAAATTCATTTCAGGATTCTTGAAACGCGCCGCGTCACCGGCGATAGAGTCCCTCCATGTCTCGAGAGCTCCGCTTCGACGATCGTGTCGCCATCGTCACCGGCGCCGGCAACGGCCTCGGCCGCGCCCATGCGCTCCTGCTCGCCGCGCGCGGCGCCAGGGTCGTGGTCAACGACCTCGGCGGCGGCATCCACGGCGAGGGCAAGAGTCAGCGCGCGGCCGACGTCGTGGTCGAGGAGATCGCCGCGGCCGGCGGCACCGCCGTGGCCGACTACCACTCGGTCGAGGATGGCGGCGCGATCGTCCAGAGCGCCCTCGACGCGTTCGGCCGCATCGACATCGTGGTCAACAACGCCGGCATCCTGCGCGACGTCACCTTCGCCAAGATGACGCAGGAGGACTGGGACCTCATCTACCGGGTGCACGTCCTGGGCTCGTTCCGCGTCACGCACGCTGCCTGGCCCCACATGCGCGAGCAGAAGTACGGCCGCGTGGTCATGACCGCATCGGCCGCCGGCATCTACGGCAACTTCGGCCAGGCCAACTACGGCATGGCCAAGCTGGGCCTGCTCGGCCTGTCGAACACCCTGGCGCTCGAGGGACGCAAGAGCAACGTCCACGTCAACACGGTCGCGCCGATCGCCGGCTCGCGTCTGACCGAGACGGTCCTGCCCAAGGAGCTGCTCGACGCGCTGCGGCCGGAGTACGTGAGCCCGCTCCTGGCCTGGCTGTGCCACGAGAGCTGCGAGGAGACCGGCGGCGTGTTCGAGGTGGGGGGCGGCTTCATGGGCAAGCTGCGCTGGCAGCGCGCCGCCGGCAAGACCTTCCGGGTCGGCCGCGCCATCACGCCGGAGGCGGTCCAGGAGTCGTGGAAGGAGGTGACCGGCTTCGACGGCGCGGCTCGCCCGCCCGAGTATCCGGCCGACATCGCGTCGTCGATGGCGCCGATCATGGCCAACCTGCAGGCGGGCCCGTCGAAGGGCGGCAACCAGTTCATCGACGTCGACCGCGCGCTCGGCTACCGCGCGCCCGACTTCGAGACCAGCTACGACGAGCGCGACCTGTCGATCTACGCGCTCGGGGTGGGTGCGGCCGAGAACCCGCTCGACGAAGCCGATCTGTCGCTGGTCTACGAGATGCATCCGGGCGGCTTCCGCGCGCTGCCCACATTCGCGGTGGTGCCGGCGGTCAACGGCATCCTGACCATGGGCCGCGAGGGCAAGCTGGCCCCGGGGCTGAATTTCGGGCTCGACCGGCTGCTGCACGGCGAGCAGTTCACCGAGATCGTCCGCCCGCTGCCGGCGAAGGCGAAGCTGGTCCACAAGACGCGGCTGGTCGACATCGTCGACAAGGGCAAGAACGCGCTCCTGGTGTACGAGACGCGCACGTTCGACGAGGGCGGCGAGGAGCTCATCATCAACCGCCTGAGCGCCGTCATCCGCGGGGCGGGCGGCTGGGGCGGCGAGCGCGGGCCGAGCCAGCCGGAGAACGTGGCGCCGTCGCGCCCGCCCGACGCGGTGGAGAAGCAGCAGATCCACGCCAACCAGGCGCTGCTCTACCGCCTGTCGGGCGACTGGAACCCGCTGCACGTCGATCCCAGCTTCGCGAAGGCGTTCGGGTTCGCGCGGCCGATCCTGCACGGCCTGTGCACGTTCGGCTACGCCGCGCGCCACGTCGTCCGCGCCTTCGCCGGCGGCGACCCGCGCACGTTCAAGAACATCAAGGTGCGCTTCGCCGACAGCGTGCTGCCGGGCGAGACCCTGGTGACCGAGATGTGGAAGGAGTCGGCCACCCGCATCGTCTTCCAGTGCAAGGTGGCGGAGCGCGACAAGGTCGTCATCTCGAACGCGGCCATCGAGCTCTACCCGGAGATCCCGGCGCCCAAGGCGAAGGCGGTGCCGAAGGCGACGGCGGGCGCCGGGGCGGGGGCCGTGGCGCCGTCGGTGCCGACCAGCGCGGACATCTTCGCGGCGATGGGCCGCTACGTGCGGGAGACACCGGACGCGGTGAAGAAGGTCGGCGTGGTCTACCAGTTCGCGCTCACCTCGCCGGCGAGCGTGTGGACCGTGGACCTCAAGAACGGCGCCGGCAGCGTGGCGGCCGGCGAGACCGCGGCGCCCGAGTGCAAGCTCGAGCTCACCGACGGCGACTTCATGGCCATGTGCACCGGGCAGGCCGACCCGCAGAAGCTCTACTTCGGCGGCAAGCTGAAGATCTCGGGCAACGTGATGGCCTCGCAGAAGCTCAGCTTCCTGTCGAAGATCGACCCGGCCTGGGTGCTGGAGGCGATGCGGGCGCGCGGCGCCGGCGGCGCGTCGGCGCCGGCGGACGCGGGCGCGGCGTCGCCCGGGGCCGACGAGGGACCGCGGAGCGGAGACGTGTTCATCGCCATCCGCGACCACATCGAGCGCAACCCCGAGGTGGCGAAGATCGGCGTCGTCTTCCAGTTCCGGCTGCGCAACCCCGACACCGTGTGGACGGTCGACACGAAGAAGGGCCAGGTCGCCGAGGGCGAGAGCGCGCCGTCCGAGTGCACGCTCGAGCTCGACGACGGCGACTTCATGGCCATGGTGTCCGGCCAGGCCGACCCGCAGAAGCTCTACTTCGGGGGCAAGCTGAAGATCTCGGGCAACGTGATGGCGTCGCAGAAGCTGAGCTTCCTGCAGAAGATCGACCCGGAGCGGGCGAAGCAGGCGGTGCTGGCGGCGCGGGCGGCCGAGGGCGGTGGGCAGGCGGCGAGCCGCGCGGGCGCCGCGGCGGCGACGTCCGCGGCGGCGCCGCCGCGCGCGGCCCAGGCGCCGGCCCTGATGGACAGGCTGGCCTCGCGAGTCGTGGCCAACCCGGGCTGGGTCGGCGAGGTGTCGGCGGTCATCGCCCTGGTGCTGACCTCGCCGGACAGCCGCTGGACCATCGATCTCAAGAACGGAGCCGGCGCGGTCAAGAGCGGCGCCGCCGGCGCGGCCGACTGCACGCTCACCCTGAGCGAGGCGGACCTGGCCTCGCTCATCGGGGGCGCCGCCCACGTGCGCGCGCTCTATCAGACCGGCAAGCTGCGCGTCGACGGCGACGTGCGGGTCGCGCAGCGGCTCGACTTCTTCAAGTCTCTCGCCTGAAAGCGAAAGGACCAGCCATGGCCAAGCGAGTGAATGTCCTCGGCGTCGGAATGATCAAGTTCGCCAAGCCGGGCGAGAGCGACGACTACCACGTCATGGCATCGAAGGCGGCGCGCGCCGCGCTGGCCGACGGCGGCGTGGACTACAAGGAGGTCGAGCAGGCCTACGCCGGGTACGTGTACGGCGACTCGACCTGCGGCCAGCGCGCGGTCTACGAGGTCGGCCTGTCCGGCATCCCGATCTTCAACGTGAACAACAACTGCTCGACCGGGTCGACCGCGCTCATGCTGGCCGCCCAGGCGGTGGCCGGCGGGCTGGCCGAGTGCGTGCTGGCGGTCGGCTTCGAGAAGATGGAGAAGGGCGCGCTGGGCTCGAAGTTCGGCGACCGCGCCAACCCGATCGAGCAGCACGCCAACGTGATGGTGAAGGTGCAGGGCTTCAACCAGGCGCCGCCCGCCGCCCAGATGTTCGGCGGCGCGGGGCGCGAGTACCGCTGGAAGTACGGCACGCGCAAGGAGACCTTCGGCCAGGTCTCGGTCAAGGCGCGCAAGCACGCGGCCCGGAACCCGTACGCCATCTTCGGCCAGGAGCTCAGCCTCGACGAGGTCATGGGGTCGCCCGAGGTGTTCGACCCGCTGACCCGCTACCAGTGCTGCCCGCCCACCTGCGGGGCCGCCGCCGCCGTCGTGTGCTCGGACGACTTCGCCCGCCGCAAGGGCGCCTCGAAGCCGGTCTGGATCGCGGCCCAGACCATGCGCACCGACCTGCCGAGCTCTTTCGGCGATGACAGCATGATCAAGATGGTCGGCTACGACATGACCGAGGCCGCCGCCCGCGACGCCTACGAGAGGGCGGGAGTCGGCCCCGAGGACCTGGACGTGGTCGAGCTCCACGACTGCTTCACCGCCAACGAGATCCTCACCTACGAGGCGCTCGGCCTGTGCAAGCAGGGCGAGGCGGAGAAGTTCATCTGGGACGCCGACAACACCTACGGCGGCCAGGTCGTCACCAACCCCTCCGGCGGCCTCCTGTCCAAGGGCCACCCGCTCGGCGCCACCGGCCTCGCCCAGTGCACCGAGCTGGTCTGGCAGCTGCGCGGCCAGGCCGAGAAGCGCCAGGTGGAGGGAGCCAAGGTCGCCCTCCAGCACAACCTCGGCCTCGGGGGAGCCTGCGTGGTGACCATCTACCGCCGCGACTGACGCGCGCGGTCCACGGGCGGCCCGCCCGGCGCTAGTGCCGGTTGTCGAAGTGCATGCCGCGCTGGACCTGCTCGATGGCGGCGCCGGTCAGCTGGATGGCCTTGACCCGGTGGCCGCCCTTGTCCGGGACCGCGCGCTCGAGCTCGGTCTGGGCGACGCGCAGGTGCTGGAGCGCGGCGCGCATGTGCGGCTGAGCCTCGGGATCGGCCGCGGCGGTGTCGACGAAGCGCATGCCGACGATGAGGAAGAGCGCGATGGCGAGGACGAACGAGGTCAACTTCCACGGGTTCATGACACCTCCATGCGGTCCCGGATGGGCCGCTGTGGTCGGTGGACCCGCGCCGCGCGCGCCGGGTTAAGCCGGCCGCCGGGGACGAACCCGCCCCCGGCGTCGCCGACCCGTCACCCTCACTCGAACTCCGGGTCGGGGACGGCGTCGAACTCCGGCTTGTGGCCGCTCTCCGCCGCGGTGACGAGCGGCGACGCACCGCCGCACTTCTTGTGCAGGGCGACCGCCTCCGTCTCGATCTCGTCGACCTGGGCGAACAGCTCCTTCTCGCTCAGCTCGCCGTCGAAGCGGGTCTTGTAGGTGAGGCCCGGCGTCCAGTTGTTCTTCTTGATGCGGCCGGCGCGGAACTTCTTCAGGCCGCGCGCGGTGGCGGCCGCCGCGAAGCTGGAGATGAGGCAGGTCTCGCGGTTCGCCTTCTGGTTCTTCCTGGCCTCGTCCAGGCGAAAGCGCGCGTAGTTGAAGCCGCGCGCGCCCTTGGAGCCCGACGCCTCGCACACCGTCTCGGTGCCGTGGGTTCCGCACTCGTTGGGCTTGAGGCCCCAGTTCGAGGCGTAGATGCGGACGGCGATCCACTTCCGAGGATCGCCGTGGTCGTCGCGATCGTGGTTCCAGCTGCCCTGCACCGCGAAGCGGACGTTCTTGAGGTCGACGTTGAGCGGCTTGAAGGCGCGCTTGACCTGCCCGACCAGGCTCTTCCACTTCCCGCCCGAGTCGGGCGGCGCCTTGCACCCGGTCTCGGTCGGGTCCACCGCCGGGATGCCCGACGAGGCGAGCGGGGTCCAGCCGCTGCCGCGCGGCTTGACCGACTCGAAGTGCCACTCCTTGTAGCCGCAGACGCGCTTGTAGTCCGACTGGTCCCACTTCACCGAGTGCTCGTTCTCGTAGCAGGAGGGCTGGCAGTTGCCGAGCTTGCTGGCGAACTTCTCGATGTACTCCGGGTCGTCGGCGCGCGCGGAGGAGCTGGCCAGAAGAAGCGCGGCGACGGCGGTCGCGAGGGCAAGTCGAGTCATCTCGATCTCCTTCCGCGGCCGCGTCGCTGCGGCCGCCGCCCCGGTCGCAGAGCACACGGCGTGCCCGGACCAGGGCGGCGCAATCGCGCGGATTCGCCGCCGCCGCGCGCGCCGGCCACCGGTGGCGACACGGCGCCGGAGCTGTTGCGCCCTGTAGCACCTCGCCGGTCGCGGCGGCCACGGCGCCGCCGCGACCGGCGATCGCGACGCTACAGCGACAGCAGGAACTGCACCACGTCGTCCTTCTCGCTGCCGCTCAGCCCCAGGTGGAACGCGCTGTCGTAGTGGCAGACCACGTCGAACAGGGTGGCGAAGCGACCGTCGTGGTAGAAGCCGCCGGTCTGGTGCGACCACAGGCCGCGCAGCGGGGTGGTGCGGTAGCGCCCCTCGGGCGAGCGCTTGGCCTGGAAGTCGTCGATGCCGATCTCCTCGGGCGTGTGCAGGTTCCAGCCCGGCTCGGTGTAGAGGGGAGGCACGTGGCAGCCGGCGCAGCGCGCCTTGCCGGCGAACAGCGCCTCGCCGCGCGCGGCGGCCTTCTCGTCGAAGCTGCCGGCCGGCGGGGTCGGGGCCTCCAGCGCCAGCTGATAGAAGTGCAGGGCGGCCAGCTTCGGCGTGATGAGGTCGGGGCTGCTCGACTTGTGGCCGAACTGGTTGGCGGCGGCGATCGGGAAGCGATCGGCGTCGTCGAGCCGCGGGTCGTAGAACACGCCCTGGCCCTGCATCTCGAGGTTGGCCACGAAGGCGTTCCAGTAGGTCACCGATCCCCAGCCGGTGAAGGTGTGGAGGTTCACGCCGGCCAGGCCGTAGGCGGGCGGGATGAGCGTGGCGCTCGATCCGCTCGGCCCGCCGGCCGCCTTGCCGTCGAGCAGCACCTCGGCGTCGAACTTGCCCGTGCCCCAGCCGCGCAGGACCGCGCGCAGGGTCGCGTCGTCGACGCCGAGCAGCGCCGTGAGCGGCGACAGGTCGGGCGCCGCGGCGATGATGGCGCCGACGTCGAGGTCGCGCGCGGCCCAGCCGTCGAGCCGGTGGCCGATGCCGGGCGCGAACGAGTCGTCCACCGTCGAGTGGCACAGCGCGCAGCGGATGCCGGCCGACACCAGCTGCCCGCCGTCGTCGAAGATGCCCTTGACGCCGACCACCGCGTCCAGCTGGAGGAGCGCCAGCGTGGTGGCCGGATCGTCGAGATCGACCTGACCTGCGGCGAGCGCCTCGAGCAGCTCGGGCGGCAGCGCGTCGACGTCGACCTTGAGCCCGAGCGCCAGCGCCGTGGCAGGGCTGACGCCGTCGCCCACGCCGCCGAGCGCCTCGCCCTTGATCGCATCGTGCAGGCGCAGCGCGCCGCCCCAGAAGGCCTCGTCGCCGAACGTGTCGCGGCGGAAGGTCTCGCGCCCTTCCTCCACCATGCGGCGGGCCGCGTCCATCGCCGGATCGCCCGGCATGCCGGGGCCCGCGTCGGGCGGCGCCATCGCGTCCGGCTCGTGGTGCGATCGACTCTCGCTGCTGCCGCCTTCTTCTCCGCCGCGGCCGGTGTCGGCCCCGCTCGCCTGACCGCCCTCATCCCCCGTGCACGCAGCGGCCGACAGGCCCAGACAGAGCGCCAGCACTGCGTAACCCATCTCTCGCTTCATGAGCGCCTCCTCGTCGGGCCCGGCTACGGGCCTCTCTCTTCCGAGTGACGGGAGGGAGCTTCGTTACCGCTCACCGCTCGGCGATGCCGAGGCGATCGAGCACGGCGGACGCGATGCGAGCGCAACGCGCGCCGCCGAAGCGAAACGTGTTGCCGACGGCCGTTCCAAGCGTTTCAGTGAGAGACTCCTGCAGCATGTGGCGCGCGCGATGGAGTCGCACGCGCACCGCCTCCTCGCTCAGGCCGAGGCACGACGCGGTGTCTGCCGTGCCCAGCTCCTCCACCTCGCGCATCACGAACACGACCCGATAGAGCTCGGGCAGCGCGTCGATCTTCGCCTCCAGGAGCATTCCCATCTCGCGCGCCGCCACGTCCTCCTCCGGGCTAGGGTGCTCGGTCGCCATGTCTTGATCGCGCTGCATGTCGACCAGGGCCAGATCGCCGCGCCGCTTGCGCGCGCGCAGCCGGCCGAGCGCCTCGTTCACCGCGATCCGAGTCAGCCAGGTCACGAACGATGACTCGCCGCGGAACTGGGCGAGGTTCTCGAACGCCGCCACCCACGCCTGCTGGACCGCGTCCTCGGCCTCGTCGTCGCGGCGAAGGATGGCGCGGACCACGCGGAACAGTCGCTGGTTGTAGCGCGGCAAGAGGAGCGCGTAGAGCCTGTGCTCGCCGCCCACCACGCGGCGGACGACCTCGTCATCCGGCAGTCGGTCGACACCGGGCAGAGAGGCCGCGGTCTCGGGCAGGGGTTGATCGGCCATGGTGGATAGATGTTGATCCTGGCATGTCGTTACAGGTGGCGCGAGAATTGCCGGCCATGCCCCTCGAACCATTCGCCCTGGAGCGATACCTGGCCCCGCGCGAGTTTCGCGCCCGCCGCCTCCTGTCCAGCTCCGACTGCCAGGCGGTGTCGGTCGCCGAGCTGGTGGAGGCCGCCGATCCCGAGGCGCGCGAGATGTGGCGCGACCTGCGACTGGGCTACACCGAGGCGCCGGGCCATCCGCTGCTGCGGCGCGAGATCGCCTCGCTCTACCGCGGGGTCGACGCCGACGACGTGCTCGAGGTCGTTCCGGAGGAGGGCATCTTCCTCACCATGACGGCGCTGCTGAAGCCGGGCGATCACGTCGTCGTGACCTGGCCGGCCTACCAGTCGCTCCACGCGGTGGCGCGCTCGATCGGATGCCGCATCTCGCGGTGGGAGCCGGAGGACCAGGACACCTGGCGCTTCGATCCCGCGAGGCTGCGCGCGCTGGTGGCCGACGCGGGCGCCGCCGCCGTCGTCGTCAACTTCCCGCACAACCCGACCGGCTGGCTGCCGGCCGCGCACGAGATGGCGGAGATCGCCTCCATCGCCGACGCGGCCGGCGCGTGGCTCGTGTCCGACGAGATGTACCGCATGCTCGAGCACGATCCGGCCAGCCGCGTGCCGTCGGCGATCGAGCTGAGCGGCCGCGCCGTGTCGCTCGGCGGCCTGTCGAAGGCGCTGAGCGCGCCCGGCCTGCGGGTCGGCTGGCTGGTGTCGCGCGAGCCCCGCCTGCGCGCCCGTCTGGCCGAGCTCAAGGACTACACCACGATCTGCGGCAGCGCGCCGAGCGAGGTCCTCGCCCTCATGGTGCTGCGCGCGCGCGAGCGCATCGTCGCGCGCAACCTCGGCCTCATCCAGAAGAGCCTCGCGGCCGTCGACCAGCTGGTGGCCGGCGCGTCCGGCGTCCTGGCCTGGACGCGCCCGCGCGCCGGCTCGGTCGGCCTGGCCCGCCTCGAGCGCCCCGACGCGTCGGCCGCGCGGTTGTGCGACGAGCTCCTGGCCGAGACCGGCATCCTGCTCCTGCCGTCGACCATGTTCGACTACGGCGACCGCCACGTCCGCCTCGGCCTCGGCCGCGCCGGCTTCGCGGAGGGCGTGGACGAGCTGGCCGCGTGGCTGACCGCGCACCGCTGAGCCCGTCAGCGCAGGGCGACGTCGGCCAGGATGCCGAGGCACAGGATCGTCACGAACAGGACGGTGACCAGGCCGATGAGGCGCGTGGCGGCGCGGGCCTGGCGGAGGTGCATGAACACGGTCGCGACCACGAGGACCTTGGCGGCGGCGATGGCGAGGGCCGCGGCCGGGCCGAGCGCGCCGAGCCCGGCGAAGTGCAGGCCGAAGCTGAGGCCGGTCAGCCCGAGCAGCGCGACCAGCGCCGCGACGTATGGCCTGCCACCCGGGTGCTCGGTTCCGTGCTCGCTCGTCGCCATGGGCTCATCCCGTCAGGTAGAAGAGGGGCCAGAGGAAGATCCAGATGCTGTCGACCAGGTGCCAGTAGAGCCCGACCATCTCGAGCTCGGGGTGGTACTCGCGGGTCGTGCGCCGCCGCCAGACCCGCGCGGACACCCAGGCCACCGCGCTGACCCCGCCGATCATGTGCAGCGCGTGCAGCCCGGTCATGAGGAAGTACAGGGTGAAGAAGAGCAGCGCCCCGCGCGCCGGCAGCTCGGCCGACGCGTAGTGCGCGCCCGGGAAGATGCCGTGCTGGAAGTGGTGGGTGTACTCGACCCCCTTGAGCGCGAGGAACGTGGCCCCGAGCGCCGCGGTGACCGCCAGCGAGACCAGACAGGTGCGCCGCCGCTCGCGGCGGAGCGCGTGGATCGCCCACGCCATGGTGAAGCTCGAGACGATGAGGACGGCGGTGTTGGTGGTGCCGATGGCGAGGTCGTTGTGATGGATGGCGGCGTGGAACTCCGCCCCGTAGCGGGTGCGGTACGCGGTGTAGAGCGCGAACAGCCCTGCGAACAGCAGCACCTCGCTGCCCAGGAACAGCCACACGCCGAGGCGCACGGCATGCTCCTGGACCGCGAGGTCCTGGAAGTGGCCCTCGAGCCGATCGCGGGCCCCTCGCGGCTCTCGCTCGCGGCTCATGTCCCCCGCCCTCCGCCGCCGACACCGTCATCGCCCGCGCGCTCGGCGGGCTCCGGCGCGTCGTAGTCGTAGGGGCCGCGCCCGAAGACCGGCGCCCGGTCGAAGTTGTGTGTCGGCGGCGGCGACGGACACGACCACTCGTGGCAGCGCGAGCGCCACGGGTTCTGCTCGGCCCGCGGCCCCCTGAACAGCGCGTAGAGCAGGTAGGACAGCGTCACCAGCATCCCGAGGCCCAGGATGCTGGCGCCGGCGGTGGAGAGCACGTTCAGCCACTGGTACTCGGGCGGGTAGCTGTAGTACCGGCGCGGCATGCCGGCGTTGCCGAGCAGGAACTGCGGCGTGAAGGTGAAGACGAAGCCGAGGATCACCATCGCCGCGCCGATGATCCCCCACCGCTCCGAGTACATGCGGCCGAACATCTTCGGGAACCAGTAGTGCAGGGCGGCCAGGAATGCGGTCAGCGTGCCGCCCACCATGATGAAGTGGAAGTGGGCCACCACGAAGTAGGTGTCGTGCCAGTGCACGTCGAGCGACGAGGTCGCCACCGCCACGCCGGTCATGCCGCCGAACACGAACAGGAACATGAAGCCGAAGAAGTAGAACATCGGCGTCGAGAACGTGACCCGACCGCCGCGCATGGTGGCGGTCCAGGTGAACACCTTGATGGCCGAGAAGATGGCCACCAGCATGGACAGGATGCCGAAGATGCCGGCGTCGACCAGCGAGATGCCAGCCACGAACATGTGGT
>DATFRY010000340.1:0-20920 GCA_035262925.1 Kofleriaceae bacterium | reverse complement strand
CGCGGGATGGCGCTGGGTCTGGCCGCGCTCCTCTTCGTCAGCGGGATGGCCGCCGGCGTCGCGGCCGATCGGTGGGTCGCGGGCGATCGCGGCCACGGCGGGGAGAGCCGCCTGTCGCGGCACCGGCCCGACGTGCAGGCGCGCCGCTACGCCGAGCGGCTGGGCCTCGACGAGGCGCAGGAGCGCAAGGTGGAGGAGATCCTGCGCCGGACGTGGACGGCGACGCGCAAGGCGATCGAGCCCATCGATCCGGAGGTGGACGCCATCCGCCGGCGCGGCGACGGCGACATCCGCTCGCTCCTGCACGGCGACCAGCTGCGGCGCTTCGACGAGATGGTGGCGGAGCAGGAGCAGCGGAGGGCCGCGATCCGCAAGGGGCTGGACCTGAAGCGGGGCGGCGGCTCGCGCTGATCGCGGGGGATATCGCGCGGGCGAGCTCGAAGGATGAGGCGGCCGGCCGGTTCTGCGGCATCCTATGACGGTGACCGTGGAGGGCAAGGATCCGTTCGAAGCGCTGCTCGCCGAGTTCGCTCGCGAGAAGGCACAGGCGCTCGCGCGCATCGCCGCCCGCATGGAGGCGTCGCTCGCCGACCTGCAGGCGTTCGACGAGGAGCGCCCGCCGGAGGGCCTCACCCGTCAGGACGTGCTGGAGATCGCCGCCGAGTCGGTCTGGTTCTACGTCGTGCAGCGCGAGATGATGGGCTGGAATCGCCACGAGGACGCGCTGCGCTTCTACGGCGTGCCGGCCGAGGTCAGGGCGCGCATCGGTCCGCGCCCGCGCCGCGGGTGATGAAGTGCCGGTCGTGGCGGAGGCGGCGGTGGCGGCGGCCCGGCGGACGGCCTGATCGAATCGCGGTCGAGGCGTCGCCGAGGCGGCGGCCGCTCACCACTCGCCGGTGCTGGGCATCGACGCCCACGGCTCGCGGGCGGGGAGCGCCTGGCCGCGCTGCAGGAGCTCGACCGAGATGAGGTCGGGCGAGCGCACGAACGCCATGCGGCCGTCGCGCGGCGGTCGGCTGATCGTGTAGCCGAGATCGACCATGCGCTGGCACGAGGCGTAGATGTCGTCGACCTCGTAGGCCACGTGGCCGAAGTTGCGCCCGCCCGTGTACGGCTCCGCGTGGTCCCAGTTGTGGGTGAGCTCGATCTGCGGAGAATCCGCGCCCGGTTCGGTGCCGAGGAAGACGAGCGTGAAGCGGCCGCGCTCCTCGTCGTGCCGGCGGATCTCGCGCAGGCCGAGCCCCTCGCAGAAGAAGCGCAGCGCGGCGTCGATGTCGCGCACGCGGATCATGGTGTGGAGATAGCGCATCAGTGACTCCTTGACGGGCGCTCGCGTTCGACATAGGCGCGCACCGACGGGCGGGCCCAGACCGCGTCGGCATAGGCGCGGATGCGCTCCGGCACCGCGTCGCCATTGGCCAGCAGGCGGCGGAGCATGAGGGCGAGCTCGGCGTCGCACACCGTCCAGGTCGAGAACAGCGCGGTCGCGCCGGGCGACAGCAGGCGCTCGGTGAAGCGAACCAGCGCGTCGGCGTTGGCACGGGCGCGCTGGCTGAGCGGGGTGCGCACCGGCTCGAAGTAGATCGAGCTGGTCGGGCGCTCGGCGCGCAGGAGGTCGGTGCCGAAGCGGAGCCAGCCGAGCAGCTGGCGGGCGCGCGCGCGGTCCTCGACCGACGACGGCAGGATGGCCGGGTGCTGCGGGGCGGGGAATCGCTCCTCGAGATACTCTACGATCGCGAGCGACTCGGTGAGCCAGAAGCCGTCGTGCTCGAGCGCGGGCACCTTGCCGGTGATGGTCGGCTCGGTGAAGGACGGCTGGCGGTGCTCACCTCTGTCGAGGTCGAAGGTCTTCGTCTCGAATTCGAGCCGCTTCTCGCGCAGCGAGACGAATGCGCTGAAGACGTAGGGGCTCTCCCAGAGGGCGTCGCCGTAGAGGGTCAGCATCGCCCACACATATAATGGATGTGAGGGCCGCCGTCCGGCGACTCGGACGCGTCCGGCCGGAGCGTCGGACGAAATCTTCGCTCCCGCCGGACATGCCGCGTCGTGTCGCGGAGTTGCGAGTGGCCCGCCGCTTGCGATGGGTCCCGTCGTCCGCCACGTGAGCGGAGAGCAAGGAGCAAGCGATGGAATCGACGCGACGCAAGAAAGTCCTCTGTCCCATGGAGAAGAACGGCAAGACCTTCTGGCTCCGCATCGGCAGCGCATTCATCAACGGTGATGGCTCGACCAACGTCTACCTCGACGCCTACCCCACGAACGGCAAGCTGCAGATCCGGGACCTCGACGAGCGCGACACCAAGCCGAAGGCGAGCGGCGACGAAGCCCGACCGAACGGGTCGAGCGGGTACAGCGAGCAGGACGCCGAGCAGCTGCCGTTCTGATGAGATGAGCCATGTGGAGCAGACACCGGCAGGAAGTGGGTCGCTGGCTGCGCGCGGCGAGGCGCGCGCTCGGGGTCCTGGCCGTCTTGCTCCTCGGAGCGGTCGCGCTCACCGCGCTGCTCCTTCCTCCGGCGGCCAGCGCCGACGGAGGTGGCTTGCCGGCGGTGAGAGCGGCGGACGGCGATGTCGCGGCGCCGCCTGCGGGGCCGCGCGACGGCTTGCTCGTTCCCGGCGCACTGTCCGCGCTGGGATCTGGGCTGTGGGCCGGACCGCCGCCGCCGCCGCTGCCGGCCAGCCCTTCGACAGCGCCGCCTCGCTGCAGCGCCGCGGCCAGCGGATTCAGCGGCAAGGTCAACATCAACCAGGCCAGCGAGCGCGAGCTCGACCTTCTGCCCGGCATCGGGCCGGCCAAGGCGCAGCGCATCGTGGCCTGGCGTTCGGCCCACGGGCCGTTCCGCCGCATCAAGGACCTCCGGCGCGTCAAGGGATTCGGCCGCAAGACGGTGCTGAAGCTGTTTCCCTATCTCACGCTCGCCGGGCCGACGACCGCGACCGTGGCGCGCGCCAGGTAGCGACCGACCGGTCGCATGAAAGTGTGGCCGCGGCCGGCTGCGCAGAGGCGTACGTGGGGCGCCGCGCAGCCGGTCGCGGTCTGCAGTCGAGTGCGCCGAGCGCGGGGAAGCTATAGTGCCGGCTTGCCGCCGCGAGACTTCCATCGATGATGAATCCTGCCAGCCCGAGCAGCCCGCCGAGCCAGATGGCCCTGGAGGCGCAGACCATGTGTCAGGCGCTCCTGCGCATGGACACGACCAATCCACCGGGGAACGAGCGGCCGGCCGCCGATTACCTCGACGGGATGCTGCGCGAGGCCGGCTACGAGCCGGTGCTGCTCGAGAGCGCGCCGGGGCGCGCCAACCTGGTCTGCCGGCGCGCCGGGTCCGGCGCGGCGCGCCCGCTCCTCCTGTCGGCCCACCTGGACGTGGTCGAGGCGGTGTCCGAGAAGTGGACGCATCCGCCGTTCGCGGGGGAGATCGCCGACGGCTGCCTGTGGGGCCGCGGCGCGATCGACATGAAGAACATGGCCGCCATGTGCACGGCGGTCCTGCGCCAGCTCGCGCGCGAGAGCGCGGCCCTCTCGCGCGACGTCATCTTCGCCGCGGTGGCGGACGAGGAGGCCGGTTGCCAGCAGGGATCCGCCTGGCTGGTCGAGAACCACC
Source organism: Kofleriaceae bacterium (assembly GCA_035262925.1). Lineage (GTDB taxonomy): Bacteria > Myxococcota_A > Polyangia > Haliangiales > Haliangiaceae > DATFRY01. The sequence goes on along the minus strand of DATFRY010000340.1, from coordinate 17,319 downwards.
CGGATCTCGTGACCGCGGAATACGCCATCGGTGAGTCGGGCGGCTACTCGCTGCACGTGGGCAAGACGACCTACTACCCGATCCAGGTGGCCGAGAAGGGCATCTGCTGGGTGCGCGCGCGCGTGCGAGGCGAGCCCGGCCACGGCTCGATGCCGCGCGACGACAACGCCGTGCTCGTCCTGTCCGAGAAGCTGGCGCGCCTCCGCCGAGCGCGCTTTCCGGTCCACGAGAACCGCCACGTGCGCGACTTCCTCGCCGCCATCGCCGCCCGCCAGCCGCGCCTGGTGCGGCCCATCGCGCGGCTGCTCAGCCACCAGCGCCTCCTGCCGTCGGTGTTGCGGCGCGTTCCCGACGCCAGCACGGCCCGCGGCCTGTCCGCGCTCCTGTCCAACACCGCCTCGCCCACCGTTCTGCGTGCCGGCAACAAGATCAACGTCATCCCCGACCGCGCGGAGGTGGAGATCGACGGCCGCACCCTGCCCGGCCAGACCGAGGAGGACTTCCTCCGCGAGCTCAAGGCGATCCTGGGCCCCGACATCGAGCTCGAGGTCATCCTGTCCGCCCCGCCGGTGGTGACCGATCCCTTCGAGTCGCCCCTCTACGACCTCATGCGCCGCGAGATCGTCCGCCGCGAGCCCGACGCCGTCGTCGTCCCTTACATGATCCCCGGCTTCACCGACGCCAAGTACTTCACCCGCACCGGCGCGCGCTGGTACGGCTTCTCCCCGGTCAAGATCGAGCGCCAGAGCGGCATCCGCTTCGCCGAGATGTTCCACGGCCACAACGAGCGCGTCCCCATCGCCGGCCTCCACTGGGGCACCGACCTCCTCTACTCGGTCGTCCGCCAGTTCTGCGCCTGACTTCCGGCGCTTGGCGCGGCCCGGGGTGAGGGCCCGGCCTCGCCCCGAGGACGAGTCGAGGCCCGCGCGACCGAAACTTGCGCCGCGCACCCGCAACTTCACCCGGGACGGTCCGACATACCGCGCGACACAACATTCGCGCGGAGGGGCGCACATGCCCGGGCACGTACTGGTGGTGGATGATGACGCCCTGTTCCGCAGGGTGGCCGAAAGGTCCCTGACGCGGTCCGGCTTTCGCGTCGCGACAGCCGACTCGTCCGGCCGGGCCATGCTCCTGGCCGCCACCCACCTCTTCGACACCGCGATCCTCGACTACTTCCTCGGTGCGGGCGAGAGCGGCTGCGACCTCATCGCCCCCCTCCGCGCCCGCCACCCGACCATCCGCATCGCCATCCTGAGCGGCCTCGGCGCCCTGCCCGACGTCATCCGCCGCGCCCACCGCGCCGGCGCCAACACCGTGGCGAGCAAGACCACCATCGACTGGCCCGCCCTGGCCGCCTGCGATCCTGGCGTCACGGATCCCGCCGCCCCACTCCGCCCCGTCGTCGACCTTCGCGCCCTGCGCCGCGACGTCATCCACGGCGCCCTCTTCGTCCACCGCGGAAACGTCACCACGGCAGCCCGCGCCCTCGGCATGACCCGCAGCAGCCTCCAGCGCGTGCTGCGCAAGATGCCGCTGCCCATCGTCGACGACGAAGACGCCGCCACCCCCGATCGCAGCGGCAAGTAGAGCACGCGCGCGAGCACCGCGAATGGCGCAGCCTCTGCGATACGTCCATGACGTTGAACGATCTGTTAGCGACACGCCTGCTGGAACAGTCGTAACGTAGTGAGGAGATGTCCTCGTGCGGTCGAACAGCGTCACGAACGCCCTCGAGGAGTCCCGGGTGGCGCCGGGTGGCGCCCCATGACATCGACATCGGAGCAGGAATGAAACGCGAAGTTTCCGTCGAAGCGTTCTCGGATCTTGGCAACGTCGCCGTCATCCGGTTGCCGGCGCGCACGTATCCTGGCGTGCTCGTTCAAGGCGATTCACTCTGGGGGATTCAGCTGCCAAGCTCACGAACTTCTGGCCAACATGCGCGCGTCGCAGGCGAGTCCCGGACACGATCGAGGATGCAAGGTTGCTTTGCGAAGATCTGGACGATCTCGTCCAGCACTACGAACACTCACTCGCGGAGAACGGCATTGGGCTTCCCGACGTGAAGACGGAATGAAGCGGGAATGGCTACGTGGCAATTTGACTGCGTTCTCTTTCCCCGCACGAGCCAGCCGCGCGCGGCCAGAAGTGGCAGACAGCTACTGCGCGATGGTTCAGAAGAGCTATGGAGCGGACGCTCCCTCGAGTCCCTGGTTGAGGAGCTGGAAAAGGTCCTCGGAAAAGCAGATCCGACATGGACACCCGATGTTGTCATGTGGGGAGCAAATGACTCCACCTGCCTTCTACTCGCAGCGATTGGCGGCGCCATTGAAGAGCTGCGACTGCGTATCGACATGCGAGTTCCTGAAGACGACCACCGAGAAAGGGTGCTTGGCTTCGCCAGGAAGCTCGATCTCGTCGTCGCTACAGAAGTTGGCGATATCGTCGAGCCACGACTCCAATCGTTGATGAGTTCGGCAGCTCGAAGCCGAGCTGGCGAGTTCGTCAAAGATCCGGAACGGTATCTAGCTGCGCTCGAGTCGGTACCGATGGAGCTCTGGTAGAGCTGCCTGGGGGAGGTGGTAGGATTGGCCTTAGAGCGATATCCGAGAGCGGCCCTCCCACGATTGACGTGTTCATCAAAGGCCTGGGTATTCGCGAGATCAAGTTTCTTACAGGTGTGGAATGAAAGATCGGAGGACCGCTCGACAACCGGAGGAAGACGATCATCTCTCGAGCGAAGATCTCGCGGCGATTGTCGTCGACGCGCTACTTCGAGCAGGCATCGTCAGAGGTGACGAAGTTGGTAAAGCGATTGCGATCGCGACGGAGGAGATCAATGTTCGGAAGGCTCTAGGCGACTATTAGGATTGCCTTACGACAGGGTGCAGATCTGATCCTGCCCTCGAGTCGAGGCGGGAATCCGGATCGATTGCGCGCGGTTAGGACAGCCGACCTGAACGAGCCAGGGGACGGAGAACGGAGGAGGCCGAGACCGGAAGACGAGGCGGTCCGTGACTAGCGCTTGCTGGTGGCGCTGCGCTTCTTGTCGGAGCTCGTCCTGTTGACGCGCTTCTTGGGGGGGCGCTTGTGCTTGCGCTTGGGGGGGCGCTCGGGGGTCGCGGATGAGGCTTCTGTCGTCGGGGGCGCGGGTGCGGGCAGTGGTGCGGGGGTGTCGACGGGGGCGGACGGGGCGGGGTTGGGTTGGGCGCCGGCGGTTCCAGATGTGGAGGGTGTCGGGGCCGGGGTGTTTCCGCTCATGAAGGCGCCGGCGATGACGAAGGAGAGGACGCCGAGGACGACGGCCGTGCCGCCTGCGAGGAGGAGGGTGCGGCGGCGGGAGGTGAGGAGATGGATGCTGAGGATCGGGCCGGGTGGGATCGGGGGCGGGACGGGGTTGGCGTCGCGGGGGTCTTCGTTGAGGGCGCCGTTGTAGAAGACCTGGCGCAGGGTCGACGTGGAGGCGTGGGCGAGGCTCGGCGTGGAGGCGTGGGCGAGGCTCGGCGGTGGGGCGGGGACGGGATCGGGCGGGGAGGCGTGGGGGCCGGCGGGTTCGTCGTGGGAGACGGCCACGACGGGAGAGGCGCGGTCGTCGGCGGCGGCGAGCTCGGGGAAGAGCTCGGGGCGGTAGTCCATGACGCGGGTCTCGGCTTCGGCGATGGCTTCGACGTCGGAGAGGTCGGGGGCCGGCTGGAACTGGAGGCCGCGGTCGCGCTTGCCGAGGCGGGCGCGTTCCTGCATCGGCGGCGGGGTGTCGCGGCGCGTGTCGAGGCCGGAGACGTTGACGGCGCGGGTCTCCTCCTCCTCGTCGAGGCCGAGGGGCGGCGGCGGGAGGCTGAGCTCGCCGGTGACGGTGCCGGTCGGCTCGTCGGGGACCTCGAAGCTGCCGGAGAAGCCGGCGACGGTGCTGATGCGGACGACGCTGGGCTCGCGGACCGGCGACTGGTGCTCGGGCTTGCTGCCGCCCGCGTACTCCTCGATCATGCGCGAGATCTCGACCGCCGGATCGGCGACGGTCGAGACCAGTGAGTAGCGGCAGGTGCGGAGCTGCGCGCCGAGGGTGCCGGCGCTGGGGAAGCGGTCCTCGGGGCGCGGCGCGAGGCCGGTGAGCAGGATGCGCTCGAGCTCGGCGTCGATGCTGGGGTCGATGTCGCGCGGTCGGGGCAGGCGGCCCTCGCGCACTGCCCGCAGCGCGTCGAAGTCGGGCAGATCGGAGAACAGGCGGTGGCCGGTGACGAGCTCGAAGAGCAGGATGGCGACCGAGTAGACGTCGCTGCGCGCGTCGACGCGGCGGTTGTGGGCCTGCTCGGGCGAGATGTAGGCGAACTTTCCGCGCACGCCGCCGTGGCCGGTGGCCTCCTCGGTGCGCTTGGCGATGCCGAAGTCGGTGAGCTTGACCTCGCCGCTGCGCGAGAGCAGTACGTTGGAGGGCGACACGTCGCGATGGACCAGGCCGATGGGCTCGCCGTCCTCGCCGCGGGCCTGGTGGGCGTGCTCGAGCGCCTCGCAGACCTCGCCCGTGATGTAGAGGGCGACGTCGAGCGGCAGGCGCCGGCTGCGCCCCTCGAGGGACTCGTAGAGGCGCCCGAGATCCATGCCGTCCACGAACTCCATGACCAGGAAGTACTGGCCGTCGTCACCGAGCCCGACGTCGTAGATCTGCACGACGTTGCGGTGGCGCAGCTGCGAGAGCGTCTTGGCCTCCGTGATGAGGAGCGAGACGAATCGCTTGTCCTGGCTCAGGTGAGGCAGGATGCGCTTGATGGCGACCGGCTTCTCGAACCCTCCACCCGCCGTGGCCTTGCCGCGAAAGATCTCGGCCATTCCGCCCACGGCGATTCGCTCGCCTAGCTCGTAGTGGGCCATGCGTCGGGTCGCAGCGTAGCACACCGAGCGTTATGCTAAGGGCCGGTTTGGACTGGACTGTTGCGGAGATGCGGCTGCGTGAACAGGTGGAACCGATCGCGCGAGCGGCGGTCGCGGCGGGCGTCACGCCCGGAGGGGTGCTCGCCGTGTCCGACGGCGGACGCGAGCTCCTGCGGCTTCCGTTCGGTCGCACGCAGTCGCACCCCGGGGGTGCAGGTGAGGAGGTGCGCGTCGACACCATCTACGACATCGCGTCGCTCACCAAGCCGATCGCCACGTCCGGCGTGCTGATGAAGCTTCTCGAGAGCGGCGTTCTCTCGCTCGAGACGCCAGCGCGCTCGCTCGTCCCCGAGTTGATCGTCGAGGGGGGCGAAGGGATCACCATCGCCCACCTCGTCGGGCACTCGGCCGGGTTCCCCGATCACGTCAAGTACTACGAGCGGCTGTGGGCCGGCGAGCGCGCCGGCGCCGGCAGCGCGCGCGACGCGCTGGTCCGCATGGCGGGCGCCACGCCGCTGTGCGATCCGCCGGGCACCGTGACCCGCTACAGCGACGTCGGCTACATCCTGCTCGGCGCCGCGCTCGAGCGCGCGGCCGGCGAGCGGCTCGACCGCGCCGCCGCGCGGCTGGTCCTCGATCCGCTCGCCATGCGCAGCACGTTCTTCGTCGACCTCGAGGCGCCGCGCGCGCGGCCGCCCGGGGTCATCGCGCCGACGGAGATCTGCCCGGTGCGCGGCCTGGTGGACGGCGCCGTGCACGACGAGAACGCGAGCGCGGCCGGCGGCATCTGCGGCCACGCCGGTCTGTTCTCGACCGCGGGCGACGTCGCGCGCTTCGCCGACGCGATGATCGCGGCGACCCGCGGCGAGCCGCGCCACTTCGACGCGGCCATCGCGCGGCGATTGACCGCCACCGAGTCGACCCCCGGCTCGACCTGGCGGCTGGGCTGGGATACGCCCGCGCGCACCATGGGCGTGTCGCACGCGGGCGACCGCTGGCCGCGCGATGGGTTCGGCCACCTCGCCTTCACCGGCTGCTCGATGTGGCTGGACCCGCCGCGCCGGCGACACGTCGTCCTCCTGACCAACCGCGTGCACCCGACGCGCCACGGCGCCGGCATCCGCGAGCTTCGGCGCGCGATCATGGACGGCGTGGTCGACGCGCTCGAATCCGCCTGATCGGCGCGCGGCGGCCGATCAGTTCCAGCTGAGCAGGAAGCGGCAGCTGGCGTCGCCGTTGACGCGGCACGCGGTCTCCTCGGAGCGTACCTCGCCGCCGCCGCTCAGCTCGACCGAGCGCTCGGTCCAGCCCTGCACCGAGAGGCAGTGCGCCCGGTGCGGATGGCTGAACCCCTCGATGCGCAGGGCCGCCTCGCGACCCGGATAGGAGTCGACGTGCAGCATGCCGCTGTCGTAGTGCATGCCCCAGAGGCGGGGCGCGCGGGCCAGGATCCACTTGACCGTGCCCACCTTGTAGAAGAGCCGGTAGATCGTGGTGAGGTGCGCATCGGCGCCGTGGCGGCCGAGCGTCCTGATGAGGCTCATGTCGCCGGCGCCGAAGATGCGGTCGAGCGTGAGGTTGAGCTCGACGAACATCTCGAACGGATACCAGCGCGACATGACCGCGCCCGAGCGCAGGACGTCGCCGAGGTCGGGGCTCACCTGGCGCGCGACTCTCGCGATGCCGGACTCGCCCTGGTGCAGGCGAACCCAGAGGATGCGAGACGCGAACGCGCTACCCTTGACGTTGGACACTCCCCGACGGGCGACTATAGCGGAGGAAGTCGCCGAAGGGCGGCGCCCGACGGTACGTCTTGGGGCCGCCGACGAGAACGCCGCGCGAATCCGGCGTCGGGCGATCGCCGACTCCGGCGCGCCGGACCCGGCGTGGAGGGCGCGGAGAGGGATGTTTGACACTCTCCCCGCCGAGCGTCTACGGTCGCGCCGTGAGCAAGACTCCCCCCGATTCTCCGATCGAGCGACTGAAGGCGATGGAGGCGGAGGCCCTCGCCGGCGGGGGGCGCGACCGGGTCGAGAAGCAGCACGCCGCCGGCAAGCTGACCGCGCGCGAGCGCATCGACGCGCTCCTCGACCCCGGTAGCTTCGTCGAGATGGACAAGTTCGTCACGCACCGGTGCGCCGATTTCGGGATGGAGGCGCAGAAGATCCTCGGCGACGGCGTGGTGACCGGGCACGGCACCATCGCGGGCCGCACCGTGTGCCTGTTCGCACAGGACTTCACCGTGTTCGGCGGATCGCTGTCGGGCGCCTACGCGGCCAAGATCTGCAAGGTGATGGACCTGGCGTGCAAGATCGGCGTGCCGGTCATCGGGCTCAACGACTCGGGCGGCGCGCGCATCCAGGAGGGGGTCGAGTCGCTGGCAGGCTATGCCGATATCTTCACGCGCAACGTGCTCGCCTCGGGCGTGGTGCCGCAGATCTCGGCCATCCTCGGCCCGTGCGCCGGCGGCGCGGTCTACTCGCCGGCCATCACCGACTTCATCTTCATGGTCGAGGGCACGTCGTACATGTTCATCACCGGGCCGGACGTCATCAAGACCGTCACCCATGAGGAGGTGAGCAAGGAGGAGCTGGGCGGGGCCCGCACGCACGCCAGCCGATCCGGTGTGGCGCACTTCGCGCAGCCGGACGAGATGACCTGCCTGACCCAGGTGCGCGAGCTCCTGTCCTACCTGCCGGGCAACAACCTCGAGGACCCGCCGCGCGCCGAGTGCAGCGATCCGATCGACCGCGCCGACGCCGAGCTCGACGACGCGGTGCCGGTCGAGTCGAACCGGCCCTACGACATCAAGAACGTCATCCTGCGGGTGGTCGACGACGGCCGCTTCCTCGAGGTGCACAAGGAGTACGCGCGCAACATCGTCATCGGCTTCGCCCGCTTCGACGGTCGCCCCGTGGGGGTGGTGGCCAACCAGCCGGCCCACCTGGCCGGGTGCCTCGACATCGACGCGTCGATCAAGGCGGCGCGCTTCGTCCGCTTCTGCGACTGCTTTCACCTGCCGCTGGTGACGTTCGTGGACGTGCCCGGCTTCCTGCCCGGGACGTCGCAGGAGTTCGGCGGCATCATCAAGCACGGCGCCAAGCTGCTGTTTGCCTTCACCGAGGCCACGGTCCCCAAGATCACGGTCATCACGCGCAAGGCCTACGGGGGGGCCTACGACGTCATGGCCTCCAAGCACATCCGCGCCGACATGAACTTCGCGTTCCCGTCGGCGGAGATCGCCGTCATGGGGCCCGAGGGCGCGGTCAACATCGTGTTCCGCAGCGAGCTGGCTCGCATCGAGGATCCGGCCGAGCGCGAGCGGGCGCGCGCTCGCTTCATCGAGGAGTACCGCGAGCGCTTCGCCAACCCCTACAAGGCGGCCTCGCTGGGCTACCTCGACGAGGTCATCCGCCCCCGCAACACGCGTCCCACCATCATCCGCGCGCTGCGCACGCTGGCCAACAAGCGCCAGGACAACCCGCCTCGCAAGCACGGCAATATTCCGCTCTGACCAGTCGTGCTACCGTCTGTCCCTGTGCCGGGCGGGGTCTTGCGGGTCGCCGTGTGTCTCGCTCTGGCTGCCGCCGCGGCGCCGTCGGCGGGATGCGCGCGGGGCGCCGGGCGCGCCCGGCAGCCGCGCGCGGCCTCGCCGGCTCCGGCGCCTCCGCCGCCCATCACGGCCGCGGCCTACTCCCACTACCTGCGCGGGCGCCTGGCCGCGCTGGAGGAGGATGACGCGCGCGCCGCGGCCGAGCTGCGCGCCGCGGTGGCGGCCGCGCCCGGCGAGGCGCCGATCCACGTGGCGCTGGCCGACGTGCTCCTCGGAGCCGGTCGCCGCGATCAGGCGCTGTCCGCCATCGAGGCGGCGCAGCGGCGATTTCCGCGAGATGCCGGCGTCTGGCGCGAGTCCGGGCGCATCTACCGCAAGGTCGACCGCCAGGGCGACGCCGCGCGCGCGTATCAGCGCGCCGTCGCGCTCGATCCGGACGACGAGAAGAGCTACCTGGGGCTGGCCGCGAGCTGGCTGGCCCTGCGCTCGGCGGCGCGCGTCGAGGCCACCTATCGCGCGCTCATCGCGCGCCACCCGACCTCGGTCGCAGGGCACCACGCGCTCGGTGCTCGCCTGCTCGCGCGCGGGCGCCTGAACGACGCCGAGGTCGAGCTGCGCCGCGCCCTCGACCTGGATCCGTCGCACGTCCAGGCGCGCGTGGCGCTGGCCCGCGTGCTGCGCGCGCGCGGCCGCACGGGCGAGGCGCTCTCGCTCCTGCGCGAGGCGTTCGATCGCTCGAGCAGCGTCGAGATCGGCGAGCGGCTGTTCGCGCAGCTGCTCGAGTCCGGCGATCGCGCCGGCGCGGTCGCGCTGCTCGGCCAGCTCGATCGCGACGACCTCGAGCTCGACGTGCGCGTCTCCTTCGGCTATCTCTACCTCCAGGTAGGCGAGGCGAAGGAGGCGCGCGCGCTCGCGGCCCGGCTGGCCGCGCAGAGCCCGCCCGGCAGCGCGGTCCGCCTGCTCGACGCGCGCGCGCTGGTCGCGCTCGGGCGGCGGGCCGACGCCATCCCGGCGCTCCTCGAGGTCGCGCCCGGGCGCCCCGGTTACGCCCAGTGCCGCGCGCTCGCCGCCGAGCTCCTGGCGCGGAGCGGCAGGCACGCCGAGGCGCGCGCTGCGATCGACGAGGCGCTGGCCCACCACCCGCGCGACGACGAGCTCGTCATCGGCCAGGCGCTGGTCAGCGAGCTGGCCGGCCGCACCGCCGAGGCGCGCGCGGCCCTCGAGGCCGCGGTCGACGCGCGCCGCCATGACGACGAGCTCCTCTACGCGCTCGCCGGCTTCGAGGCCCGCCAGGGCGTGCCGGACCGCGCGGTGGCGCTGGCCCAGCGCATCCTCGATCGCAACCCCGACCACGGCGCCGCGCTCAACTTCATCGGCTTCTCGCTCGCCGATCGCAAGCGCGAGCTGCCGCGCGCCGAGCGGCTGCTCGAGCGCGCGCTGGCGCTCTCGCCGACCGACGGCAACGTGCTCGACAGCATCGGCTGGCTGCGCTTCCGCCAGGGCCGCCTCGCCGAGTCGCAGGAGCTGCTCGAGCGCGCGGCCCGCCTGGCCCCGGCCGAGCCGGAGATCCTGTGGCACCTGGGCGAGCTGTACCTGGCGCAGAGCGATCCACGCCGCGCGCTCGAGCTCTACGAGAAGGCCCGCGCGCTCGGTCCGGAGGAGCCGGTGCGCCGGCGGATCGAGGCGCGCATCCACGCGCTGCGCGCCGAGAGATGACGCCCGCGCCGGGCCGGTGATAGGCTCGGGCCGTGACTCGCACCGCGCTCGGCCTCGCCCTCGCCGCCGCCCTCTCGCTCGCCGGTGCGGCCTGTCAGGGCAAGCCGAGCGCGGGTGAGTGCGACCGGGTCATGCGCCACGTGGTCGATCTGGAGGCCGCCGACTCGGGCGCCGGCGCCGTGCCGCCCGACCAGCGCGCCGAGCTCGAGGCGCGCAAGAAGTCGGTGCTGCAGTCGATCGGCACGCAGTATTGCCGCGACGAGATGTCGACCGCCCAGGTGAAGTGCGCGCTCGAGGCCAAGACGCTGGCCGAGCTGTCCGAGAAGTGCGAGAAGTCGTAGCGGCGCGACCACGGCGACGGCGCGGCCGCGGCCGCGGCTCAGGTCCGCGGCGGCGCCTGCGCCGCGAGTCGGTGCTCGATGTCCGCGGCCGCCATCTGGCCGATCGCCGAGCAGCTCGTGGCGCCGTGGCCGCCCAGGCCGGCGACCCAGAAGAGCCAGCTCACCTTGGGGTCCCAGCCGATGACCGGCCGCCGATCGGGCGCGAACGTGCGCATGCAGGCCCACGAGCGCGTGTGGGTCAGGTCCGCGAGCCACGGGGTGAGCCGGCGCAGGCGCTCGGCCAGGTCGGTGGCAGCGCTCGGGATCACGCGCGCGTCGCCCGGCGCCATCTCGGTCGCGTCGCAGCCCGACAGCAGGAAGCCGGTCCCCTCCGGCCGCCCGTACATCTCCTCCTGATCGACGTACCAGAAGAACGGCGCCTGCGCGTCCAGGTTGGGCACGCGGTCGGTCAGGAACAGGTGCCGCTGCAGGCAGGTGAACTTCGCCGCGCTGGCGCCCGCGCGCTTGCCGACCTCGCCCGCCCATGCGCCCGACGCGTTGACCACGACCGACGCGGTGACGCTTCCACGGCTGGTCTCGAGCGTGACGCTGGCAGGGTCGCGTCCCTGGCGGAACTTCCGCACCTCGACGTTGAGCTCGACCTGGACGCCGGCCGAGCGTGCGCCGGCCAGGAAGCCCTGCAGGAGGGCGTGGATGTCGATGACGCCGTCGGTGGGAAAGAAGACCGCGCCAGCCGCCGGCAACCCCGACAGGCGCGGCCAGCGGGCCAGCAGGCCGTCGCGGTCGAGTCGCTCGTAGGGTAGCCGGTGGAGCGCCGCTCGCGCGCACAGCTGGTCCAGCCGGATCGGATGCGCGCTGACGAGCAGCGAGCCGGTCTGCCGGAAGAGCGGCGTCGCCGAGAATCCGTCCGGCGGCCGGCGCAGGAACTCCGCGCCGCGCACCGCCAGATCGCTCACCACTTCGTCGTCGGTGAGCTGGCGGCAGAGCCCGGCGTTGCGCCCGCTGGCGTGATAGCCGCACGTGCTCTCGCGCTCGAGGAGCACGACGTCCGTCACACCGGCGCGCGCAAGGTGAAACGCCGTGGCCGCGCCGGCGAAGCCGCCTCCCACCACTGCGACGCGCGCGCGCGCCGGGATGGAGGGGGGTGACATGCGCTATCGTGTACCCCGCCATCCTCCGCGGAGCAAGCTCACGGGGCGCGCCGTTCGAGGAGCGTGTTGCTGCCGAGGCGCCCTCCTGGACCATCTTCGCCCGCGATGATCGTCCACGATGCTCCGTCGCCGGCGTCGCTGGCGAAGGTGGCCTGCCAGCCTGCGCTCGGATCGCGAATCGTCGCCGTCCGCGCGCCGCGGCGCCGCTGTTCTCGTGGCCCGAGTGGTCGCTGGCCGCGGGGCGACGGCGAGGCGGAAGGATGTGCCGCTTGGAGCGTCGCCGCGTGCGAGCGATTCGCCGCATGCCGCCGCGCCGGTGACGATCAGGCTCCATCGATCGCTTCCGTCGCACGCGCGGCCGACCTCCAGGTCGGGCGCCGAGCCGCTCGCGATGTGACTGGTCGCGCACTCGACATCGCCTCCGGCCGCATGGCCTCCGGCCGCATCGCCATCACCATCAGCACCGCCGCCGCCACCATCGCACTCACCATCGCACTCACCATCACGGTCACCGTCGCCATCACAATCGGCACCGCCGCCACCATCGTCATCACCACGGTCACCAGTGGCCGCCACCATGACCGTCGCCCGGCCCGCGCACATCACCGACGCCGCGGACTGTGAGGCGCGGCGCCGTTGCCCGCGGCGAGGAGCGCAAGGAGAGGGGTCCCGAGCACCCTCACCGACGGACCCCACGATCGCATGGCCTGGTGTGGTGGAGCGTCGGGCCGGCGGGGCCCGTGTCCCACCGCCAGCAGCCGCCGCTGCTCGCGCCGCGCGCGCACCGGCCGCATTTCTCCACGCTTGCGTCGCATGCGATCCGGGGACGGAAGCCGTTCGTGGTGACCCGGTTCCCACAGCGCGCTACGTCCGCGCATCGCTCATGGGATAGAGTGCCTCCCCGTGTTTGCCGTTCAGGCCGTGCGCGACCACGCCGCCCGCATCATCGCGGCCGCGCTTGCCGCCGCGCTCGCCCTCGCGCTCGCTCCCGCGCTGTCGGGCTGCGCCGGTTCCGAGGCGTCGCGCCGCTACAGTCGCGATCAGGTCCAGGCGTCGCTCAAGCGACTGGAGACGCCGGGCCTCCTCGTCGGCGAGTTCACCCTCGCGCCGACCCCCGTGCTCGACGGCGACACCATCCGCGTCGAGGGCCTCGACAGCACGCTGCGCCTGCTCGCGCTCGACGCCGAGGAGACGATCAAGGACGCGCAGAGCCGGCGCGAGGTCGGCGGCGACTGGGCGACCTACACCAGGAACAAGCGCGGCCAGTCGCCTCGCCCGAAGAAGTTCGGCACGCCGATGGGCGAGGAGGCGAAGGTGTTCGCCAAGCACTTCTTCGACGGCGTCGACCGCGTGCGCCTCGAGCGCGATCACCCGAAGGAGATCCGCGACCTCTACGGGCGCTACCTGGCCTACGCGTTCGTGCGCAAGAACGGCCGCTGGGTCAACTACAACCTCGAGGCGGTGCGCGCCGGGATGAGCCCGTACTTCACCAAGTACAGCTACTCGCGCCGCTTCCACGATCAGTTCGTCGCCGCCGAGAAGGAGGCGCGCGCCGCCCGCCGCGGCATCTGGGACCCGACCAAGCGCACCTACCCCGACTACGACGAGCGCAAGGCGTGGTGGGACGCGCGCGGACGCTTCATCAGGATGTTCGAGCAGGACGCCCAGGGCCGCGACGACTTCATCGAGCTCACCCAGTGGGACTCGCTGGCGCGGATCGAAAAGAGCAAGGGCCGCGAGGTGACCGTGCTCGGCGCGGTCGGCCGCGTCTTCCGCGGCGATCGCGGCCCCAGCCGCGTCATGCTCAGCCGCCAGCGCTCGAGCGACCTCGCGATCATCTTCTTCGACAAGGACGTCTTCGCCAGCTCCGGCATCGCCTCGTACGCGGGCGAGTTCGTGCGCGTGAGCGGCGTCGTCAGCGAGTACACGAACAAGTACACCCACCGGCGACAGCTCCAGCTCATCGTCAACCTGCCGTCGCAGGTCGTCCTGTCCGACGTGCCTGGCGTCAAGAACGCCGCCCAGGCCGCGGCCCGTCACTGACTCCACCGAACGGTCCCACCATGAAGAACTTCGCCTTCGTCCTCGTCGTCCTCTCCCTCGGCCTCGCGCCCGCCTGCTCCGGCGGAGACGACGATGACGGCGGCGGCGCCGGCGCTGGCGACTGCGCCGACCTCCTGCCCGGCGACCTCGTCATCACCGAGGTCATGGCCAACCCGGTGGGCGAGGACCGCGGCAGCGAGTACTTCGAGGTCTACAACGCCAGCGCCGACGCCATCGACGCGACCGGCCTGACCCTGGTCTACAGCCTGGCCGACGGCTCCGGCGAGCAGACCCACGACGTCGAGGGCCTCACCATCGAGGCCGGCGACTACGTGGCGCTCGGCGGCGCCGATCCGGAGGCGCTGCCCGACTTCATCGACTACGGCTTCGACAACGACCTGGGCGCGCTGCGCAACGGCGGCGCCGCCCTGGCCCTGCGCTGCGGCGATCAGGAGATCGACCGCGTCGAGTACGCCAGCGCCGAGGGCGACGACGGCGTGGCCTGGCAGCTCGACGGCGCCCAGACCCCCGACTACATCGCCAACGACGACCCGGCCCACTTCTGCCCGGCCACCGTCGAGTTCGCGTCCGGCATGCTCGGATCGCCCGGCGAGGCCAACGAGTCGTGCACCCCGGTCGTGCCGACCGGCACCTGCACCGACGAGGACGGCGAGCGCGACGTGGTCTCCCCGGTGGTCGGCGACCTCGTCATCACCGAGCTCATGGCCAACCCGGCCGACATCGACGCCGACCAGGAGTGGTTCGAGGTCTACGCCGCGGCCGACGTCGACCTGAACGGCGTCGTGGCCGGGCGCGACGTCGGGGACCCCACGCTCGTCATCGACCAGCCGGACTGCCTGCACGTGGCGGCTGGCACCTACGCGCTGTTCGCCCGCAATGCGGATCCGGATGCCAACGCCGGTCTCCCCGACGTCACCGCCACGTTCGACTTCTCGCTGGTCGACGCCGGCACTCTCTTCGTCGGCATCGGCGACGAGGTGCTGGACCAGATCAGCTGGACCGACGCGCCGGACAACGCATCGCTCGCCCTCGATCCCGACGTGCTCGATCCGGAGGCCAACGACGACCAGGCCAGCTGGATCACCTGCGCGGCTCCCTACGGCGACGGCACCAACACCGGCACGCCGGGCGAGAGCAACGAGGCCTGCGGCGGAGGAGGCGGCGGCGACGGTACCTGCACCGACGCCGACGGGTCGCGCGACATCGTGCCGCCCGGCGCCGGCGATCTCCGCATCAGCGAGTTCATGGCCAACCCGGCCGCCGTCAACGACGAGTTCGGCGAGTGGTTCGAGGTCGAGGTCCTGAACGACGTCGATCTCAACGGGCTCGAGATCGGCCAGGTCTCCGATCCGTACGCCGCCCAGCAGACGCTGAACGACGCCGCCTGCCTTCACTTCTCCGCCGGCGACTTCGTGGTCTTCGCCCGCAACGGCACCGCGGCCCAGAACGGCGGCATCCCGCAGGTCGACTTCACCACCGCCCAGTCGCTGAGTCAGACCGGCGACGGCGACGCTCTCTTCATCGGCTCCGCCGGCCAGGTGATCGACGAGATCAGCTGGGTGCCTGCCGACGTCGTGGTCGGCACCGCGGCCGTCGTCGCCCCGGGAGGCGGCCAGTTCTGCCAGGCCACCGCCCCGTACGGCGCCGGCGATCTCGGCACGCCGGGGACCGCCAACCCGGCCTGCCCGTAGTGCCATGCTCCGCGCCGCCGCCTTCTTCCGCGCCGGTGCCGCCGCCCTGGTGATCGCCGCGGCGGGCTGCGCGGCCGACGGCGGCGGCGACGGCAGCGACGACGGCGACGGCAGCGGCGATGGAGCCGGCAGCGGAGGCGGCGACGGGGCCGGCAGCAACGGGCGATGCGGCCCGTCGACCGGACGCGTGGCGCGGGTGGTCGACGGCGACACGATCGCGCTCGAGAGCGGCGTGCGCATCCGCTACCTCCTGGTCGACACGCCGGAGAACACGACCGAGGTGGAGTGCTTCGGGCCCGAGGCGACCCGGTTCAACGCCGATCTGGTCGAGGGCGCCGACGTCGACCTGGCCTACGACGAGGAGTGCGAGGACGACTACGGGCGCGTGCTGGCCTACGTCAGCGTCCAGGACCGCGAGGTCAACTCGCTCCTGGTCGAGCGCGGCTTCGGCTGCGCGCTCTTCATCCCGCCCAACGGCGCCGACCGGCGCGATGAGTTCGAGTCCCTCCAGGCCCAGGCGCGCGCCGCCAGCCGCGGCCTGTGGGGCGCGTGTCCGGAGAACCCGTGCAACTGAGACCGAGAACCTCGATCGTCCCCTCCTCCCTCGCCTGCGCGCTCGCCGCCGTCGCCGCCGGGCTCGTCGCCCTCGCGGCAGCGCCCGCCGCGCGCGCGAACCCGTACGAGACCTTCATCGACGTCGACAGCGAGGAGGACCTCTACGACCTCCAGGCCACCGGCCAGATCGACGACGACACCCTGGCCGAGCTGGTCGAGGTGCTGCAGAGCGGAGTCGATCTCAACCGCGGGAGCCGCGACGAGCTCTACAGCCTCCCCAACCTCACCTACGGCGAGGTCGACGCGATCCTCGAGTACCGCTCGCTGGCCGGCTGGATCCACGATCCCATCGATCTCGTGGTGGCCGGCATCCTCACCCAGGAGAAGCTGGAGTCGATCGCCGCCTTCCTCGTCATCACCGACCCGACCCGGCCGCTGTTCGCCACCGCCGGCTGGGTGCGCGGGCAGACCCGCTTCACCGTCGACGACGACGGCGCCCCGCCCGCCGAGCTGCAGGCCCGCGTCGCCACCCTGCGCAACCTCACGGTCGGGTTCGCCAGCACCTTCTCGCGCAACCGCTTGACCGACGTCGAGTACAACGCGGACCGCGATCGCCTGATGGCGAGCGCGGCCGACGACCACCTCTACGTGCCCAAGTTCTACGCCCAGTGGCAGACCGACCGCTGGGGCGTCATCGCCGGCACCTACCGCATGGGCTTCGGCCAGCGCCTCACCTTCGACAACACCTCGCTCTACACGCCCAACGGCTTCTACAAGGACGACCAGCTGTTCCGCGAGACCGACCTGGTGCTGGCCTGCAGGGAGTCGGCCGGCGACTTCGACGACTCGCCCTGCACCGGGCCGGCCGGCAGCATCTACGAGACGCCCGACTACAAGTGGCGCGAGGGCCTGCTCGGCATCGCCGCCGGATTCAAGAACCTCGAGGTCGGCCCGGGCACGCTCCAGTCGTACGCCTTCGCGTCCTATCAGCCGCGCTCGATCTATCAGTACGAGATCTTCAGCCCGACCACGTGCGACGATCCGCACGACGACGCCGACGAGTGCAGCGCACCGCCGATCTACAACCGCGACGGCGACCCCGACCAGGACAGCACCACCTGGAAGTTCCAGACCCTGCCCAACCTCTTCACCGAGATGGTGGGGGGCGGCAACATCGCCTACGCTCCCACGCGACGCTCCCACATCGGCGTGACCGGCTACGGCGCCGACGTGAGCTTCGCGCCGGGCGGCATGGACCTCGACTTCCAGGAGTGGTCGCGCCTGCCCTACGGCGGGCCGTTCGGCGCCGTCGGCATGGACGGCTCGTTCGGCGTCGGCATGTTCGACGTGTTCGGTGAGGTGACGCGCAGCTTCGACTCGAT
>DATFRY010000339.1:0-8564 GCA_035262925.1 Kofleriaceae bacterium | reverse complement strand
GATGCCGGCCTTCATCGCCGCCAGCGCCGCCGGCGTCACCGTGTCGTCGTGGGGCAGGATGACGAGCACGTCGGGCTTCTGCGAGATGATGCTGTTGATCTGGTTGACCTGGTCGGCCGCGTTGGACGCCTGGGTGAGGCTGAACTCGACGTCGTCGTACCTGGCCGCCTGCTCCTTGGCCTTGACGCTGATGGCGCCGGTCCAGCCGTGATCGGCCGACGGTGCGCTGAAGGCGATCTTGATCTTGCGCCCGGTCACGCCGCCCGGCCCGGGCTGGGACGCCTGGGCCTCGGTCTGACCCACGCCCGCGCCGCCGGCCCCCTCCGTCGGTGCGGTCGGCTCCGGCGGCGGCGCCTCCTTCCTGGGCGCGGACTCCTTCTTGCAGGCGCTGGCCGTGAGCGCCAGCGCCAACAACACTCCACCAATCACAGCGCCTCTCGGGTGCATCATGTCTGGCTCCTTTGGTCGCTGCCGCTCTCCAGGCTACTGACCCCGGCGCTGGACAGCGACAGCGCCGAGGAGGATGACCCCTCGCAGGATCAGCTGGATCTGACTCTCCACGTTGTTGAGGATGAGCAGGTTGAAGATGAGGGCGAAGGTGATGACGCCGAAGAACGTGCCGACGATGGTCGAGCGGCCGCCGGCCAGGCTGGTGCCGCCGATGACCACCGCCGCGATGGCGTCGAGCTCGAGCCCGACACCGACGATCGGCGAGGCGCTGGCCAGCTGCCCCGCCTGCAGCACCGCCGCGATGCCGGTGCACAGGCCGACCAGCACGTAGACCGAGAACAGGATGAGGCGCACGCGGATGCCGGCGATGCGGGCCGCCTCGCGGTTGCCGCCCACCGCGACCACGTAGCGCCCGTAGGTCGTGCGGTTGAGCAGCACCCAGCCGAGCGCCACCACCGCCAGGAACACGATGGCCGGGACGGGCACTCCGAGCACGCGCTCGCTGCCGATCCGGGCCACGGTGGGCAGATCGAACAGCGAGATGGGCGTCTGGTGGGTGAGCTGATGGCCGATGCCGCGCGCCGACGCGAACATGGCCAGCGTCGCCACGAACGGGACGATGCGCAGCCACGCCACCGCCAGCCCGTTGACGACGCCGAGGCCGACCGCGGCCAGGAGCGTGCCGAACATGAACTCGTAGGAGCCGCCGTGGAAGTAGCGGCCGCCGATGATCGCCGCCGCCGCCAGCACCGATCCGACCCCGAGATCGATGCCGCCGGTGGCGATGACGAACGTCATGCCGATCGCGATGGTCCCCGACACGCTGGCCTGGACCAGGAGGTTCCACAGATTCGACGTGGAGAAGAAGATGGTCCCCTTGAGGACCGTGCCGGCGGCGATGAGGAGGACGACCGCGATGGGCAGCGCCGCATCTTGAAGGCGGATGCGCCGCCACGCGCGCGGCGCTCTCGACGACGAAGGCTCGGTCACGGCGCCACCCTCCCCTCCTGGCCCGGCGCGATGCGCACCGCCTGGCGCAGGATCTCCTCCTCGGTCACCCGCTCGCCGCCGAGCTCGGCGACCAGCGCGCCCTCGCGCATGACCAGGATGCGGTCGCAGAACCCGGCCAGCTCGGCCAGCTCCGACGACACCATGACGATGCCGAGGCCGCGCGCGGCCAGATCGCTCACCACCCGGTAGACGTCGCTCTTGGCGCCGACGTCGACGCCGCGGGTCGGCTCGTCGAGCAGCAGCACCTTCGACGAGTGGAGCAGCCAGCGCGCGAGCACGACCTTCTGCTGGTTGCCGCCCGACAGCTCCGACGCGACGCGCATCGGATCGTCGGGGCGGACCGCGAGCTCGCGCAGCCGGGCCTCGGCCGCGCGCCGCTCGGCCGTGTCGCTGGTGAAGGGCCCGCGGGCGTAGCGGCCGAGGTCGCTGATGGTCACGTTGCGCACCTGAGTCCAGTCGAGCCACAGGCCGAGCGACTTGCGCTCCTCGGGCGCCATGCCGATGCCGGCCGCCACCGACAGGTCGGGCCGCCCGCGCCGCAGCGGCTGCCCCGCCACCCACACCTCGCCGGCGGCGGCACGGTCGACGCCGGCGATCGCGCGCAGGAGCTCGGTGCGCCCGGCCCCGACCAGGCCGCCGATGCCGAGGATCTCGCCGGCGCGCACCTCGAAGCTGGCGGCCTGCACGTGGGGCGGGCGGCTGAGCCCGGCGACGCGCAGGACCACCTCGTCGCGCGGGGCCGCGCGCCGGGGGAACACCTCGCCGAACGATCGGCCGACCATGAAGCGGATGAGCTCGTCCACCGGTGTGGTGGCCGGCAGGTTGCTCGCGGTGGTCTTGCCGTCGCGCAGCACGGTCACGCGGTCGCCGATGCGCGCGATCTCGTCCATGCGGTGCGAGATGTAGATGACGCCGACCCCCTGCGCGGTCAGGCGGCGGACGACCTGGAACAGGGCCTCGACCTCGGGCGGATCGAGGATGGCCGACGGCTCGTCCATGATGAGGAGGCGGACGTTGCGCGACAGGGCGCGCGCCATCGAGACCAGCTGCTTGCCGGCCGGGCGCAGGTCGCCGACCAGCGCGTCGGGATCGACGTCGGGGTGCCCGAGCCGGCCCAGGAGCTCGCGCACCTCGCGGCCCATGGCGCGCCGGTCGAGGAACGGCCCGACCCGCACCTCGTGGCCGAGGAAGATGTTGCCCGCCACGGTCAGCTCCGGGACCAGGTCGAGCTCCTGATAGATCGTCCCGACCCCGGCCGACAGCGCCGCGCTCGGGCGGCCGGTGGCGAACCTCTGGCCGAGGAACTCGATGGTGCCCGAGGTCGGCGCCACCGCGCCGGACACGCACTTGATGAGCGTCGACTTGCCGGCGCCGTTCTGCCCGACCAGGCAGTGGACCTCGCCCGCGGCGACGTCGAGGTCGACGCCCGAGAGCGCGACCACGCCGGGGAACACCTTGGTCAGGCCTCGCAGCTGGAGCAGCTGGCTCACGCGGCACCTCTCAGCGCCACCTCGCGGTCGACCGCCTCGGGCGACAGGCGGCGGTCGAGGACCAGGGCGGCCGCCCCGATCACGCCCGAGCGGTCGCCCAGGCGGGTGTGCACGATCTCGAGGTGGCCGGTGGCCAGCACCGAGCTGCGCCGGTAGATGGCCTCGCGGATGCCGGCGAACAGGTGCTGCTGCGCCTTGGCCAGGTCGCCGCCGATGACCAGCACCGACGGGTTGAGGAGGTTGACCAGGTGGGCCAGCACCTCGCCGAGCAGCCGCCCGCCCTCGCGCACCAGCCGGACGGCGTCGGGGTTGCCGTTCTGCACCTCGGCGACGACGTCGCGCGACGTGGTCGTCTCGAGGCCGAGCTCGCGCAGGCGGCGGGCGAGCGCCGAGCCGCTGGCCACCGCCTCGATGCAGCCCGCGTTGCCGCAGGGGCAGATCATCTCCAGGTGCTCGCTGGCGCGGATGTGGCCGATGTCGCCGGCGGCGCCCTGCGCGCCGCGCTGCAGCTCACCGCCGGCGATGATGCCGGCCCCGATGCCGGTGGCCACCTTCACATAGATCATGTCGGAGACCAGCCGGCGCCAGTAGGTGCGGTACTCGCCGACCGCCATGATGTTGACGTCGTTGTCGACCAGCACCTCGATGCCGGGCAGCGCGTCGGCGAAGTGATCGGCGACGTGCACGCTGTGCCAGCCGGGCATGATGGGCGGCTGCACCGCGCGACCGGCGGCGAACTCGACCGGCCCCGGCACGCCGATGCCGATGCCGACCACGTCGCGCGGGCCGAGCCCTAGCCGCTCGAGCATGGCGAGGAAGCTGTCCTTCACCCACGCCAGGATCGGACCGGGCCCCTGCGCGATGGGCAGCTGCGCGGTCCTCTCGGCGACCACGTTGCCGGCCAGGTCGGAGACCGACAGGCGATCGTGGTTGGCGCCCAGATCGGCGGCCAGCACCACGCCGCCGGTCTTGTTGAGGCGGAGCCGTGTGGCCGGGCGCCCGCCGGTCGAGCGCGCATCGCCCTCCTCCACCACCAGCCCCAGGCGCAGGAGCGCCTCGACTCGCTGGGACACGGTCGATCGCGCGAGGCCGGTCGCGCGGGCGATCTCGGCGCGAGAGGTCTCGGCTTCGCGAATCATCTGGAGGATGTGTCCGGCGGAGAACGGGCCGCCCCGCGATCCCGTGTCTTCGCCACCGGTCGAACGCATGGACCGACCTTTGTTTGTTTGCCGGCCAAACACTAGGTGAGCGTCGAGTAATTGTCCAGTGACTCGTGCTTCGCGCGGACAAAGCGACTGGTCAAGCCTGCAGTGCAGGCGTATCTTCGCCCGCATGGCGGAGCGACTGCGGGTGGCCGTTGCTGGTGTGGGCTTCATCGGAGCGGTGCACGTGCGTGCCGCGCGACTGGCGAACGGCGAGGTCGTCGGCGTCTCCGGGGGCGATCCCGACCGGACGAGGGCGGCGGCCGACGCGCTCCACGTCGGCCGCGTGTTCGAGTCCTCCGAGAGCATGGCGACCGATCCGGGTGTCGACGTCCTGCACATCTGCACGCCCAACAACCTGCACGCGCCGCTGGCGCGCCTCGCGCTCGAGGCGGGCAAGCACGTCGTGTGCGAGAAGCCGCTGGCCACCAGCGCCGCCGACGCCGCCGAGCTGGTCGACCTGGCGGCGCGCGCGCGCCGGGTCGCCGCGGTGCCGTTCGTCTATCGCTTTCACCCGGTGGTGCGCGAGGCGCGGGCGCGGATCGCGCGCGGCGCGTCGGGCGCGATCCACCTCATCCACGGCAGCTACCTGCAGGACTGGCTGTCGTCGCCCGACGACTACAACTGGCGAGTCGACAGCGTCCTGGGCGGCGCGTCGCGCGCGTTCGCCGACATCGGCTCGCACTGGTGCGACCTCATCGAGTTCGTGTCGGGGCACCGGATCACGCAGGTCTCGGCGCGCTCCATCACCGCCTTCCCCGAGCGCCTGCTCGGCAGCGCCAACGCGTTCCAGCGCACCAGCGGCGAGGGGCGGCGCGTGAGGGTCGAGGGCGAGGACGCGGTGGTGATGACCTTCCAGACCGACGGCGGCGCGGCCGGCACGCTCCTGGTCAGCCAGATCTCGCCGGGGCGCAAGAACCGGCTGTGGTTCGAGATCGACGCCGAGAACGAGGCGATCGCGTTCGACCAGGAGAACCCCGAAAAGCTGTGGATCGGGACGCGCGAGTGGCAGCAGATCGTCCTGCGCGACCCGCCCAACCTGTCGGCCGAGGCCGCCCGCTACGCCACCTTGCCCGCGGGCCACGCCCAGGGCTACGGCGACGCCTTCAACGCGTTCGTGGCCGACGCCTACGCGGCGGCCCGCGGCGAGGTGCGCGACGGCCTGCCCACCTTCGTCGACGGGCTGCGCGCCGCGCGCATCACCGAGGCGGTGCTCGGCTCCGCGCGCGGCGCCAGCTGGGTCGAGGTGCCGGGCTAGCCTCTCGACCGAGGCAGCCCCGGATCAGTCGATCAGTCGGTCGTCATCGCGATGTCGCCCATGTCGGAGGGCCAGTTCGATCCGCCCTCGAACGTCGAGTTGGCGAGCTGGATCTCTCCCATGAAGTCGTCGTCGTTGTCGATCTTCACGCCGAGCGAGATCCCCTTGTAGCTGACCGTGAAGTCCAGGGCGCCGCCGTCGTCCTCGTACCAGTAGAAGATGACCGCGCTGCTCGAGTTGCCGAGCGAGCGGTTGAAGACGTACTTGTGGTTGTTCTGGTTCACCTCGATGAACGAGCCGTGCCAGAAGAGACCGGTTCCCTTCGCGATGAGCCTCACCTCGGGATCGCCGAGGGCCCAGTTCTCGTTGGTGTCGAACATCGTCACGTCGAGCACGCGGACCTCGTAGAGGCCCTGCGTCGTGACGCCGCCCGCCGGCTGGGCCAGGAACTCGGCGCGGACGTTGCCGTCGTCGTCGGTGCGCTCGTTCTGGCTGAGGATGATGACGGGCTCGTCCGGCGGGACCTGGCCGTCGAGCGTGTGGGCCACGCCGTCCGCGTCGAAGGCGGTGATGGTCTCGAGCGTCGTGTCGTCCACCCCGGCCGGCATGTACCCGACCAGCGGCGTCTGGCCCTTCGCATCCCACTGGTCGAAGTGGACGGGCACGGCGACCTGGAGGCGCGGGATCTCGGCGACCAGGTCGTCGACGGCGAGCGCAGCCTCTGCCGGATCCTTCGCGGCCACTCCGGCGGCGGCGGGCTCGAGCTGGTAGGCGCTGGCCAGACCGCCGCGGACCGCGGTCGAGGCGGCCAGCGTCTTGTAAAGGACGTCGACGTCGCCGTCGAAGCGCTGCCCGGCCATGTCGTGGATCTGCTGGCGCAGGGCCGGGTCGGACACCGCGCGCGCGAAGAGTCTGGCCGTGGAATCGAGCGCGCTGTTGATGGCGGGCTCCTTCGACGCCACCGGCTGGGATGTCGGCTCGCTCTCGTCGATGTCGTCGGCCGCCATGTCGCAGCCGGCGATCGCGAGCGCGCCCAGCGAGCCCAGGAACAGGGACGCGAACAACGTCCTCGGGAATCGCGTCGCGAGCTCTGCCTTCACTCGAACTCCGCCCTCATTGGTCGTCATCGTCATGGTGTGGCTCCTTTGCACGAGGCAACTCGTGACCAGAGCAAGGCGCGGACCACCGATTTCGCGCTCGCGCGCGCCGGCGCACACGCCGTCGATGGGCGGAGCGGCGGCCAAGTTCTCGACCGCGCACGCGTCCCCTCCTCGACCCGCGCGGCCGATTCGCGTGGGAGCAGAGGTGACGTGTGTCGCTCGCCAGGTGCGCGCGTGTCTGACCTGCTCCAGAAAACCGGCCACTCCTCACGGAGGGAACACCGGCGACACACACCGGGGAACCGGGTCCGGCGGTATGCTGGCCGCGGGCGCGGCGCCCATTGTGGGCGAGCTTCGCCTGGAGCGACGTATGATGATGCTGGCGAGCGACGGCTGCACCACCCTCACGAAGCGCCTCGAGGACCTGCACCTCGATGTCGGGCTCGATCGCGCGCCTCGCCTCATCATGGCCTTCGATTGCCGGCGGCCGCTCGGCCGCGGCGTCCGCATGTCGCTGGCCGACGTGGACGAGGTGCTGATCGGCCGCGGCTGCGAGCGGGGGTGGTCGCGCGCCGATCGAAAGCTCGCCATCTCGGTCCTGGACCCGGAGGTCTCGCGGCTCCACGTCCGCCTGGCGCGCAAGGGGGACGGCTGGGCGCTCCAGGACTTCGGCTCCAAGAACGGCACGCTGGTGGGCGGCGTCCGCACCAGGCGCTGGACCTTGTCCGACGGCGATCTCATCGAGGTAGGCGGCAGCATGTTCGTCTATCGCGACCACGCCGGCGACGGCGGCTGCGCGGGCGATCGCGACCTGGCGGAGGAGGAGGACCGGGACCGCCCCGACGTGTTCCGCACCCTCTCGCTCCAGCTCGAGCGGCGCGCCGCCGACATCGAGCGCATCGCCCCGACCGTCGTGCCGGTCCTCGTCGTCGGCGAGACCGGCACCGGCAAGGAGCTCGTCGCGCAGGCCATCCATTCCCTGTCGGGGCGCAGGGGGCCGTTCGTGCCGGTCAACTGCGGCGCCCTGCCGCGCACCCTGGTGGAGAGCGAGCTGTTCGGCTACCGGCGCGGCGCGTTCTCCGGCGCGCGCGAGGACCGGCCCGGGCTGGCGCGCAAGGCGGACGGCGGCACGCTCTTCCTCGACGAGGTCGCCGAGCTGCCCGAGGAGTCGCAGGTCGCCCTCCTCCGACTGCTCCAGGAGGGAGAGGTGCGCCCGGTGGGGTCGTCGGAGCTCGTGCGCGTGGACGTGCGCGTCATCGCGGCCACTCACCAGGACATCGCGGCCCGCGTCGACGAGGGCCGCTTCCGCCGCGACCTCTACGCGCGCCTGGCCGGATACGAGATGCGCGTGCCGCCGCTGCGCGAGCGGCGCGAGGACATCGGCTCGCTCATCGCCGCGCTGCTATGCCGCCTCGATCGCGGCGGCGGCGAGCTGTCGCTGCACCCGCGCGCGGCCGCCGCGCTCTTCGCCCACGGATACCCGATGAACGTGCGCGAGCTGGAGCAGGCCCTGGCCGCGGCGGTCGCGCTCGCGCCCGGCGGCGTCATCGCGCTGGAACATCTGCCCAGGGCGATGCAGACCGCGGCCCACTCGAGTCAAGGCTCTCTCGGCCCCGAGGACGAGGCGCTCAGGGCCGAGCTCATCGGCGTGCTGCGCCAGAACCGCGGCAACATCCGCGCGACCGCTCGCATGCTCGGCAAGGCGCCGACGCAGATCCGGCGCTGGTGCCGCCGGCTCCGCGTCGACCCCGACGAGTTCCGCCGCTGAGCGCCGTGCCCGGCCGGCCGGCGGCCGCGGCGCCGCCGGCACTGCTCAGGCTCGGGCGCGCGGCTCGATGCGGACGTCGCCGCGGATGACGGCGCGCGTGAGCGGGAGGGCGAGGAAGTCGTGCGGGAAGCCGAGCTCGATGCGGCTGGCCTGGTCGAGGCGGGCGCGCTGCTCGTCGGACAGGCGGACGTCGAGCGCGCCCATGTTGTCCTCCAGCTGGGCGAGGGTGCGCGCGCCCAGGATCGGCGCGGTCACCGACGGCTCGAGCAGCGTCCAGGCGATGGC
>DATFRY010000338.1:0-22855 GCA_035262925.1 Kofleriaceae bacterium | reverse complement strand
TCAGTTCGCGCCGTCGTCGCCGTCGTCGCCGTCGTCGCCGTCCTCGCCGCGCTCGGTCGCGGTCGCCGGGAGCACGGCGCCGTCGCCGAAGCGGCGGCGGATCCGATCGACGGCGTCGCCCAGGCGCTCGCCGCGCTGGCGGGCGGGCTCGTCGAGGGCGAGCTGGCGCGGGGCGTCGCGCGGCTCGAGGCCGCTGACCGCGACGCCGCACAGGCGCACCCGGGTGCGCTTGCCGCCGTGGTCGCCGATGTCGACGTCGCGCGCCAGCTCGAGCGCGATGCGGGCGATGCGAGCGCCGTCGCTGGTCGCGTCGTCGAGGGTCCGCCGCCTGGTCACCAGGCGGAAGTCGGCGTGCTTGATCTTCACCACGACCACGCCGGCGCGCAGGCCGGCGCGGCGCAGGCGGCCGGCGACCCGATCGGCCTGGCTGACGAGGAACGGCACCAGCTCCTCCAGGCGGCCCAGGTCGCGCTCGAACGTCTCCTCGTGGCCGATCGACACCGCCTCGTGCTCGCTCACCA
The DNA here is from genome assembly GCA_035262925.1 of Kofleriaceae bacterium. Taxonomy (GTDB): domain Bacteria; phylum Myxococcota_A; class Polyangia; order Haliangiales; family Haliangiaceae; genus DATFRY01. Next base: position 22,334 of record DATFRY010000338.1, on the reverse strand, counting down.
CGTCGCGGGTGTCCTCGCCGCGGGCCAGCGCCGCGATGTGGCGCCCGAGCGACTCGCCCAGCCGCCGGCACAGGTCCGACTCCGGCCAGCGCGCCACGTCGCCGATCGTGCTCAGGCCGAGCTCGTGCAGCCGCTTCTGGGTCACCGCACCCACGCCCCACAGGCGCGACACCGGCAGCGCGTGCAGGAAGGGGATGAGGTCTTCGGCGCGGATCACGCGCAGGCCGTCGGGCTTGTCGATGTCGGAGCCGATCTTGGCCGCGAACTTGGTGGGCGCCACCCCGACCGAAGCCACCAGGGCCAGCTCCTCGCGCACGCGTCGCTTGATGTCGCGCGCGATCGACACCTCGTCGCCCAGCAGGCGGCGGCTCGCGGTCACGTCGACGAAGGCCTCGTCGAGCGACAGCGACTCGACCAGCGGCGAGTAGTCGCCCAGGATGGCGAAGAACCGCTGCGACGCCTCGGTGTAGCGCTCGAAGCGGTGGGGCACCACGATCGCCTGCGGGCACAGGCGCAGCGCCTGGGCCATCGGCATGGCCGAGCCCACCCCGTAGCGGCGCGCCTCGTACGACGCCGCCGCCACCACGCCGCGCTCGCGCGAGCCGCCGACCAGGACCGGCTTGCCGCGCAGACCCGGATCATCCCGCTGCTCGACCGCCGCGAAGAAGGCGTCGAGATCGACGTGCAGGATGGCCCGGGGCGTCACACGCGCAGGATCGGCTTGACCACGGCCAGCCAGATCATCGCCAGCGCGATGAGGAGGACGAGGCCGCCCACCCATCCCGGCAGCCCCTTGCCCTCACCGCGGCCCAGGCGGGCCATGCGGGCCCGCACCAGCCCGTGCATGACGATGAGCAGGACGGCGAGGGTCAGCTTGAGGTGGATCCAGCTCTGCTTCATCAGGCTGACCCCCGGCGGTGAGCGCACGATCATGAGGACGCCGCACGCGATGACCAGGAGAGCGCCCAGCTCCATGGCGCGGCCGATGCTGCGCTCGGCGGCGGCGAAGGCGTCGCGCGCCTGCCCGGCGGCGCGCGCGTGGGCAGACAGCACGAGGGTGAGGGCGAACATCGATCCGACCCACAGAACGAACCCGAACTGGTGGACCGCCTTGACCCAGAGATACGCCTCGGTGCTCATCGGCCGAGGCTACCACGCGCGCCGGGCGGCCGTGCTACGGTGAGCCGGACGTGCGCCTCAAGATCTTCTTCCACGACAACTGCTTCGACGGCGCCACATCGGCGGCTCTGTTCGCGGACTTCTACCGCGCGCGCCACGCAGGCGCCGAGATCGCCCTCCAGGGCGTGCAGCACCGGCGCGGCGATCCCTTCGCCGGGCTGGCCCTCGACGGCGACGACAACGCCTGCGTCGACTTTCGCTACTCGGCCGACGCGCGCATGAGCTGGTGGTTCGACCACCACGTCAGCGCGTTTCAGCCGCCCGAGCTGCGCGCCCACTTCGAGGCCGACGACAGCGGACAGAAGTTCTACGACCCGACCGCCAGCTCCTGCGCGCTGTTCCTCAACCAGGTGCTGGCCAGCCGGTTCGAGTTCCTGCCGTCGGACCCGAGCGGGACCTGGGCCGAGCTGGTGCGCTGGGCCGACGTCATCGACTCGGCGCGCTTCGACAGCGCGCGCACCGCGGTCGAGCTGGCCGAGCCCGCGCTGCGCATCATGACCTGGCTCGAGCACAACCGGGAGCCGAGCCTCACCCACCGGCTGATCGGCGAGCTGGGCCGCCGGCCGCTGGCCGGCATCGTCGACGAGACCTGGATCGCCGGCCCGCTCCTGCCGCTCCTCGAGGAGCACCGCCGCCACATCGACATCGTGCAGAAGCGGGCGGTGCGCGACGGCGACGTCGTGTTCTTCGACCTGACCGAGGACGCGGTCCTGGCGCACAACAAGTTCATCGCCTACATGCTGTTCCCCGACACCGTGTACACGGTGGGCCTCACGCGCGGGCCCGACCGCGCCAAGGTGTCGGTCGGATCCAACCCGTGGGGGCCCCGTCCGCGCACGCACAACATCGCGGCCATCTGCGAGCGCTTCGGCGGCGGCGGCCACCCGGTGGTGGGTGCCATCTCCCTGCCGGCGCAGCAGCTCGAGCGCGCCCGCGAGGTGGCGCACCTGGTGGTGGCGGAGCTGCGGGTGCCCGCGGAGCCTGCCTCCAGCTCCGGCGGCGTTGTATGATCCCGGATCGTGGACGTCGAGACGGGGGAGGGAGGACAACCGGGTAGGGCGCCGAAGCTGGCCGGCACCCCGTTCGGCAAGTACACCCTGCTCTGTCGCCTGGCCACCGGCGGCATGGGCGAGCTGTTCGTCGCGCGCAGCGGCGGCGCCGGCGGATTCGAGAAGCTGGTGGTCATCAAGCGGCTCCTGCCGCACCTGGCCGAGGACGCTCACTTCGTCGCGATGCTGCTCGACGAGGCGCGGGTCGCGGCGCGCCTCTCGCATCCCAACGTGTGCCAGGTCTACGACCTCGGCGAGGTGGAGGGCCACTACTACATCGCGATGGAGCACCTGGAGGGAGTGCCCGCCTCGCTGGTCCTGCGCCAGGCGAGCCGGGCGGGGCAGAGGCTCGAGCTCGGGCTGGCCACCGCCATCCTGCGCCAGGCCGCCGACGGGCTCGACCACGCGCACGAGCTGCGCGACCGCGACGGCAAGTCGGTCGGCCTGGTCCACCGCGACGTGTCGCCCTCCAACCTGTTCGCGACCGCGTCGGGCGTGGTCAAGGTGCTCGACTTCGGCGTGGCCAAGTCGCAGGACGCGCTGGCTCGCACGCACACGGGCGCGCTCAAGGGGAAGTACGCGTACATGTCGCCGGAGCACGTGCTCGGCGACGCGGTCGACCGTCGCTCCGACGTCTGGTCGCTCGGCGTGGTGCTCTACGAGCTCCTGACCGCGCAGCGCCTGTTCTGGCGCGACTCCGAGTACAAGATGTTCAAGGCCATCGTCGATGAGCCGGTCCCGCCCTTGCGCGAGAGCTGGCCGGGGTTGCCGCCGGCGGTGGCGGAGGTGGCCGAGCGCGCCCTGTCGCGGGACCCGGGCAAGCGCTTCACCACCGCGCGCGAGCTGGGCGAGGCGCTGGAGGAGGCGATGACCGGCGCCGGCGGCATCTGGCGTCCGGCCCGGGTGGGCGACTACGTCGCCGAGCACTTCGGCCCGCTGCTCGAGCAGCGCAGGCAAGAGGTGCAGGACGCGCTGGCGGGCAGGGCGCGGCTGCCGTCGGCGGACGGCGAGGCCGGCGACGGCGGAGGGGAGCTGGCCGCCGACGAGCTGCACATCGATCTGGGCAGCGTGGGCGGGACGCTGCCCCGCCGCCGCCGCGGTGGGCGCGCGTGGCTGACCGGGCTGGTGGCGGTCGCGGCGCTGGGCGGAGGCGGCGCGCTCGCCTACCGGCAGTGGATGAGCGGGCCGGCGCCGAGGCCCACTCCGGTGATCGTGCTCGGCGGCGAGGTCGAGACCACGGACGGCCGGGTGACCCGGGCGAGCGAGCGCGGCGATGCGCCGGGGCGGCCGCCTCGGGGCGCCGCCGTCGGGGCCAGCGGGTCGGGCGGGCCCGACGAGGCGGGCGGGACCGGCGACGAGAGCGGAGCGCACGGAGCGAGCGGGGCCGGCCGGGATGGCGACGATGGCCAGGCCAGCGGGGCGAGCGGGACCGGCGGGGAGGGCGAGGCGCGCGGCGCGAGCGGGACCGGCGAGACGACCGGCGCCCTCGGGGCCGGGGCGGGATCGGGCATCGAGCGCGGCGCGGGCGATCCGTACGGCGCGGCGCTCGCGCGGCAGCAGGAGCAGTTCAGGCGCTGCCTGGGCTCGAGCGGCGCGACCATCGCGGGCGCGCCGGAGCTGTCGGTCGTGCTCGCTATCGATCGCCACGGCGAGGTGACGCGAGCCAGCCTCGAACCAGCCGAGCTCGAGGCCACGCAGCTCGGCGACTGCATCCTGAAGGTCGCCCGTCGCGCGCGCTTCGGCCACCAGCGAGAGCCGGTCCACGTGACCATCCCGCTGCGCGTTCGCCGCACTCGCTGACGCCCGCGGAGGGCCGCCGAGTCGGCGCCGACGCTGCGTTGCTCGATTGCCGACGAGCGCGCCGCGCCAGTACGGCGTCGGGCGGCCCCGCCGTCTCCGGGCGGCGCGATGCCCACATCGCGCGCCGGCCGGGCGTCACCTGCGCCGCGCGCGCCTGACGTAGAGGTGAACGCCGTGGCTGGGATGGCGGAACTCGACCGCGATGCCGTTCTCGTCGGCGGCGCGCGCGACCGGGCTCGAGAACCGGTGCTGGCGGTCGAGCGCGAGCGGCTTGCCGCGCACCGAGACGCGCCAGCCCTCGCTGACGCCGCCGCGCACGAGCACCGACTCGCCGTTCCACCGCTCGTCGGGCCTGGGCGCGATGAGATAGCCCGACCCGGCCGCGTTGTCGAAGTCGATGGTCAGGGTCGAGTGGCGCGACTCGCGCTGCACCGCTCGCCCCACGGTCTGGAACCAGTACTGGTACTGCCCCTCGGCCAGCGCGCCCGACCCGACGGTGTGGCTGGACGAGGTGAGGGCGAGATCGATCCGGCGGCCGGCGGCCGGGGCGATCATCAGGCGGTAGCCGCTGGCCTCCGGCGCGCCCTGCCAGCGGAACGTGATCGACGGCAGCTGGTTCTGGTAGAGGACCGTGTAGCGCCGCCCGTCGGCGTCGACGAAGTTGTGCGGCGCCTGGAGCGCGATCGGGCGCGTGCCGCTGTCCTGGTTGACGACGAGGCGGCCGCTGGCCACGGCGGCGTCGCCGAGGGCGTCGCCCTCGAAGCAGCGCACCCGGTAGCGGTAGGAGCCGCGCGGAAACCGGCCGATGGCGGCGCCGCGGCCCTGCACCATGCGCGACGCGCGCGGATCGTCGCCGCCCAGGAGCTCGAGCACTCCCGCCCCCGGACACAGTCCGCCAAACTCGACTCGCACGTCGCTGGGCGGCGTCGGATCGTGGATGGTGGCGGACAGTCCGGCGCGGATGCTGAAGTCTGCGCGGCCCGGGGGCCGCCCGGTGATGCGGAGCAGGCCGCCGCGCTCCACCACGCCCGACTGGCCGGTCAAGAGCCGCTCGGTGCCGCCCTGATCGCCGACCACGTCGATCACGCCGCCGGTGACGACCACGCGCGCCTCTCCGCGCTCGACGCGCAGACCGGCGCGCGAGCCTGCGCCGCCGCGCCGGTGGCCGCGGCGCGCGACGATCATGCCGCCGGGGACGCGAACCGACACCTCGGCCCCGGCCGCGCGGACGTCGGCGCGGCCGCTCCGCGTCTCGACCAGCGCGCCGCGATGGCCGCCCGGCGCCACCACCGCCTCGGCCGCGCCGTGCACGATCGCGTGCTCGCCGCCGCGGGCCAGCTCGACCGTGCTGCCGCGGGGGATGCTGAGCTCGGTGCCGGCCGCGAGCTCGTGATTGCCGGCGCGCAGCCGGCTCCATTCCCGGCCAGGCGGCCGCGCGCGCACGGCGGCGCCGCGCACGCGCGCGCCGACCGGGCGCCCGGTTCCCGCCGCGGCGCCTGCGTCGCCCGTGCTCGCGGCGCCGGCACCGCCGGCCGTGTCTGCGATCGCCGCGCCGCTGCCTGCGGCGCCGGGATTGGCGGTTCGGGTCGTGTCGATGCGTGCGGTGGCTGCGCTCGCTCCGCCGGTCCCCGCGCGTTCGGCGCCGGCCGCGCCTGCCGAGCCCGCGCGCGCGGCGCCCGGGCCGGCCACGCCGGCACCGGTGCCAGCCCCGGCACCGGGCGCATCCCTGACCGCCGCGCCGGCCGCACCCGGACCGGCCGCGCCCGCCGCATCGCCGCCGGCCGCGCCCGCGCCCGGCGCTCCCGCCGCGCCGCCCGCGACCGCGCCCGCGGTTCCGCCACCGGCCGCACTCGCCGCTCCACCACCGGCCGCGCCGGCAGCTGCACCGGCCGCGCCGGCAGCCGCACCGGCCGCGCCGGCAGCCGCGCCTCCCGCGCCGCTCGCCGGCGCGCCGCCTCCCGCCGCGCCGCTCGCCGCCGCACCGGCGGCACCGCCACCCGCCGCACCGACGGCACCGCCACCCGCCGCGCCGCTCGCACCGCTGCCCGCCGCACCGCTCGCACCAGCGCCCGCGGCACCGCTCGCACCAGCACCCGCCGCACCGCCCGCACTCGCGGCACCGCCCGCACCCGCCGCACCGCCCGCACGCGCCGCGGTTCGCTCGACCCGCGAGCCGCCCACCTCGATCGCCACCGCCTCGCCGGCTCTCATCTCCACCCGGTGCTGCTCGCGCGACACGACCGCGCTGCCCACCAGCACGTCGAACTGGACCTGGTCGCCGCGCTGTCCGATGCGGATCCGGCTGCCGGGCGCGATGTGCGCGCGGCCCACCTCCAGCTCGACGATCGCCTGCTCGCCCTCGGCCTCCAGCTCACCGTCGACCGCGAGGCGGCCGGCGCCGAAACGGATCGTGGTGCTCGGCCCCATGCGCAGCCCGCCGCCGGCGAGGAAGCGCAGGCGCGCCCCGCCGTCGGCCGACGTGCGGACCGCGTCCCCCTCGCGGAAGCGATCGCCGGCGCGCGACGCCTGCCACGCCTCGCCCTGGCCGCTCCGCTCGGCCTGCCCGCTCAGCACCGAGGTCAGCTCGGCGATGTCGGAACCATCGCGCGACGGACACGCCGGCCCGGCCAGCCCGAGCGCGGCCGCGCCCAGCCAGACCAGGATCGACCGCGCTGGCGCGGGGCGCTTCACTTCCGCAGATCCACGTTGAGGATCGTGACCCCGTCCTGCTCGATGTGAATGCGCCGCCGCTGGGCCCGGTACCCCTCCGCCTCCACCGAGACCTCGTACTCGCCCGGCGGCAGATCGATCTCGAACTCGCCGTGCGCATCGGACCGCGTCCTGGTGCCGAGCGGCGAGATGGCCAGCTCTGCCGCCAGCGGGCGCCCGCTCAGCGAACGCACCAGGCCGCGCAGCTGGCCGGGCGGCAGCGCCCGCGACAGCGCGAAGCGGAGGTTCGAGGTGCGCCCCGGCTCCACCTCGAGCAGGCGCGAGCTCGCCCGGTGCCGCACATGGCTGACCTCGATGCGCGCCAGCCCGCCGTCGATGCCGTCGAAGGTGACGCGCCCGCGCGCGTCGGTCCGCCCCATTCGCACCTCGGTGCCCGAGCCGCCGCTGGGCAGCACCACCACGTCGGCGCCGGCGATCGGCGCGCCGGCCGCGTCGACCACCGAGACCACGATCCAGGCGCCCGCGATGGAGCCGCCGGTCGGCTCGCGCGCCGGCCGCACCGGCGCGCGGCCCGGCTCCTCGCGCCCGGGGGCCAGCGTGATGCCGGCCATCGCCTGGAAGCGCGGCTCGATGGGAAACAGCGGATCCAGCACCACCGGGTCCCGCGTTCGCGACAGGCTCACCTCCACCAGCAGCTGGAGCCCGACCGTGCGGGTGAGCTGCCGGCGCATCCCGGCGCCCAGGCGCATCGGCCACTCGCGGGCGTCCGGCGCGCGGTCGCCGACCAGCGCGTCCCAGCTCCACTCGCCCACCCACTCGGTGGCGCCGGTGCGCATCGAGGCGCCGGCGCCCATCAGGATCGCATCCGACTCGCTCACCTCGAGCGACATCCGGTCCGAGGCGCTGAGCTCCTCCGGCCGGTCGATCGCCTCGGCGCTCCGGTCGAGGCGGAAGCCGCCCTCCACGCCGAGCGAGAACCGGCTCGCCGGCGGCGCCCAGGTCGCGAGCCCGATCAGGTCGACGCTGGCCGCGTCCGGCTCGAGCGACGAGCCCTCGCGGCCCGGCACCCACAGCCCCGCCTGCGCGGCCAGCCACAGCTCGCTGCCGAGCGGCGCGCTCGCGCGCACCGCCAGCCTCGGGTCGCCGACCCACTCGCCCTCGTCGCCGGTGCCGGTGCCGGTGTGCCGGTCGTAGCGCCCGGAGTAGCGGGCCGCGATGGCCAGCCAGTTGCGCGGCCGGAAGCTGGTCGCGACGTCGAAGGCCGCGCGGTGGTGGCGATCACTCTCCGCCACCACAGCGCCGCGATAGCCGTAGCCGGCCAGGCCCGACAGCACGAAGCCGGTGTCGAACGGCCCCGCCGCGCCGACCCTCACGAACCCGGGCAGCGCTCCCGTCGAGTCGCCGGCCGGCTGCTGTGCCACGGCCGGCCGCGACACCGCCAGGGGCGTCACGCCGGCGGCGGCGACGAGCGCGACGGCGACGGATCGAGAACCTGCCCCCATGGCCACGGCCATCCGACCCTCAAGGCCGGGTCCATGATATCGCGATCAGAGGCGATAGGACACGGTCAGGAGCGCGCCATAGACGACCGTGCGGGCGTCCGACTCGCGCGGCGGGTCCGAGCCCTGCACGATGAGGTCGGCGTCCGACCGCAGGTAGAATCCCCCGATGGCGGTGTGGGTGCGGTCCTTCTGCCAGGCCAGACCGCCGGTCACCCCGTAGTACTGCTCGCGGACCTCGTCGTCCGAGGTCTTCGGCTTGCCGTAGGCGGATCCATTGTAAAGGGTGCCCAGGCGCAGCCAGATCTGCGACAGAAATTGCCACTCCGCGCCGGCGCCGAAGCGCGGGGCGACCTTCGTCTTGGTCTGCGCGAACCCCACCTCGGGTGGCAGGTCGGGGTCGTCGCGCACGGTCAGGGTGGCGGGAAGCTCGAGGTTCAGGTCGGCCAGGAGCTCCAGCTTCGGATGCGGGCGAAACGACACCCCCATCCCCACATCCCACGGCAGGGGCGCCCTCTGGTCCGCGTCCTCCCACGCCGACTCGACGGTGTTGGTCGCGTCGCCCGGGACGTTGATCGACTGATAGATGTCGGCGTCGCCGGTCAGGCGGATGGGCGGCACCTGCGTGCGCACGCCGATGCCCAGGGTGGGGGTGGGCTGCCAGGAGAGCCCGGCCACCGCGGTCAGGTTGAACACCGTGCCGTCCGTGTTGCTGGTGAACTCGCTGACCATGGACGGCTCGGTCGAGGCCACCTCCGAGCGCAGGAAGTAGAGATCGGCGGTCGACTCCTTGGCCACGAACACGCTCGCGCCCGCCGTCAGACCCGGGACGATGACGTGGGCCACGCCGGCGCCCAGGTACAGCGACTCCTGCTGCTGCTCCTGGAGCAAGGTGACGTGCAGGCTGGGGCTGTCGAAGGTGACGCGGTTCTTGAGCGTCACCGAGTCGGGCACCAGCACCGCGGTGGCGACCGACCAGCCTCCGAACTGATAGGTCGAGACCAGGGTCGACGGGATGCTCAGGAAGCCGCTGGCGTGGAAGGGCTGGTCCACGCCCTCGATCTCGAGGAACGGATCGGCCTCGAGATCGACCACGGCGTAGACGTTGGCCGACACCGACAGATTGGGGTGGCCGATGAGAGCCAGGTTGGCCGGGTTGTAGAACACGGCGTCGCCGGTCTGGCTGGTGATGCCGGCGTTCCCGAGGAAGGCGGCCCGCTCGCCGAATGGCAAGAGGTTGCGGTTGGCGGCGTCGGCGGCGGCGTTCCGAGCGTGGAGGCACGAGGCCAGGAGCAGGAGGAGCGCGAGGCGGGAGGGGCGTACGGCGGCCATGGCGCCGGCGACTATCGTCCGCCCGGGGGGGCGAATCGAGGGGTCACGGGCGCCAAAGCTGGTGCGCCTCATCACGCCGCCGAAACGACGGGTCGAGTGGACTCCCGGTCCACAGCGTCGTCGCCGAGTGGTCTCGCGGTCCACTCCATCCCACCGTGTCCCAGTGGTGGCGCGACCATCGGGCGCGTCGCGGCGCGGCACGCGGGGTGCAAACGTCCCATGCGAACCCATGGTAGTGGCGCGTGGTGACGGGGGCAGCGGGGTGGCCGTGAGGGCCGGCCGACAAGCGCGCGTGAATGGTGGGGACCCGAAAATTGGGTAGGGGAGTCGGACGGCGCGGGAAATGGTGGAAGGTGACGGCGGCGCCGGCACGGACGGCGCGGGGCGGTGACGGCGAGAGGAGCCCGAGACGGGCTCTCTCGAGCCGGTGCGACTCGGTGGACTGCGGGGGAGGGGGTCGACAGGCCGCCGCTCAGCGCCGACACCGCCCCGCGTCGAACTTGCATCTCGTGACCGCCTGATCCTCCCCGGACCAGATCGACGGGGGCGGCGCTCGCTCGGGGCGCGCAGGTTGGCGGCGCTGGCCACGGCCAGGGAGAAATTCGAGATGCAGGTGCAGAGATCGCCGATGGGCGAGATTCCGGCGGCCACCCGCATGCGGTGCCCGGCCTGTCTGGCCGTGTTCCGCACGGGGTTCGACTGCTGTCCGGTGGACGGAGCGGCGATCGCGCCGTGCGAGCCCGGCTTCGATCCGCTGCTCGGCAGCGAGCTGGCCGGCCGCTACATCATCGAGCAGCTGGTCGGCGAGGGCTCGATGGGGCTCATCTACCGGGCCCGCCACACATGCCTGCCGCGCGCGTTCGCGGTCAAGATCCTGTTCGGCGACCTGGTCGCCGATCCGCGCATGCGCATCCGCTTCGCCCAGGAGGCGGCGCTGGCCAGCCGCCTGAGTCACCCCAACGTGGTCCCGGTGGTCGACTTCGGGCGCAGCGAGCAGGGGCTGCTCTTCCTGGTCATGGACTTCATCGACGGCGAGGGGCTGGGCGAGCTGATCGCGCGGTACGCCCCGCTCGACTCGCTCCACGTCATCGGGCTGGCCCGCCAGCTGGCCATGGGGCTGGGCCACGCCCACCGGCGCGGCCTGGTTCACCGCGACTTCAAGCCCAACAACGTGCTGCTCGAGCGGCTCGAGGACGGGCCGCCGATGCCGCGCATCCTCGATTTCGGGCTCGCCATCTCCACGCGCGACCGCGACGAGCTGCCCGGTCGGCTGACCGAGTGCGGCTTCATCCTCGGGACGCCGGTCTACATCGCGCCGGAGCAGGTGCTCGACGGCAGCGTGGATCACCGGGCCGATCTGTTCGCCCTCGGCGTGGTGATGTACGAGATGCTGGCCGCGCAGCCGCCGTTCGACGGCCGCCCGGTCGAGATCGCGCACAAGAACGTCATCGCGCCGGTGCCGTGGATCGCGGAGCGCAGCCCCGGGATCGAGGTGCCGCCGGCGCTGGAGGCGATCGTGCGCCGCCTGCTGGAGAAGTCGCCCGCCGATCGCTTCGCCTCGGCCGACGAGCTGTGCGCCGCGCTCGACGAGGTCGAGCACGCGCTGACGGTGCCCGCCATGGCGGCGGTCGCGCCGCGGCCGCTACCGGTGCTCGCGCTGCGGCCGGCGCACGCCGCCGACGTCGCCGTCGGCGCGGCGCCGCGCGCGGTCGACCGGCTGCGCTCGCACATCGCGCGCGCCAGCAGGACGCAGGGCGGCAGGCTCGCCGCGGCCGGCGCGATGCTGGTCGCCGCCGTCGCCGTGGCCTTCGCGGTCGCCGGTCGTCCGGCCGCGGGGCCGGCCTCGCTCCAGGGCGCCAAGGTCGCCGCCGCCATCCCCGCCGCCATCCCGGCCGCGTCGCCGCTGTCGGCGGCGCAGCCGGCGGTCGCCTCTGCGGCGATGCCGGCCGCCGGCGGTTCGCTCGCCCCCCAGGCCAGCTCTCGGGCCGCGAAGGGCGACATCGCGATGAGCCAGGCGGGCTCCGCCGCGCCGGCGGGCCAGGAAGCGGGCCAGGCATCGGGCCAGGCATCGGGCCAGCCCGCCCCGGCAGCGAGCCATGCAACCAATCCTCCGCGGGTCACGGCGCGAGCTCCGGTCTCGCGTGCCGGCGGAGACCTCTCCGGCCGAGCTGAGAAGGCGGCTGCGAACGAGACGGCCGCGGATCCTGAGCTCCGCGCGGCCGCATTCGCCGGGAGAGCGGCCATCGCCGCCAGAGAGGTCTCCGCCCGCGCGCGAGACGGAGCCGCGCGTCCGGGCCTGTTCGGCCTGGGCCAGGCGGCGCCCGGCCCGGCGCCCGCCGCGGGCAGCGCGCCCGTCGCCCCCGCGCCGCCGGTCCGCAAGATCGCACAGCCGGCCGCGCCGGCGGCGCCGCGCGCGAGCGGGCCCATCATCGTCCCGCCCAACCGCGCGCATCGCGAGAGCGGGAGCCTCGCCCCGATCCACCTGCCGCGCGACGAGAAGACGCCCGGGTACGTGACCGCCAAGCTGTGCATCGATCCGCACGGCGGCGTCACGTCGGTGGCGGTGCTGACGCCCGTGTCCGAGATCGTGCGCGATCGGCTCTCGCGCGCGTTCTCGCGGGCTCGCTACCAGCCGGTGATCGAGGGTGGCGAGGCGGTGGCCGCATGCTTTGCGACCGTGTTTCGCGTGCAGGTCGAGTAGCTGAAGCGTCGGCTGTCCGCCACGACCCGGTTGCGTCGACGTCGATGTCGACGCTAGCGCGGCGTTCGCTTGCTCGTCCGCGCCGGCGGCTTTCGCCGCGGTGAGGTGGGCGCGGGTCGCCGGACGGTGTCGCGCACCGTCGGCGCGCGGCGGCGCGAGGGCGCGCCGTTGCGCGGCCGCGGGCCCGCCGGCTCGCCCGGCTTGTCGCCGGCGGCCTGCATGCGCTCGAGCTGCTCGCGCAGCCGCGCGAGGTCGCCGCGCAGCTTCTCCACGTCGTCGCGCAGGGACGACACCTCGGCGGTGGCGGTGCGCGACTCGCCGATGTCGCGCACGATCTCCCTCGCGCGGCGGCGCAGCCGGCCGTCGAGCTCGCGGTCGATGAGATCTCGCAGCGCCCCCATCGACGCCGGATCGGCCAGCACGGCGAGCGACTCGAGCGCTGCGAACCTGACCCGGAAGTCCAGGTCGCGCAGGAGCTCCTCGATCCGCTCGCGCGCGTCGCGCTCCGCCTGATCGCGCCGGCCGCGGGCCAGATCGGCCAGCGCGGCCAGGGCCGCGCGCCGCCCGTGTGACACGCGGCCGTACTCGGTGCCGGCCACCAGGAACGGGATCGCGCTCTCGTCGCGCGCCTCGGCCAGGCCGCGGTAGGCGTGCTGCCGGATGACGTCGAGGAACGACTCGCGCTCCGCGGCGCGCCGCAGGAGCTCGGGGGCGCCCGACCAGCGGGTCCGGCCCAGGGACAGGCAGGCCTCGGCCTCGACGAAGTAGCTCGGGTCGCCGCGCTCGACCACCCGCGCCAGGGTCGCGCCGGCCAGGTCGTCGCCGCGGAACTGGCCCAGCGCGCGCACGACCGCGCGCCGCGCGCGCGGGTGCTCGGTGGTGGCCACGGCCGCGATGAGCGCGTCGCGCGCCCCGTCGGTGCGCAGCTTGCCGAGCGCGTCGGCCGCCGCGGACTGCACCAGCCAGGACGGGTCGTCGGCCAGCGCGTCGACCAGCGCCTGGGTGGCCTTGGTCCCGCCGCGGGTGCCGAGCTCGCGCGCCGCGTGGATCCGGTCGATGGCCAGCTCGGCGCCGCCCAGCTCCGCGATCCACATGGGCGCCGGCTTCTCGGTCTTGATGCGCGCCAGCACCGCCTTGCCCGGATCGAAGATGGCCTGGGTCGGCTCGCCGGCGCACGACACGTAGAAGGTGTGCAGCTGGTCGGTCACCTCGACCTCGATCCGGCGCCGGGCCTTGCCCTCGCTCAGGGCGAGCGCCACCGGGACGCGGAAGAGCGGCGTCGAGCCCTCCACCTTGTGGGTCTGCTTGACCGTGAACACGGCCAGCTTCTTGTCCGCGTCCCACTCGTAGTGGACGTCCAGCTCCGGGTGGCCCGCGCCCTTGGTGACCCACTGGTCGAAGAACCAGTCCATCTGGCGCCCGGTGACGTCCTCCACCGCCCGCGCCAGGTCGCGGGTCTCGACCGATCCGCCCCGGTGCTTGCCCAGGTAGTGCTTGATGGCGCGGAAGAAGCCGTCGTCGCCCAGCACGCCGCGCAGCATGTGCAGCACGCGCCCGCCCTTGTCGTACAGGTGGTGGTCGAAGATGTCGATCGGCTCGTCGTAGACGTTGGTCGTCATGGTGCGGCGGTAGCGGCTGGAGTCCTCGTTGAAGTACTGCTCGCCCCATCCGTCCAGCTCGTGATCGGCCGCGTCGCGCCCCTCGTGGGCCTCGCGCCACAGGTACTCGGAGTAGGTGGCGAAGCCCTCGTTGAGCCAGCCCTCGGCCCAGGCCCGGCAGGTCAAGAGGTCGCCGAACCACTGGTGGGCCAGCTCGTGCGAGACCAGCGAGTCGGCGTCGAAGTCGAGCGCCGCCCGCTCGTCGTAGAGCACCGTGTCGGTCAGCGTGGTGGCGGTCGTGTTCTCCATGCCGCCGAAGATGAAATCGGCCACGCACAGCTGGGCGTACTTGCCGTACGGGTAGGGCACCCCGAACAGGCGCGAGAACACCTCGAGCATGCGCGGCGTGCGGCCCAGCGTGCGGCGCGCGTCCTCCTCGCGGCCCGGCTCCACATAGTAGGTGACCTCGACGTCGTTCCACCGCTCGCGCAGCTCGGCCATCTCGCCCGCCACCAGGGTCATGAGGTAGCAGGAGTGGGGCACGTCGAAGCGCCAGTGCATGGTGCGCTGGTCGCCGCTGGTGTCGTCGGCGACCAGGATGCCGTTGGACACCGCGGTGAAGCGGGCCGGGACGGTGGCGATGATCTCGCTGGTCGCCTTCTCGCTCGGCGTGTCGAAGCAGGGGAACCAGAAGCGCGAGTCCTCGTCCTGTCCCTGGGTCCACACCTGGACCGGCTTGTCGGGGTAGCTCTCGTCGGGGCCGATGAAGTAGATGCCGCGGCGCGGCTGGCCCGAGTAGGCGATGACCAGGTCGAGCTCCTCGCCCTCCTTCACCTCGCCGAGCGCGACGCGCAGGACCTTGCCGTCGTGACCGTGCTCGAGCCGCTTGCCGTCGCGCACCGCGCTGGCGATGTCGAGCTCGACCGCGTCGAGGCGAAGCCAGGGCGAGCCGGACAGGAGCGGCGACAGGGTCAACGTGCACGTGCCCGAGATGCGGCGGGCGTCGACGTCGAGGGCGATGTCGAGCTTGATGTGCTTGACGGCGCAGACCCGGTCCGGGGTGTAGCGTGGCCGGGCGCCAGGCATGGCGAACTCGCGCTTCATGCCCGGCACGCTAACCCAGTTCGTCCCGGTTTTCGAGCCGGCGACGCTCGCGTTCGGCCGCGCGCTCGAGCCGCCGCAGACGCACCCGCGGATCCACCGCACGGGCGAAGAACACGACGATCTCGAGACCCAGTGTGACCGCCCCCGAGAGGGCGTGGCAGGCGACCGCGACGTATGTGGCCGGGACCAGCACCATCGCGATGGACGCGGGCGGCTCGAGGAACGTGTGCGGCCCGTACAGGGCCCACATGAGCCCGGCCGGGAGCCAGGCCACCATCATGCCGCACAGGGTCAGGGCGTTGGCCGCGGCCAGCCGATCGCGCAGCACCACCCTGCCCTGAAGAGCGATCCACCCGGCCACCACCTGCACGGCGGTGGAGACCAGGCCGAAATGGAACAGCGTGTCGAGCGCGTCGGTGCGGTCAGGCAGCCCCGAGAGCGAGATGTGCTGGCCCAGGAGATCGATGAGCGCGTAGTAGGTGAGCGGAAACGCCGGCACCGCGATGGAGAGGACGCGCCAGCCGATGTGAATGACGCCGAGGCGGTGCGCGACGATCATCAGCACCATCGCCAGCAGCGAGACCGCGACCACGGTGGCGGCGCGCCACGCCCGCCGCTCCTCCATGCGCGGCCCCTCCTCGGCGTGCACGCGGGCCAGGGTGGCCCGGTTGCGCTGCAGCCGGCGCTCGTCGGCGCGCACCAGCAGGGCGCGCTGGATGGGCGAGAGCGTGGTGGCCTCGACCAGGGTCCGGCCCAGCGCGTGGCGCGGGGACGGCAGCCCGAGCAGCGCGGCCGCGGTCGGGGCGACGTCGATGAGCTCGACCTCCGCGAGCGCGGCGCCGGGGCGGATGCCGGCCCCGGCCATGATGAGCGGCACCTCGAGCACGTCGGGCTCGGTGCCGCCGTGGCCGCCCTTGCCGGTGTGCCCGTGGTCGGACGTGATGATGACGGTGTCGCGCTCCAGATCGAGCGACGACAGGGCCTCGCCCAGCTCGCGGTCGACCTCGCGCGTGGCCTCGGCGTACGCGCGGTGGTCGGCGCCGTGCGCGTGACCGGCCACGTCGACCGCGCTGGGCAGGAGCACGACCAGCGGGTAGTCCTGGCCCATGACCAGGTGCGCGGCCCGCGCGAACCCGCCCGGCCACGGCGTGTAGTGCACCGCCGCGAAGTCCTCGTGGAACATCATGCCGACTCCGAAGCCGAGGTCGCTGGCGTAGGCCGAGCGCAGATCGGCGGCGTTGGCCCGGTCCATGAGCGAGTCGAGCTCGACCGGCCACGAGTAGGCGTTGTTGCGGACGCCGCTCCAGGTGGGCGTCACGCCGGTCAGGAGCGCGACGTGATTGGGCCGCGAGTAGGTCGGGAAGTGCGAGTGGGCCACCGCGTCCACCCCGCGGCGCCGCATCGAGTCGAGGAAGGGGTTGCCGTACGAGCCGCGCAGGCGCAGGCCGTCGATGATGACCAGCACGACCCGGCGCGCGACCCGCTCCGGCCGCGGCCCGAGCACCGGCGTGGTCGCGGCCAGCGCCGGCTGGCTCTGGTTGAGGCCCGGGCGGAACCCGTCGGCCGCGCCGATCGCGCGGAGCGCCAGTGACGCGCCCAGCCCGACCAGGAGCACCGCGGCCGCGACCGGGGTGAACACGTTCTGCGTGCGGCTCACGCCTCCACCTAGTTAACCGCGAAGACGCGGCGAAGGCGACCAAGGATCGGCGCCGACCCGCGCGGCCTCGCGGGCCAACCGTGGGTCTATGCCGCCGAGGACGCGGTCCGGTCGGTGCGGTCGGATCCCCGGCGGATGCGCGAGCGCACCTCGCCATGGGTGATGCGGCCGTGGCTGAAGGTCGGCCGCAGCCCCGGCGCCAGGCGGCTCCGAACCATCTCCGAGGACGGAAAGCACTGGGGGAACTCGGGCCGCAGGGTGCTGGGGTCGGCCAGCGTCTTCTCCAGCGCCATCGAGATGTACTGGTCGAGGGAGTTCTCGCGGGTGTTCGAGTTGAGGATGAACTCGGTCTCGGTCTCGCGCGCGTGGCGGCGCACCCCCCCGATCTCGCTGGACAGCGGCGCATAGCACTCCACCGCCACGCCGTTCTCGCTCACCGTCCACAGGCCCGTCTCGGTGTGGATGACGATGCTGTGGTTGCCCTCGGTGTGGCCCGGGGTGCGGACCAGCGCCAGGCCGCGGCCCACCAGGTAGTCGCCCTCGAGCAGGGCGATGCGTTCGCGCGGCACCGCGCGGATGCCGTCGCGCACGTACCAGCGCGCCTGCAGGGGGTGAAGGCACTCGAGCGTGCGCAGCTCGGCCCGCTGCACCAGGAGGACCGCGTTGGGATAGAGCGGCGGGGTCGGCTCGCTCTTGCCCGGCTCCGGCTCGGTCGTGCCCAGCAGGCCGCGCACATCCTGCGTGTGCAGGTGATCGAATGTGATGAAGTCGATCTCGGCCGGCTCGATCCCGACCTCGGCCAGCGCCTCCGCCGAGCCGGCGAAGCTCTTCGACAGCACGCGCTGGGTCACGAACTTGCCGTAGCGCTCGATCTGCTTGGCGAAGAACGGCGCCTCCAGCGACCTCTGCGCGTCGGTCGGATTGACCAGGACATTGACCAGCCGCCCGCCGTCGTCCTCGACCTGCACCAGCTGGGTGGCATTGCGCATCATCACATAGGGCGCCGGTGAACGCGCCGCGCCGGCCAGCCCGTACTCGCTCGGGTACGGGAAGATGGCGACCGGGAAGGTCCGCACCGAGACGACGCGGCCGGTCGACAGCACGCGCTGCCGCAGCACGCGCCCGGCGCGCCGCACCGCCTCGAGGCGCTGGCCGGGGCTGGTCTCGGTCCAGGCCTTGTCCATCTCGCCTGTGCGGGTCAGCGGAGCGGGGAGGGGGGAGAGAGCGCTGTCCATGTTGTGCTAGCTTACACCCGAGGCGATGGCGGTCGACGACCTGCGCTCCGGCACATGGGTCACGTATGTGGACGGGCATGCGACCGGTGTGCGCGTGCGCCGCTGCCGGGTCGAGGTCGTGGCCGGCCCCGACGCGGGGCTCAAGCGCGACATCGAGGCCAACGTCATCCGCATCGGCGCCCGCCGCGGCAACGACGTGGTGCTCACCGACTCGCAGGTCTCGGGGCTCCACTGCGAGATCCGCCTCGACGAGCGGGGCTACCGCCTGCGCGATCTCGACTCGACCAACGGCACCTTCGTGACCGGCCTGCGCATCAACGACGTCTACGTGCCGCCCGGCGCGCTCCTCACGATGGGCACGACGCGGCTGCGCTTCCAGCCGCTGGGTGAGTCGGTCGAGGTCGCGCTGTCGCCGCGGCAGAGCTTCGCCGGCCTCATCGGGCGCAGCGTGCAGATGCGCGAGATGTTCGCCCGGCTGGAGAAGCTGGCCCAGAGCGACGCGACCGTGCTCATCAGCGGCGAGACCGGCGTCGGCAAGGAGCTGGTCGCCGAGTCGCTGCACGAGTACTCGCCGCGCGCGTCGGGGCCGTTCGTGGTCCTCGACTGCGGCTCCATCCCGCAGAACCTGATCGAGAGCGAGCTCTTCGGGCACGAGCGCGGCTCCTTCACCGGCGCGGTCAACTCCTACGCCGGCGCGTTCGAGCGCGCCCACCGCGGCACCATGTTCCTGGACGAGATCGGCGAGCTGCCGCTGGCCATGCAGCCCAAGCTCCTGCGCGCCCTCGAGCGCAAGGAGGTGCGCCGCATCGGCGGGTCGCGCACCATCCAGGTCGACATCCGCGTGGTGGCGGCGACCAACCGGGACCTGGGCGTGGAGGTCAACCGCGGGCGCTTCCGCGAGGACCTGTACTACCGGCTGGCGGTGGCGCGGGTGCACGTGCCGCCCCTGCGCGAGCGGCCGGAGGACATCGAGCCCCTCATCGAGCACTTCCTGTCGATCACGCCCAACGCGAGCGGGGCGGCCCGGCTGGCGCCCGAGACGGTCGAGCTCATGAAGAAGCACGACTGGCCGGGCAACGTGCGCGAGCTGCGCAACGTCATCGAGCGCGCGCTCTTGCTCAGCGAGCCGCCGATGTCACCGGTCGGCGAGTCGGCGCTGGTGTCGTCGTCGGGGGCGCAGGGCGGCGCCGACGGCGGAGGCGAGGCGCGCGCGGAGGGCGGGGATGGCGGCGGCGCGGCCCTGGGCGAGGGGGTGGGGCGCGGGCGCGAGCTCTTCGAGATCTCGATCGACACCCGGTCGCCGTTCAAGGAGGCCAAGCAGGCGCTGGTCACCGAGTTCGAGCGGCGCTACATCCGGCAGCTCCTGGCCGAGCACGGCGGCAACATCTCGGCCGCGGCGCGCGTGGCCGGCATCGACCGCATGTCGATCCACAAGATGCTTCACCGCCTCGGCATCGACAATCCGGGCCGGGACTAGCGACCGGGGACGGACCCGGACCTCTGTCCTCAGGTTATCCAGAGGCAGGTGACCCGACGGGAGGTCTGCCTGAGAAATCCGGACACTGCGGCGCCCGGTCTTGTTGATAAGCCGTGGCTTCTCGCAGACTTCTCTGAGGTCGAGGGTTGCCTCGCATACAGGAAGAGCGACCCTCGATCCGCCGTCAGGGCGGCTGCATGCGCAGGACGACGGCGCTGACCTTGTCGCGCACCAGCCCCGCGTGGGTCTCGCCGTCCTCGCGCCGGCCGTCGCCCTCGTGGACGGCCGTCCAGCGGGTCCCGAACGGGACCGTGCGGGACGCGAAGAAGCCGCTGGTCGACGTCACCGGCCCCTCGACCGCGGTGAGATCGGCGCTGAGATACTCGACGGCGTCGGCCCCGCCGGGCACGTCCGGGGTCACCGCCACGCCGGCGAGCGGAATGCCGGTGTGGTCGACCACGCGGCCGACCACCAGGCCCTCGGACGGAAAGTCGTCCAGCGCGAGCGCGCCCATGATGGCGTCGAGCCGCTCCTTGGGCACCAGCACGCCGGGCACCTCGAGCGGGTTCGCCTCGCCGTCGACGTCGTAGCACACCACGTCGGAGGTCGACTCGGCCGGAGCCGAGTCGAGCACCACGGTGCAGCGCGTCCCATCCAGCGGCTCGTCGAGCTCGGCGGCGAACGTGGGCACCGCGCCGTCCTCGCGGTCGAGATCGATGGTGTCGTCGCGATCGATGACGACCTGGCTGGTCGGGAAGCCCGGGACCTGGCGCGGCGGCGCCACGCCGACGGTCAGCTGCGAGGCCTGGTCGGCGGTGACGTCGAGGCCGGTCCAGATGTCGTCCACGTGGGCGACCACTCGCCGCGGCGCGGTGCCGGTGCACTCGGCGTCGTCGAGCTGGAACGCGTCGGTGCAGCTGAGCGAGACCTCCGCCACATCCGCGGTGCTGCCCACGTCGAAGTAGATCGCCCCGCCGAACGCGGGCTGTGGCATGAAGTTGGCCCGCGGCACGCCGCGCTCGTCGAAGATGTCGTCGGCCGGGCAGTGGCCGCCGGGCAGGACGCCGGGCCGCCACGCGGCCACCGAGATCCGGACCTGATCGGTCGGGATGTTGACGAAGATCTTCGGATCGATGTTGTCGAGCCTGCAGATCGAGTCGGCGGCCGGCACCGACTTGCACTCGTGGACCAGGTGGAGGTCGCGCATGACGTCGTAGATGTCGATGGCCAGCTGGGCGCCGCAGCTCATGCCGTAGTCGAGGCACGACGTGCTGCCGCAGAAGCTGCCCTGGCTGCCGTCGAGCTGGAGCTTGATGACGAACTTGGCGGACGGCTCGCCGGACCCGGTGCAGGCGGCGACCACGAAGAGGGCCAGGGCCTCACCTGCTGTCAGAACCCGCCCCACTCCGCCTCTCTGCTCTGCACCGCGTCGCCGCCGGTGAACAGGATGACGCCGAGGACGGTGAGGGCGGCGCCGCCGCCGATGCTGGCAAGCCCCCACGGCTTGCTGTACCACGGCCGCTCGTCGCGCTCCTCGGGCGGAAGCAGGTCCATGGGTCCGGGCGGCAGCGCGGGCAGCATCAGCCCGAACAGCCGGCCGACGTCGCGGTTGACCGGACGAAACAGGCTCATGCGATCGGCGTCGCGCTCGTACAGCGCCACCGACGGCGCGCCGCGGCCGTCGCCGATGACCAGCACCGCGTCGACGCCGGCCATGAGCGCGACCTCGCGCCCGGCCCTGCGCAGCGCGTCGCCGCGGCCGGAGCGCGCGGCGACCAGGTGCCGCCTCATGTCGGCCGCGCGGCGCGCCAGCGGCAGGCGCTGGAGCTCGACCACGAGGGCCATGCGATCGCGCGGCGCCGCCGACAGCCTGCGGCCCTCGGGGAAGAACTCCGGCGCGGCCAGGAGCAGGTAGTGCGGGCCAGGCGCGATGCGGCGGCGCAGCGGCGTCACCCCGACGCGAACGCCGTCGAGGTAGACCGGCACGCCGTCGAAGGTGGCGGACACCTCGAGCACGCCCGGCTCGCCGGTCTGCCGGCGCGCCGCGGCGAAGGCCTGCACCACCTCGGGCGGATAGCGCGCCGGGTCGAGCGGCGCGCGCTCCGGCGTGAGACGCTGGACCTCGCGGAACGCGTCCACCGCCATGCCCTGGTTCTGGTCGCGCAGGTACACCAGCGCGTTCTGGAAGTTGACCTCGGCGAGGAGCTGGACCACGCGCTCGTCCGGCTCGGCCGAGAGGAGCAGCGCCTCGGCCCGGCTCAGCGACCGCCGGGCCACGCCCTGCTCGAACTGGGCGATGGCGCGGTGGGCGACGTCGATCTCGGCGCGCGCCTGGCGCAGGAGCGCGTCCACCTCCGACTCGGCGGGCAGCGCGGCCTCGAGCGCGCGCGACAGGTCGCCGGCGGCGAGCGGCGAGAGATCGACCTCGCCGAGCAGGGCGCGGCGCAGCTCGGCGGCCGCCGCGGCGCCGGCGTCACCGTCGCCGGCGGCGTTCAAGACCGCGATCCGGCGCGGCGCGGCGTCGGCCGCGACGCCCCAGAGCACGAGCGCCGACGTTGGCGCAAGTGCCAGAACCAACAGCGGGGAGCGTCTTTTCGCCCACATTTGGCCTCCATAATATAGCCTGGCGGCAGGGCCGATGGCCGCGACCCAGCTCACCAGCCCCGAGCGTTACGAGCTCATCGACCGCATCGCGGTCGGGGGGATGGCGGAGGTGTTCCGCGCCGTCGCCTACGGCTCGCACGGCTTCGAGAAGACGCTCGCCATCAAGCGAATTCTGCCCGAGCTGGCGCGCGATCCGGAATTCGAGGAGCGATTCATCGGCGAGGCCAAGCTCGCCGTCAAGCTCAGCCACGCCAACGTGGTCCAGGTCCTCGATTTCGGCCGCCTGGCCGGCACGCTGTTCATCGCGATGGAGCTGGTCGACGGCCTCGACCTGGCCGCGCTCCTGCGCCGCTACCGCGAGCTCGGTCAGCTCATCCCGATCCCGGCCGCGTTCCAGATGGCGGTGGAGATCGCGCGCGGCCTCGACTT
>DATFRY010000337.1:0-2322 GCA_035262925.1 Kofleriaceae bacterium | reverse complement strand
GCGCTGCCCGCAGCGTGCGCGCGCGCCGTGAACGCGCGGCGGCGCTCGAGCGGGCTCGATTCGCCTTCGGGTGCGGCCGGGCATGGCGATTGCTCCCCGAGTGCTCACGGAGGCACTCATGAAGCTTTGTTCGATCATTCTCCGGTGCGCCAGGGCCACGATCGTATCCGGCGCAGCGACGGCGGCCGCCGCGGCATGCGGCGGCGCCGGCGAAGCCTCGCCCGACACGCCGATGGATCCGCCGCCTTCGACCGCACGCCAGGAGGCATGTCCGCTCGGGCTGAGCGGCGCCACGTCGTCGACCGAGGACACGGTCGACGGCGTCGTGGTGACGTTCTCGACGCCGCGCTCCGGCGACCGGCCCGAGCTCCTCCGGCGCGTCCAGCGCCTGGCGGACCTGCACAACAGCATGCGCGGCGGCGCTCCCGTCGACGAGTCGGCCACGCCTCCGCAGGGTCCTGGCCCGACGACGACGGCGTCGGCGGCGGCCGGCGACGCCACCGCGGCGAAGGGCTCGAGCGGCGCCGAGAGCGGCGGCGCGCTGGACAGCAAGGCCGCGGCAGAATCGGGCGAGGAGGGCGCCGTCCGTCTCGTGATTCGCCCGCGCGAGCCGGCCCGCCTGGACTCGATGCGCGACCACCTGCGCGCGCAGGCCGACGAGCTCGTGCAGCAGGTATGCGACCAGGCCGGGCGAAAAGCCCTCCATTGAGTAAGGGGGCATAGCGGCGCGTTTCGCTTTGCGCGGGGGCGGAAAACTAGGTATGCACGGAGGCTGTGGAAGACCGACGAGAAGGCGAAGAAGCCGCCGGCGCCCAGGAGGCGCCCCCGCATGACCAGGCGTCCCAGGAGTCCCATGAGTCCCAGGAGTCGGTAGAGTCGCGCCCAGCCGAGCGGGAGCGCCCGTCCGGCAACAGCGGCTCGAGCGGCGGGGAGTCGCGGGCCGACCGCTCCATCCCGCTGCGCAAGCTGGTCGAGCTGGCCGCCAGGTACGCCGAGGTAGGGCCGCCGCTGGCCGAGCTTTGCTTCGCCATCGGCGAGTCCGAGATCGGCGACCAGCTGGTGCGCCTGGGCACGCAGGGGGGCGCGCAGGGGGTCGAGTACTGGTTCGTGGCCGCCAACGCGGCGCGCCGCCAGCGCCGCTACCCCGACGCGCTGCGCGCGACCATCGAGGCGCTGCAGGCCTTCGCGGCGGCGCCCGACCAGTCGCTCGGGGCCGAGGGCGAGAGCCGCTTCCTGCACCTCATGCGGCTCGGCTTCGCCACGCTGATGTTCGATCTGCGCGACCTCAACGCCGATCCCGAGTTCTCGCGCGCGCTGGCCGAAAATCTGCCCAAGCTGGAAAACCGGCTCGGGGCGAGCCCGTTCTTCCGCTCGCTGGTCGCCCAGACACTGTGGTTCACCGACAAGGAAGCCAGCGAGCGCGAGTGGGACCGGGCCGGCGAGATGGGCGACCCGGAGACCACCTGGAACGCGCGCGGCACCTGGTACCACGAGGCGGAGCAAGACCTCGAGAAGGCCGAGCGCGCGTACCGGCGCGGCCTCGAGCAGGTGCCGGCCAGCGCCCTCTTGATGCACAACCTGGCCCAGATCCTGGTCGAGAAGGCCAAGCGGCCCGGCGTCTCGGTCGAGGAGGCGCGGCGCCGGCTCAACCAGGCGACGGAGCTCCTGCGCAGCGCGCTGCGGCAGGACGCGCCGCGCCTGCGCCGGCACATCCACGCCACGCGCGACCGGCTCGAGGAGCTGCGCCGGACGCTGCCGCCCTTGCCGCCGCGCAGCGACCGGGATCGGGACCGCGGTCCGCGCGACCGCGGCGGTCCGCCGCGCGACCGGATGGCCGGGGGCGGCGGCGATCGGCCGGGCGGCGGCGGCGGCGGAGGAGGTGGTGGAGGTGGCGGCCACCACGAGCGGGATCGCGACCGCGATCGCGGAGACCGCGATCGCGGCGACCGCGGCCCGCGCCGCCCGCGCGAGTCGGAGCCGGTTCAGCCCAAGCAGAAGTTCCTGGTCAAGGGCACGGTCAGCCTGGGCGAGATGATCCTGGCCAAGCTGAAGGAGCAGGAGAAGGGCTGATCACAGGGCCAGCGCGGCCGATACGGTCGCGCTGCGCTCGCCGAGCGCCATCCCCTCGGCGGCGAGGTTCACGCGGCGGGCGATGCGAAGCGACGCGCCGGCGCCGACGGTGTAGTGGTGGGCGTCGCCGCCGCTGACGTCGTCGCCGCCCAGCGTCCACGACACCGGCCCGCCGAACACGCGCGCCACCGCGTAGGGCGTGGCCGGGCCGAAGGTCTTGCCGGCCATGGCCCCGGCGCGGGCGTCGAAGGC
>DATFRY010000336.1:0-15793 GCA_035262925.1 Kofleriaceae bacterium | reverse complement strand
GACCTCGGACGGCGACACCCACTTGCCTCCGACCTTGAAGAGATCGTCGGCCCGCCCGCAGTGGTAGTAGTTGCCGTCGCGGTCGACCATGAAGCGGTCGCGGGTCTTGAACCAGCCCTGGCGCAGCGGCGAGCGCGTGTCGTTCCAGTAGCTGGACGCCAGCGTCGGGCCGCGGATCTCGAGCGTGCCGATCTCGTCGGCGCCCACCTCCTCGCCGGCGTCGTTGACCACGCGCACGTCGAAGCCGGGCGCCGGCTGGCCGCACGCGCCCGGGCGCCCCATGGCGCTGCCCGAGCCGCACAAGACTTGCTGAAACGCCTCGGTGAGCCCGTAGCTGACGATGAGGTCCGCGCCCAGGACCTGGCGCACCTTCTCGGTCACGCGCGGCGGCAGGTCCTCGGCGCCAGACACGCAGAAGCGGAGCGCGGCGAGCGGCCGGTCCCGCCCCGCCGCCAGCGCGTCGCGCGCCAGCTGGCCGTACACCGACGGGGTCGCGAACAGCGCGGTGGGCCGGAACGAGTCGATGGCGGCGAAGATGGCGCGCGAGTGGGGCTGCTCGGGCAGGAGCAGCGTCTCGGCCCCGGCCGCGAGCGGAAACAGCAGGCCCGAGCCGAGCCCGTACGCGGTCCACAGGCGCACGACCGACAGCACCCGGTCGTCCTCGCCGAGCGGCAGCGGTCCGCCGCGCAGCGACTCGAACGCGCGCAGCGGGGTCGCGTGCGCGTGGGGCACGCCGCGCCGCCGGCTGGCCGCCCCCTCCTCCGGCTCGCCGTGAGCGCCGGCCGAGTAGAGCAGGATGGCCGGCGAGTCCGGGTCGACCGGGGCCGCCTCGCTGACCGGCGCGGCGCCGCGCACCAGGCTGACGAAGTCGCGCTGGCCCGGGCCGCGCGGACCGACCGCGAGGACCTCGCGCAGGCCGCCCGCCTCGACCCCGTCGAGACCGGCCCGCAAGGACGCGTGCACGACGATCGCGGTCGCCCCCGAGTCGGCGAGCAGATCGCCGATGTCGTTGGTGCGCGAGAGCTCGCTGAGCGGCACCGCGACCGCGCCGTGGTAGATGGCGCCCAGGAGCGCGACCGCCGCCTCGACGGTGTCGGGCATCAGGATGGCGATGCGGTCGCCGCGCTCGATGCGCAGGGTGCGCAGCGCGCTCGCGGCCCGCGCGGCCTGGTCGCGCAGCTGGTGGTAGGTGAGCGTGCGCGCGCCCTCGCGCAGCGCGACGCGATCGCCCCATCCGCGTGCTACGGCGCCGTCGAGCAGCTCGGAGGCCAGGTTGCCCTGCGTGACACTCAAGCTGCAATGGTACCGCCGGGCGGCGGGATGCAGCAAGGACGGGCCGTTGCGCGGCAGGAGGTTGGCTTTGACACGAGAGAGGTGCACCGCTATAGCTCGCGGCATGCGAGTCATCGCCGGTCGCGCGGGCGGAAGGCGGCTCGCTGCCCCGCACGGCTCGGCCACGCGGCCCACCGCCGACCGCGTGCGCGAGGCGCTGTTCTCCATCCTGGGACCGCCCGGCGAGGATGCCTGTGTCCTGGATCTGTTCGCCGGCGCGGGGGCGCTCGGCATCGAGGCGCTCTCGCGCGGTGCGGCACGCGCGGTGTTCGTGGACCGCTCGCGCACGGCGCTGCGGGCGCTCCGGCGCAACCTGGACGACCTCGACATGGCCGAGCTGGCCGAGGTGCACCAGGACCACGCGCCGCGCTTCGCCGCCCGCCTGGCCGACGCCGGCGGCCCCGCCTTCACCTGGATCTTCCTCGATCCGCCGTACGCCAGCGACCTGGGAGCCGCCGCGATGAGCGAGCTGGGCCGCTCGGCCGGGCTGCTCGCCGCGGGCGGGGTCGTGGTCCTCGAGCACGATCGCCGCCGGCCCCCGCACGACCGTGATGGGTATCTGGTAAAAGCGGACTGTCGCCGCTACGGCGACACCGAACTGTCCTTCTACCAGGCGGATGTCCATGGCGTCTCCTGATCGCAAGATCGCCGTCTACCCGGGCACCTTCGACCCCATCACCAACGGTCACGTCGATATCCTGGAGCGCAGCCTGGCGCTGTTCGACCAGGTGGTGGTCGCCATCGCCACCAATCCGCGCAAGCAGCCGCTCTTCACCCTCGAGGAGCGCTCGGAGTTCATCGCCGACGCGGTGGGGCGCGACCCGCGCGTGGTGTGCGACGCGTTCGACGGCCTCCTGGTCGAGTACTGCCACGCGCGCAAGGCCGGGTTCATCGTGCGCGGGCTGCGCGCCATCGCCGACTTCGAGTACGAGTTCCAGTTCGCCCACATGAACCGGCGCCTCAACTCCAGGGTCGACACCGTCTTCTTCATGACCGACGAGCGCCACCACTACGTGAGCTCGTCCCTCATCAAGGAGGTGGCGAGCCTGGGCGGCGACATCGGCGGGCTGGTGCCGCCGGCGGTCGCGCGCGCCCTCCTGGCAAAATACTCCGCGCCCGCGGAGGCCAAAGGAGACCCGAAATGAACCCTTCGCCCCGGCTGGCGTCGCGCCTGTCCCCGGTCAAGCCGTCCATCACGCTGGCGGTCTCCGCGCGCGCGGCCGAGCTCAAGGCGGCGGGGGTGGACGTCATCGGATTTGGCGCCGGGGAGCCGGACTTCGACACGCCGGCCCACATCAAGGAGGCTGCGCGCGCCGCGCTCGACCGCGGGGTCGGCAAGTACACCCACGTGGCCGGCGTCATCGAGCTGCGCCGCGCGATCGCGCGCCACCTGGGCGAGGTGCACGGCCTGGAGCTGGCGCCCGGCCAGGTGCTGGTGTCGGCCGGGGCCAAGCACAGCCTGTTCAACGTGTTCATGGCCCTGCTCGACCCGGGCGACGAGGTCATCATCCCCGCGCCCTACTGGGTGTCGTATCCCGACATGGTGCTCCTGGCCGGCGGCGTGCCGGTCTTCCTGCCCACGCGCGCGGCCGACGGCTTCGCGCCCTCGCCCGCGGCGGTGGAGGCGGCCATGACCGGCCGCACGCGGGCGGTGGTCATCAACTCGCCGAGCAACCCCACCGGGGCGGTGTACCCGCCCGGGGTGCTGCGCGAGATCGGCGCGCTGTGCGCCCGCCGCGAGGTGCTGGTCGTGTCGGACGACATCTACCGCTCGCTGGTCTACGGGGGAGCCAGCTACTCGTCGATCGCGCGGGTCGCGCCCGAGGTGGCGCCCTACCTGGTGCTGGTCGACGGCGTCTCCAAGACCTACGCCATGACCGGGTGGCGCATCGGCTTCTGCGCCGGGCCGCAGGCGCTCATCGACGGGATGTCGATGATCCAGGGCCAGTCGACCACCAACGCGAGCCACATCGCGCAGGTCGCGGCGCTGGCCGCGCTGACCGGGCCGCAGGAGTGCGTGGCCGAGATGCGCGCCGAGTTCGACGCCCGCCGCCGCGAGATGGTGCGCCGGCTGCGCGCCATCCCCGGCGTCACGCTCGACGAGCCGCCCGGCGCCTTCTACTGCTTTCCGGATCTCGGCCGGCACGTCGGGCGACGACCGCCCGGCGGCGCGCCGCTCGCCGACGACGTGGCGCTGTGCAACTACCTGGTCGAGCGGGGCCGCGTCGCCGTCGTGCCCGGCTCCGGCTTCGGGGCGCCCGGCTTCGCGCGCCTGTCCTACGCCTGCTCGATGGCCGACATCGTGGCGGGCGTGGATCGCATGGGCGAGGCGCTGGCTCTCCTCGAGAGCTGAGCCTCGCCGGCGGCGCGCCCGGCCCCGGGGCGCTCGGCTCAGATCTTCTCGTCGCGCAGGTGCTTGAGGTTGATGCGGTACTTGCGCGCGAAGGCCCACAGGTTCTTGCGGTCCATGCCGGCCTGACGCGAGGCCGCCGCCAGGTTGCCGTGGTGAGCGCGCAGCAGCGCGCGCACGTACTCGCTCTCGAACGCCTCCACCACCTCGCGCTTGAGCTCGCGGAAGGGGCGCGACAGGTCGTAGCCCAGCGTCGGGGTGGGCAGGCCGCCGCCCAGCTGGATGTCGTGCGGCTCGATCGACTCGCCCTGGGCCAGGACCAGCGCGTGGTGCACCTTGTTCTCCAGCTCGCGGACGTTGCCCGGGAAGTCGTAGCCGCCCAGCTTGGCCAGCGCCGCCGGGGTGAAGCCCTCGATCCGCTTGCCCACCTTGGTCCGGTGCTTGAGCAGGAAGTGGTGGGCGAGGAGCGCGATGTCCTCGCGCCGCTCGCGCAGGGGCGGCAGCGCCATCGGGAAGACGTTGATGCGGTAGTACAGGTCCTGGCGGAAGACTCCCGCGGACACCGCCTGCTCCAGATCGCGGTTGGTGGCGGTGATGAGCCGGACGTCCACCTTGGTGTCGCGGTCGTCGCCGATCCGGCGGAACTCCTGCGACTGCAGCACGCGCAGGATCTTCACTTGCAGCGAGAGCGGCATCTCGCCGATCTCGTCGAGGAACAGGGTCCCGCCGTCGGCGGCGGCGAACAGCCCCTGCCGGTCCTTGGTCGCGTCGGTGAACGACCCCTTCACGTGGCCGAACAGCTCGTCCTCGAGCAGGCTCTCTGGGATGGCGGCGCAGTTGACCACCACGAACGGGCTCTCGTAGCGCTGCGACAGGTTGTGGATGGTGCGCGCCACCAGCTCCTTGCCGGTGCCGCTCTCGCCGTAGATGGCGACGGTGACGTCGGTCGGCGCCACCATGGAGATGCGCTCGTAGAGGTCCTTGATCCAGCCGGCCCCGCCGATGATGACGTCGCTCTTGCGCGGCCGGCGCTTGTTGCCGTCGGTCCCCTTGCCGTCGCCGGCCTGGCGGTCGCGCAGGGCGCGCTCCACCCGCAGCCGCAGCTCGGCGCGGCTGAGCGGCTTGGAGATGAAGTCGAACGCGCCCAGCCGCATCGCCTCCACCGCCACCTCGCCCGGGTCGCGCCCGGACATGATGATCACCCGGGAGTCCACGTGCCGCTGGTTCATCTCGCGCAGCACATTGACCCCGCCCATCCGCGGCATGTAGTAGTCGAGCAGGACGACGTCGAAGCCGTGGCCGCCGCGCTCGGCCTCCATCACCGTGGTGATCGCCTCCTCGCCGTTCTCGAGCGACGTCACCTCCGCCAGGCCGTCACCCAGCATCTGACGGATCTGCTCGGCGGAGGCCGGCTCATCATCGACGACGAGCAGACGGGCGCGCACCACGGAACTTTATCACGCGGTGTAGCACCCGAGCCTGGTCACAGTCGGCCGACCGCCGTGTCGGGCACCCAGCCCTCCATCCCGTTGGCCAGGCGGATGCGCCACCAGCCCGGCTCGCGCCCGCTCAGGCGCACGCGAACGCCGGGGTGAAGCTTGCCGCGCTCGGCCGAGCGCGGATCGGCTCCCTCGCGCATCACCACCTGGTCGGCGATGACGATGCCCTGGTGCACCTCCTGCTGCACATAGACCTGCGCCCGCAGGAGGACCAGGTTGCCGGCCATGGCCAGGCCGACGAACGCGACGGTGGCGATGAGGGCGCTGCGGGCGAATCCCGTGGCCAGAAAGCGCAGGGCGATGAGCCCCGCGAAGAGGAGAAGGTCACAGAGGAGAAAGCCCACCGTGAGCTGCGAGATGGAGAAGAAGATGGCCAGGCGCACCCACCAGGGGTCAGTCTCCGCCCCCTTGAGGCGGTCGACCACGCGCTCGGCCACCACCGCGCGCGCGATCTCCAGGTTGTAGCGCGCGTCGTCGTGACCCGGGTCGATGCGCAGTGCCCGCTCGTACGAATAAATTGCCGGCCCCAGCCGACCCGCGCGGAAGTAGGCGTTGCCCAGGTTGTAGAACAGGTCCTCGTTCTCCACGCCGGTCGCCACCAGCGCCTCGTAGAGCGGGATGGCCTGATCGTAGCGCCCCTCCCTGTAGGCCCGGTTGGCCGCCGCGAAGGCGGACGGCTCGGTCGTCGGGGCCGGGGACGGCGCCGGCTTCTTGACGATGGTGGGACCCGTCGCGGGGGGCGCCTTCTTCGGCTGGGCGCCGGCCGGGCCGGCCAGGCAAACCGCGACCAGGACGGCCGCGGCAGACCGGCATCTCGCGATCTTCGTCATGCCGCCCCCGCGTCCCCGGCGCTGCCCAGCCGGGTCTTCTCGATCCGCTGCAGGAGCTCCTTGAGCTGCCTGAGGTGCGCCCTCATCTCGCCCGGGCCGGCCGCGGTGGGCGCGAAGCGGGCGAAGTCGAAGGCCTCGAGGCTCTGATCGATGTGCATCACGGTGGACTGGTCGAAGCCGTTGTCGGCCAGGAACGTGCGCAGCTCGTCGCGCGTCATCGACTGCACGGGGCGGCCCAGGCGCTCCTCGATGTGGTCGTAGAGCACGCGAGCCAGCTCGCCGAAGAACTTGGCCGGCCGGTTGCCGCGCAGGTGGATCTCGGCCACGCGGAAGCGCTTGCGCGCGCGGCCGCGGGCGCGACGCAGACGGGACCGCGGCGTCTCCTTCTTGAGCTGCTGGCGCACCCGGTCGACCACCAGCACCAGGGCGAAGGCGAAGGGCGGCAGGGCGGCCAGGATCCAGAACCAGCGGCTGCGGTACAGCCTCGGCATGGCGCGCGACGCGATCGCGTCGCCCTCGTGGAGCAGCCGGATGTCGCGCTGGATCAGGTTGTCGCGACCATCACCCTCGACGGGGCGGGCCAGCTTGCCCGGATCGCCGCGCACCAGGATCGGGATCGGCCGCGAGCTGGCCACCTTGTAGCTGCCCGAGTGGGGATCGAAGTACGGCAGCTGGATGGGCGGGATGGTCAGCGAGCCGCCCTGCTCGGGCGTGGTCCAGTAGCGATAGACCCGCTCGCCGCGGACCACGCCCGACGAGACGTCGACCGAGTCCTGGGTGTCGCGCGGGGCGCGGAAGCTGAAGCCGGGGAAGGCGAGCTTGGGCGCCTCGGTGCGGCGGATCGCGCCCTGCCCGCTCACCTTGACCACGAGGGTCAGCGATTCGGACGCCTCGATCTGGTTGCGGTCGACCGACGAGTCGACCTGGAACGACCCGACGTAGGTCGGATCGAAGCCGGGCGGCGCGCCCGCCGGCAGCGGCTTGACCCGGATGGTGACCGCGCGGCTGGCCAGGTTCTGCGAGTGACCGGGCGAGCTGGACAGGCTGGCCACCTTGGCCCGGAACGGCTTCACCTCGAGCCGGCCGGCCTGGGTGGGGAACAGCGCCCGCTTCGACACGATCGCCACCACGTACGGCGCGCCGCCGACGGTGGTCTCGTGATACGTGAAGTAGGCGTCGGGCTCGTAGAGGATCTCGGGCCACAGCCCGGTCAGGCTGGGCGGCTTGGGCTCGAACTTGAGGATCTCGCTGCGCGTGTAGATGAGCCAGGTGACGGTCACCTGCTCGCCGACGTAGACCTCCCGCTTGTCGGCCACCACGTGCAGGAACATCTCCTGGTCGCTCAGCCGATCGTCGGGCTGCGAGAAGCCGGGCACGCCGATCGAGCCGGACGAGGTCGGATCGGACGCCGATCCGCCCGACGACGGGTCGGGCGGGGGCGTGTTGCCGGCGCCGGGCAGTCCGCTCGACGGGCCGACCTGCACCAGCACCGAGTCGGTCTCGTACTCCTTGCCGGCCAGGCGCATCTTTGCAGGCCGGACCCGGATGCGGCCGCCGCGGGTCGGCTTGAGCTCGTAGCGGCGCAGGATCATCGTGCGGATCTGCTGGCCGTGCTGCGGGTCGAGCACCGTCGAGGTGCCCTGCTTCACCGTCGTGGCGCCGACGTCGAAGTCGCCGAAGTCCGGGTTCCAGTAGCGCTCGGGCCCGGTCACGCCGTTGACCTCGATCTGCACCGTGGCGGTGTAGGTGTCGTCGAGACCGCCGGTCTCGGGCGAGACATCGAGGGTGAAGCGGAGCGGCTGCGCCGCGGCCGGCGCGGACATCGCGGCCAGGACCAGCGCGGCGAGCGCCATGGTTCGCGGTCGCATCGTCACCAGTCCCTGCGCGACGGCAGGTGCAGCGCGTCGCGGTTCTTGCCGCTCTGGCGCAGGAGGCGCTTGCGCAGCTCACGCGAGCGCCGCTCCAGCTCGTCGAGCTTGCGGTCCTGATCGGTGGGCGAGTCGGTGCCGGCGTTGCCGTCCTCGGGCGGCTGCGCCTGCCGCTCTCGCTGCTCGCGCTGCTGCTGCTGGCGGCGCTCCTCCGCCTCTCGCTCGGCCCGCTTCTGGTCCTCGGAGCGGCGCTCGCCGCGCGACTGCTCCTGCTGCTGGTCGGGCGGCTCGGCGCCCTGCGGCTGGCCGCCCTGCGGCTCCGGGTCCTGGTCCTTGTCCTGCTGGCCGGGCTGGCCCTCCTTGGGGTCCTGCTTGCCCTGCCCGTTCTGCTGGTCCTGCTGGTCCTTCTGCTCTCTGTCGTTTGGGCCCTGCCCCTGGCCGCCCTGCTGGTCCTGCTTCCGGTCCTTCTGGTCCTTCTGGCCCTTCTGGCCCTTCTGGCCCTGCTGCTGGTCGGGCCTGTCCTGCTTCTCGCGCTGGCGCAGCGCCATCTCGAGG
This sequence comes from Kofleriaceae bacterium, assembly GCA_035262925.1. Taxonomy (GTDB): domain Bacteria; phylum Myxococcota_A; class Polyangia; order Haliangiales; family Haliangiaceae; genus DATFRY01. Next base: position 7,359 of record DATFRY010000336.1, on the reverse strand, counting down.
TTGTGGCGCGCCGGCTCGTTGCTTGGGTTGGCCCGCAGCGCCCGCTTGTAGGCCGAGACCGCGTCCTCCCACTGCTGGCGCTGGTACATGGAGTTGCCCAGGTCGAAGTAGGCCAGCGACTTGAGCCGCACGTCGTCGCTGTCGGCGGCGCGGCGGAACTGCTCCTCGGCCTGCTGCAGGAGGCTGGCCTTCTCGGCCGGATCGGACGCCTTCTCGCCCAGCTTGTAGAGCGCGGTGCCCATGTCGAAGTGGAGGCGCGGATCGGCGCCGCGCGCCTCCGCCGATCGATAGTGGCCCAGCGCCTCGTCGAAGCGCCCGGCCTTGAACGCCTCGTTGCCCCGGTCGACGTCCGGATCGGGCGCGCGCAGCGCGTCCCATCCTCCCGCCGCGACGAGCAGCGCGACGAGCCAGAGGCGGCGCATCATCACCGCGGCACCGTGGCCGGCACCTTGCGCCGGCGCTCGGCCAGACACGCCTCGATGAGCAGCAGAAGAAAGGCGGGGAACAGCACCCACTGGAACATCTCCTCGGCCGTCTCCAGCACGCGCTCGTCCAGGTTGCCCTCCTTCAGCCGCTGCAGCCGGGCGAGCAGGCCGTCGAGCCCGCGCGTCTTGGAGTCCAGCACGAAATAGTGACCCTCACCTCCGGCCAGCTGGGCCAGCTCCCTGAGTTTGGCCTGATCCAGCCGCGTGGTCACGAACGAGCCGTTCGGGAGCTTCTTCCAGCCGGCCACCCGTCCGTTTTCATCCACTTCGGGAACCAGCTCGCCGGCCAGGGTTCCGACCCCGACCACGTAGACGTCGATGCCGAGCCGCACCGCCTCCTGCACCTGGGCGCGCGCCCCCTGCTCGGTGTCCTCGCCGTCGCTGAACAGGACGATGGCGCGCGCGCGGTCCTCCTCGCCCGCGATCTCCGGCCGCGGTCGCTTGTCGGGCTTCTGCCCGCGCGGGGCCCCGCCCCAGCCCGGCTCGACCGAGAGCGGGTCGCCGCCGCGCCCGCGTCCGCCCACGCGCTGGCACTCTCCCTCGGTCACGTCCGGCCTGAGCAGGCAGCGCGCGACCAGGAGCGCCTCGCCGATGTCCGACCCGGGCGGCAGGTCGGCCGGCGTGATGCTGCCGTAGAGCGCGCGCGCCGCCTCGTGGTCGTGCGTGAGCGGGAAGTGGGCCGCGGCGCCGGCGAACACGACCGGGGCGATCCGGTCCGACTTCAGCCGATCGATGAGGTCGCTGACCTCGCGCTCCATGCGCTCGAGGCGCGTCGGATACACGTCCTTGGCCAGCATCGACTTCGAGTAGTCCATCACCACGGCGATGTCGATGCCGCGCTGCCGCCAGCGCTTCTCGCCGGAGCCGAGCGGGTGGGCGGCCGCCACCACCACGCCGGTGGCGCCGAGCGTGAAGAACGCGGCCCGGATGACGCGGCGACGCGGCGACAGGGACGCCATCATCCGCTGCAGCATCGGCGAGTAGCCGATGCGGTCGAGCATGCGGCGGCGGCGCGTGAACTCGAGGGCGTAGACCAGGGTCAAGCCGACCAGGGTGACGGCGGCGACGATCGCCCAGCCGGGCCGGCCGAACAGCTCGCTCACGGGAACCTCCGCCACCGCGTCAGGCCCATGATGAACTCGAGCAGGAGGAGCGCGGCGGCGCCGAGCACGAAGTGGCCGTAGAGCTCCTTGTCGGGCGTACGCCCCACCACCTTGACCTCGCTCTTCTCGAGCGTGGCGCGGATGGCCTCGAAGCTGGCCTCGAGCGCGTCGTCGTCGCCGGCGTGGAAGTACTGCCCGCCGGTCTCGCGCGCGATGGACTTGAGCAGCTCCGGGTTGACCGCGTACTGGGTCGAGCCGAACGGGAAGCGGCTCTCCTCGCGCCCGACCAGCACCGTGAACACGTGGATGCCCATGTCGACCGCCAGCTTGGTGGCCTCGTCGGGGTCCATCTTGTAGGCCACGTTGGAGTCGCCGTCGGAGACCAGGATGACGATCCGGGAGCGCGCCTGCGAGCGCCGCAGCTGGGCCAGGGACAGGCCGAGCGCGTCGCCGATCGCGGTGCCCAGCTCGGGCACGTCGCCGATGGCCAGGTCGGCCACCACCTGGTCGAGAGAGCGATAGTCGGTGGTGAGCGGGCACTGGAGCAGCGCCTCGCGCGCGAACACGACCAGGCCGATGCGGTCGCTGTCGCGCCGCGAGATGAAGCCGCGGATGACCCGCTGGCCGGCGTCGAGCCGGTTGAGGCGCAGGTCGGTCTCCTGCATCGACTTGGAGAGATCGAGGACCAGCATGATGTCGATGCCCTCGACCGTGCGCTCCTCCTCGCGATAGGTCTGCGGCCGGGCCAGCGCCACGGCGATGAGCCCGATCGCGACGATGCGGCAGACCGCCGGCAGCGCGCTCAGGCGCGCGGCCCAGCCCGGGCGGGCCAGCCCGAGCTCTTGCACGCGCGAGAACGAGAAGGCGGCCGCGCGACGGCGGCGCAGGTGGAACTGCACCCAGGCGATGAGCGGACAGGCGAAGAGGAGCACGAGCGCCCACGGGTGGCGCCACTCCAGCTCCTCACCGATGCGCTGCTTGTCGAGGTCGCCCCACATGAACAGCGCGGTGCTGCCGGCGACGATGAAGAGGAGGACCCAGGCGATGAGCGTCTGCTCGCGGCGGCGGCCGCTCGCGCGCCGCGGGCCCGGGTCGGGAGGCGCATGCGCGGGCCCGCGCGGCCCGACCGGCGGGCCCCCGCCCGCGCCGCGATACGGATCGGAGGGCGGCGGCCTCCTCACGCGGCCCCCTCGGCGGACATCGGCGGCGGCGCCGCGGCGGCGCCTGCGGCCTCGCCGCCGGGCAGCGTGCGATCGATGAAGATGCGGGCGTCGTACAGGGCCTGGCGCGCCTCGTCGGCGCTGGCCTCGTAGCCGGCGAACTTGACCAGGTCGGCCCGCTCGAGCCAGCCGGACACGAGGTCGGCGGCGGCCGGTCCGCCCGGGCGGGTGGTGAGCTCGCGCCGGATCTCGAAGGTGGTGAGGTCCAGGGCGGGGAAGCCGAAGCGGCGGCCGATGTACTCGCGCAGGATCTCGGACATCGCGAGGTAGACCGGCTTGAGATCGCCGGCGTCGAGCGCGCCCGAGGCCTCGAGATCGTCCAGCCGGGCGAGCGCGTCCTCGTGGGCCGATCGCTGGACCGCCTCGGGCAGGCGGGCGAGGACCGCGCGGCGGCGGCGGTGCCAGGCGCGGCGGACGAGGTAGAGGACGAGCGCGACCAGGAGGGTCGCGAGCGCGCCGCCGCCGACATAGACCAGCGTCAGGTCGCGGCGCTCCAGCGCGACCGGGCCGGCGATGTCGCGCAGCTTGTTCTCGCCGTCGCCGATGAAGCTCTTGACCTGGACCGGCACCGGGTCGGTCACGACCTCGTGGGCGCGGCCGTGCGCGGCGTAGGTCACCGGGATGGGCGGGATGACCAGGTCGCCGACCTCGAAGGCGAGCAGGGCCACCTCGAAGTCGCGGGTGATGGTGCCGTCGGCGTTGACGTGGGTGGAGTCGGTGCGCGCCGACTCCTCGAAGGCGCCGCCCAGCTGGAGCGAGGCCGGCAGGTTGACCTGCACGCCCGGCTGATAGACGACGCGCACGAAGAGATAGAACGTGGCGCCGAGCACGACGTCCTTGCTGCTGGCCGCGGCGGACACCGTCGGCGGCTCGGCGTCGAGCAAGCTCGGCGGGATCGGCGTCGTCGTGCCCGGGCCGGCCTGGCCCGACCCCGGGGCAGCCGGGCCGGTGCCCGGGCCGCGCGAGCCCGGCTGCGCGCGCGCCGTCCCGGCCAGCGCCAGCGCCAGCCCGACCGCGATCGCCGCGCCGTGCCGCGCCCGCCTCATACCAGGTGCATCCTCCTGGCGCGCGCGCGGAAGAACTGCACCAGCGCGTCGACGTAGGGCCGATCGGTCCGGACGTTGACCACGTCCATCTTGAGCCGGCGCAGCGCCTGCTCGCGCAGGAAGCGCTGGCGGGCCACGTACTGGCGAAACAGCTCCGCCTCCGACCCGGAGGTGTCGAACTCGGCGACCTCGCCCGTCTCCACGTCCTCGAAGGTCATGAGCCCGACGCTGGGCAGCGCCTCCTCCATCGGATCGGTGATGACGACCGGGACCATGTCATGCCGCCGGTTGGCCATCTGCAGCGGCCGCTCCCAGCCATGGGCCAGAAAGTCGGACACCAGGAAGGCGACCGACTTGCGCCGCCCCACCTTGCCCAGGTACTCGAGCCCCGCGGCCAGGTTGGTGCGCGGCGAGCTGGGCTGGAAGCTCAGGATCTCGCGCACCACGCGCAGGACGTGCTTCTTGCCCTTCTTGGGCGGCACGTACGACTCGACCCGATCGGTGAAGACGATGAGCCCGACCCGGTCGTCGTTCTTGATGGCCGAGAACGCGACCAGCGCGGCGATCTCGGCCGCCACGTCGCGCTTGGCCTGCAGGTGCGAGCCGAACAGGCCCGACGCGCTCATGTCGATGAGCAGATTGACCGTGCGGTCGCGCTCCTCGGTGAAGAGCTTGACGTGCGGGTCGTTCATGCGGGCCGACACGTTCCAGTCGATGGCGCGCACGTCGTCGCCCGGCACGTACTGCCGCACCTCCGAGAAGGCCATGCCGCGGCCCTTGAACACCGAGTGATACTGTCCGGCGAGCTGGTTGTTGACGAGCCGGTTGGTGTAGATCTCGATCTTCCGGATCTTCTTCAAGAGCTCGCGGGGGATCACCGACCACGCTCCTCGCCGGTCAGGGCACCTCGACGTGCTCGAACAGGCGCCGGATCACGTCCTCGCTCGAGATCTCCTCGGCCTCGGCCTCGTAGGTCAAGACGATGCGGTGGCGCAGGATGTCCTGCCCGACCGCCTTCACGTCCTCCGGGCTGACGTAGCCGCGGTGGCGCAGGAAGGCGTGCGCGCGCGATGCCATGGCCAGGTAGATCGACGCGCGCGGCGACGCGCCGTACTCGACCAGCGGCGCCAGCTCGCCCAGGCCGTAGGCGCGCGGGTCGCGCGTGGCGTGCACCACGTCGACGATGTACTCGCGGATGGTGTCGTCGATGTAGATCTGGCCCACCACGCGCCGCGCCGATCGCACCTGCTCGAGCGACGAGACCTGCCCGGCGCTGGCGATGACCGGCGAGGTCATGAGGTCCATGATCTGCCGCTCCTCCCCCTTGTTGGGGTAGCCGACCTTGATCATGAGCATGAAGCGGTCGAGCTGGGCCTCGGGCAGCGCGTAGGTGCCCTCCTGCTCGATCGGGTTCTGCGTGGCCATGACCAGGAACGGATCCGGCAGGCGCTCGGTCACGTCGCCGATGGTGACCTGCCGCTCCTGCATCGCCTCGAGCAGCGCCGACTGAACCTTGGCCGGGGCGCGGTTGATCTCGTCGGCCAGCACCAGGTTGGCGAAGATCGGCCCCTTCTTCTGGGTGAACTGGGCCGTCTGCATGTTGTAGATGGTGGTGCCGGTGATGTCGGCCGGCAGGAGATCGGGCGTGAACTGGATGCGGGCGAAGCTGGCGTCCAGGGTCTGACCCAGGGTCTTGACCGTCAGCGTCTTGGCCAGCCCGGGCACGCCCTCGATGAGGCAGTGGCCGTTGCACAGCAGGCCGATCATCAGCCGCTCGATCATGTGGCGCTGGCCGACGATGACCTTGGCCACCTCACCGAGGATGTTGTCGACGAAGGCGCTCTCCTGCTCGACGAGCGCGTTGATCGCTTTTACGTCCTGGGACGCCTGCATCGTGCTGGAATCTCCACCACCTGAGTGCTAACCGCGAGGGAGACGCCCGAATTCCCTGGCCTCATCCCCCGAGCGAGGTGCTAAACCTCTGAAACATAGCCGTTTTCGGGCGTCGCTGCTAGGATGGTCGGCGTGAAAGAGAACCCACCCACCGCGCCACCTGCGAGCGACGAGGAGGCGCCTCAGGCCCTGCCGCCGCTCGACTTTTCGACGTTCGTCCTGTCCCTGGCCTCGACCGCGATGGTCCACCTCGGCCAGCTCCCGCGTCCGGACAGCGAAGGGGTGATGCGCGATCTGCCCGCCGCCAAGCAGGCGATCGACATGCTCACCATGCTCGAGGAGAAGACCCGCGGCAACCTCGACGAGTCGGAGGAGAAGCTCATGCGCAGCGTTCTCTACGACCTGCGGGTGGCCTACGTCGACGCATCGAAGGCGAAGTGACGCCGGGGCGAAGCGCGGCGGCCGGCCTCACGCGGCCGGCTCCACGAAGCGCGCGAGCACCGTCTTGAGGCCCACCTCGGGGAAGTCGATCAGGAGCTTGCGGTCGCGCCCGGAGCCGCGCGACTCGAGGACCCGGCCGGTCCCGAACGAGTCGTGGCGCACCCTGCTGCCGGCCGGGAAGTGGTCGCCGGGCGCCAGCTGGTCGCTGTCGATGCGGATGACCGGCACGTCGTCGCCGTCGCCGAACTCCGAGCGCTGATCGTACTCGTCGCGCGGCGCGCCCATGCGGGCCGGCCGCGGCGCGCGTACAAGGTGCCCGGGCGGCAGGCGTGGCGCCGCCTGCTGGACGCGCACGGCCATGTGGTGGGACGGGATGTCGTCGAGGAAGCGCGACGGGCGGTTCATCTTGACCTCGGCCCACTGCCGGCGGACGCGCGCGCTGGTCAGGATCAGCCGCTGCTTGGCCCGGGTGAAGGCCACGTAGGCCAGGCGCCGCTCCTCCTCCAGGCTCTTGCGCTCGTCCTCCATCTCGCGCGGGCGCAAGGACGGAAACAGCCCGTCCTCCATGCCGCACACGAACACGACCGGGAACTCGAGGCCCTTGGCCGCGTGGATGGTCATGAGCGTGAGCGTGGTGCCGCGCCCGTCCTCCTCGTCGAGCGCCGAGGCCAGCGAGATGCGCTCCTCGAACTCCGACAGGCCCCCGCGCCCCTCGCCGGTCTCGGTCTGGTCGTCGAAGTCGGCCGCCATGCTGACCAGCTCGCCCAGGTTGCCGAGGCGGTCGCGCGAGTCGGGCGTGTCCTCGATGGCCAGGCGCTCGCGGTAGCCCGAGCGCTCGACCGCCTGGATGATGAGCTCCGACACCGACGCGCCGGCCGCCTGCACCTCGCGCAGGCCGTCGATGATGTCGACGAACGCGGCCAGCTTCTTGCGCGCCGACGGCTTGAGCGCGGCCACCGCGCCGTGCGAGCAGCTGCGGGCCGCGTCGAGCAGGCCCATGCCGGCCAGCCGCGCGTGGGCGCGCACCCGCTCGACGGTGGTGTCGCCGATGCCGCGCGCCGGCACGTTGACCACCCGCTCGAAGCATGAGTCGGACGCCGGGTTGAGGACCAGGCGCAGGTAGGCCCGCACGTCCTTGATCTCGCGGCGCTGGAAGAACGACACGCCGCCG
>DATFRY010000335.1:0-39051 GCA_035262925.1 Kofleriaceae bacterium | reverse complement strand
CTACCGGGTCATCGACCTCGGCGTCATGGTGCCGGCCCAGGACATCCTCGACCGCGCCGAGGCGGAGGGGGCCGACGTGGTCGGCCTGTCGGGCCTCATCACGCCGTCGCTCGATCAGATGGTGCACGTGGCGGGCGAGATGACCCGGCGCGGCTTCGAGACGCCGCTCCTCATCGGCGGGGCCACCACCTCGAGCAAGCACACCGCGGTCAAGATCGCGCCCGCCTACCCCGGCCTGACCGTGCACGTGCAGGACGCGTCGCGCGCGGTCGGCGTGATGGGCCGCGTGCTGAGCGACAGCGCGCGCCCCGCGTTCGCCGCCGAGACCGCCGCCCTGCAGGCGCGCGCGCGCGAGCAGTACGCGGCGCGCGAGCGCGGCCGCGTGCGCCTCGCCCCCGACGAGGCGCGCCGGCGCGCGCTGCGCATCGAGTGGCGGGCCGAGGACGTGCCGCAGCCGTCGTTCATCGGCCCGCGCACGGTCGAGCCCGCCCTGGACGAGCTGGTCCCCTTCATCGACTGGACGCCCTTCTTCCACGCCTGGGAGCTCAAGGGCACCTATCCCAAGATCTTGCGCGATCCGCGCTGGGGCGAGCGCGCCGCGGAGCTCCACGCCGACGGGCAGCGGCTGCTCGAGCGCATCGTGCGCGAGGGCCGCGTGCGCGCGCGGGGCGCCTACGGCTTCTTCCCGGCCAGCGGCGAGGGCGACGACATCGTGCTCTACAACGACGCGGCGCGCGCCGCCGAGACCATGCGCTTCGCCATGCCGCGCCAGCGCCACGACGCGGCCACCGCGCTGTCCCTGGCAGACTTCGTCGCCCCGCTCTCGAGCGGGCTCCGCGATCACGTGGGCGGCTTCGCGGTCACCACCGGCCACGGCCTCGAGGCGCTGCTCGCCGAGTTCGAGGCCGACCACGACGACTACCAGTCCATCATGGCCAAGGCGCTGGCCGACCGCCTGGCCGAGGCCTTCGCCGAGTACCTGCACCGCCGCGCGCGCGCCGACTGGGGCTACGGCGCGGGCGAGAAGCTCTCCCTCGAGGACCTCCTGGCCGAGCGCTACCGCGGCATCCGCCCCGCTTTCGGCTACCCCGCATGCCCCGACCACGCGCCCAAGGCGCAGCTCTTCGCCTTGCTCGGCGCCACCGAGCGGGCCGGGATGACGCTGTCCGAGAGCTGCGCCATCCTGCCGCCGTCATCGGTGGCCGGCCTGTACTTCGCCCACCCGCAGGCGCGCTACTTCTCCGTCGGCGACACCCTGATGGGCGACGCCGACTAGAAGCGACCAGAAGCCGGCACGAGCCGGCCTGAACCAGAAGCGCCTAGAACACGCCGGCGTCGACCGGGGCGGGGCCGCCGTCGCCGTCGGGCGGAGGCTGCTGCATGTCGCCGTTCTGGATGGGGGCGTCCCAGCTCACGCTCTGGATCGCGGTCTCGCAGCCGCCGGACACAGGTTCGCCGGTGGCCTGGTCGATCTCGATCATGGTGAGGCCGCTGAGGCTGCCGGTGAAGTTGCCGTTGATGTCGTTGCCCGCGCGGGTCCCGGCCGCGTCGACGGTGACCGTCCCGCTGGTCGCGATGTACTGCTTGGCGAAGTCGATCCGGTCCGACCCCGGGACCGCGTCGCCGAGGGCGTAGATGCAGACGCCGCAGTCGGCCAGGTTCGTCTCGTCGCCCGCGATGGTGAAGTCGCCGGGCCCGAGCTGTCCGCCGCTGAAGGCGCCGAAGCCGTCCCACAGCTCGATGAACAGGAGGTCGGCCGGCGGGCCGTCACCCCCGTCGATGCGGCCGAGCGCGCTGATGGCGCGCACCGACGGATCCGGCTCCCCGCCCTCGTCGGCCGGCGGCTGCGTGAAGTGGATCGCCTCCATCTCGAGCGGATCGAACGGCCCGACCGTCGCTTCGACCGGGCAGCCGGCCGACGCGTCGCCGGCCGAGCCGCTGCCGGAGTCGGGCACGCTGATGCCGTCGTCGTCACCGCCGCACGCGGGGAGGGCCCCGAGAAGCGCCGCGCAGGCGGCAAGACCACAGAGTCGAAGACAGCTGGACATGAGACCTCCTGCAGACGGCGGCGATCGAGCAAAAGCCCACTATCGGCCGCGCCTGCAGGCGCTGTCGAGCCCCGGATGCCCGCAAATCCCGACGCCCACTGCGTCGAAGCACCATTCAGGCCCGAAACCACCAAACGCGGGGCCGCCAGGACGGCCACGGGTTCGCCCCACTTTCTCGGATCTCGGGCGCTAGTTCGGCAGCTTGACCGGCTTGACCGGCTCGACGGGCGTGGCCGGCTCGACCGGTTCGGAGGCGACCACGGCGATCGCGATCTCGCCGTCGGCCACGTCCACGCGGGCCGTTCCGCCCTGCTCCAGCTTGCCGAACAGGAGCTCGTCGGCCAGCGCGACCTTGAGCTTGTCCTGGATGAGCCGGGCCATGGGCCGGGCGCCGAAGGTCTTGTCGTAGCCGTGCTCGGCGAACCACTCCTTGGCCGCGTCGGTGACCTCGAGCTGCACGCGCCGCTCGGCCAGCTGCCCGTCGATCTCGTCGAGGAACTTGTCCACCACCCGGCGCACCACCTCGCGGCTCAGCGAGTCGAAGAAGATGGTCGCGTCCAGCCGGTTCCTGAACTCGGGCGAGAACACGCGCTCGAGCGCCTTCTTGCCGCCGCCCGAGCCGTCCGGCCCGCCCTCCCCGAAGCCGATGCGCGCCGCCGCCATCTCGCGGCTGCCCGCGTTGGTCGTCATGATGAGGATGACGTTGCGGAAGTCGGCCTTGCGCCCGTTGTTGTCGGTCAGCGTGGCGTGGTCCATCACCTGGAGCAGGATGTTGTACAGGTCCGGGTGCGCCTTCTCGATCTCGTCGAGCACCACCACCGAGTAGGGGTTCTTGTTGATCGCGTCGGTGAGCAGCCCGCCCTGATCGAAGCCGACGTAGCCCGGCGGCGCGCCGATGAGGCGCGACACGGTGTGCTTCTCCATGTACTCGCTCATGTCGTAGCGCAGGAACTCGACACCGAGGACCGCGGCGAGCTGCTTGGCCAGCTCGGTCTTGCCCACGCCCGTCGGTCCGGCGAACAGGAAGCTGCCGGTCGGCTTCTCCGGCCGGCCCAGCCCTGCCCGCGCCATCTTGATCGCGCGCGCCAGCTGCTGCACCGCCGGATCCTGGCCGAAGATGACCCGCTTGAGGTCCTGCTCCAGGGTGCCCAGCTTCTCCTTGTCGCTCGACGACACCGTGCGCGGCGGGATGCGGGCCATCCTGGCCACCACCGCCTCGATGTCGAGCGGCACGATGGTGACCCGCTCCTCGGCCTCCGCCGACAGGCGCGCGCGCGCCCCCGCCTCGTCGATGACGTCGATCGCCTTGTCGGGCAGGTGCGCCCCGGTGATGTGGCGCGACGATAGATTTGCCGCCGCCTCGATCGACGCGTCGGTGTACTCGACCCCGTGGTGCTTCTCGTAGTGGGGCTTGAGCCCGAACAGGATCTCGATCGCCTCGCCCACGCTGGGCTCGGTGATGTCGATGCGCTGGAAGCGGCGGGCCAGCGCGCGGTCGCGCTCGAACGCGCTCTTGTAGTCCTTGTAGGTGGTCGACCCGATGCAGCGCAGCTCGCCCGACGCCAGCGCCGGCTTGAGGATGTTGGCCGCGTCCATGGTGCCGCCCGCGGTGGCGCCCGCCCCGACGATGGTGTGGATCTCGTCGATGAACAGGATCGCCTCCTTGTTGTCGATGAGCTCCTTGATGACCGCCTTGAGCCGCTCCTCGAAGTCGCCGCGGTAGCGGGTGCCGGCCAGCACCGCGGTCATGTCGAGGGCGTAGATGCGCGCCTGGGCCAGCGGCCGCGGCACCTTGCCCTCGTGGATGCGCAGCGCCAGGCCCTCGGCGATGGCGGTCTTGCCCACGCCGGGCTCGCCGACCAGGAGCGGGTTGTTCTTGCGCCGGCGGCAAAGGACCTGGACGGCCCGCTCCAGCTCCGACTCGCGCCCGACCAGCGGATCGATCTTTCCGTCCGCCGCGCGCTGGACCAGGTCGGTGGTGAACTGCTCGAGCGGCCGCGTGATGGCCGGCTCGTCTTCCATGCCGAGGTCGGCGCCGCCCTGGGCGGGCCGCGCGGTGGGGCGGGCGCTGCCCGCGTCCACCTTCGAGATGCCGTGGCTGATGTAATTGATGACGTCGAAGCGGGTGATGCCCTGCTTCTCGAGCAGATAGACGGCGTACGAATCGCGCTCGCGGAACATCGCGACCAGGAGATTGCCGTTGGTGACGGTGTCGCGCTCCGCGCCCTGCGCGTGCATGAGCGCCCGCTGCAGGACGCGCTGGAAGCCGAGCGTCTGCTCCGGCATGGCGTCGGAGTCGTCGGGCAACGCCTCGACCTTCTCGGTCAGGAACGACTCGAGGTCGACCCGCAGCTTGCGCAGGTCTCCGCCGCAGTGGCGGATGATGTTCACCACACCCGGATCGTCGAGCATCGCGAGCAACAGGTGCTCGAGAAGCAGGAACTCGTGCCGCCTGGTGCGCACGTCCTCGACGGCGCGCTGAAGGGTTTGCTGCAGTTCGGGAGAAAGCACTACTCGGGCTCCATGCTCAGCTGCAGCGGGTACTCGTAGCGGCGGGCCAGCTGCAGCGTCTTTGCGATCTTGGTCTCCGCGATCTCGTATGGGTACACACCAGCCACACCGATCCCGTTCTCGTGCACGTGCATCATGATCCGGTTGGCGTCAACCTCGCCCAGGTGGAAGACGGCCTGCAGCACCATGACGACGAACTCCTTGGTCGTGTAGTCGTCGTTGTGCAGCAGTACCTTGTACATCGGTGGGCGTCGAGTGCGCGCGCGCTCCTTGACGTCGACGCTCTCCTGGCGCTTGGGGGCGCCTCGCTTGTCCTCGCCTGGCATCCTCGGAAATAGGTTACCAGATGACGCAAGGGGTCGCGCGCGAGCGAGCGGTGCGCAGCGTCTTCGTTTATGCTCACGCAACCGTGAGCAAACCTCGAACCCTCGACGCCTCCCGGCTGGATCCCGGCCGCCTGGTCGCCAGCGTGGACAGCACGTGGAGCGAGTCCGCGGTGCCGGCGCTGATCGACTACATCCGCATCCCGAACAAGTCGCCGATGTTCGACGCGCAGTGGCGCGAGCACGGGCACATGGAGCGCGCGGTCGAGCTGATCGAGACATGGTGCCGCCGCCACGCGCCGACGGGCACGCAGATCGAGGTCCTTCGCCTCGAGGGGCGCACTCCTCTCATCTACATGGAGCTGGCCGCCAGCGACCCGGCGGGAGCCGCCGACACCATCCTGCTCTACGGACACCTGGACAAGCAGCCCGAGATGGTGGGCTGGGAGTCGGGGCTCGGCCCGTGGAACCCGGTCATGCGGGGCGACAAGCTCTTCGGCCGCGGCTCGGCCGATGACGGTTACGCCGCGTTCGCCACCACGATCGCGCTGCGCGCGCTGGCCGAGCAGAAGATCCCGCACGCGCGCTGCGTCGTGCTCATCGAGGCGTGCGAGGAGTCGGGCAGCATCGACCTGCCCGCCTACATCGATCACCTGACCGATCGGATAGGCAAGCCGAGCCTCATCGTCTGTCTCGACTCCGGCTGCGGCAACTATGACCAGCTGTGGTGCACCACGTCGCTGCGCGGCATGGTGACCGGAAACTTGAGAGTCCAGCTCCTGCGCGAGGGCGTTCACTCGGGCGACGCCAGCGGCATCGTGGCGTCGAGCTTCCGCGTGCTCCGCACCGTGCTCGACCGGCTGGAGAACGCGCAGACCGGCGCCATCCTGCCCGAGGACCTGCACGTCGAGATCCCGGCCGAGCGCGTGCGCCAGGCCGAGCAGGTCGCCGAGACGCTCGGCCCCGAGGTGTTCGAGAAGTTCCCGTGGCTCGACGGCGTCTCGCCGGTCACCGACGATCCGGTGCAGCTCATCCTCAACCGCAGCTGGCGGCCCGCGCTGGCCATCACCGGCGCGTCCGGCCTGCCGCCCATCGAGGACGCGGGCAACGTGATGCGGCCGGAGACGGCGGTCAAGCTGAGCCTGCGCCTGCCGCCGACCATGGACGCGCGGCTCGCGCTGCGGCGGATCAAGAGCCTGCTCGAGAGCGACCCGCCCTACAGCGCGCTGGTCGAGCTGGTCCACGGCGAGGGGTCGAGCGGGTGGAACGCGCCGCCGGTGGCCCCGTGGCTGGGCGCGGCGCTCGAGTCGGCGTCGCGGGCCTACTTCGGAAAGCCGACCGTGTACATGGGCGAGGGTGGATCGATCCCGTTCATGGGCATGCTGGGCGAGAAGTTCCCGGAGGCGCAGTTCCTCATCACCGGCGTGCTCGGGCCCGGATCCAATGCCCACGGCCCCAACGAGTTCCTCCACCTGCCGACCGCGCGGCGGCTGACCTGCTGCGTGGCGCAGGTCATCCAGGACCACTTCACGCGCGACCGCTGATCCGCGGCGCCCCCTCTACAGGTCGTCGCACGGGACGCCGAGCTTCCCGTACAGGCCGAGGTCGCGGTAGATGAGCAGCAGGTTGTCCTCGAGCGGCAGGTAGACCAGCGGCCTCTGCCGCTTGCCCGTCGAGAACACCGCCGCCTTCGCCTCGGTCTGGATCGACAGATCGCCGCCGCGGGTCGACAGCACCAGCCCGCCGCTGTCCTCCACCGCGTCGGTCAAACGCTGCTCCTTCATGCGCCCCTTGCGGCCGACGTAGAGGCGGTAGCCGCGCGGCGGGTTGGCGTCGCTGGCCCGCTCCATCGGCCCGCGATCGTCGCGGATCATGTCGACGTAGTAGTAGACGCCGCGATCGTCGCGCGCGAGCCCGAGGGCCTGGCGCTTCCAGAACGGCCGCAGGAAGCGCGCCGCCGACAGCACCTCGCCCTTCTGGGCCGCGGCGAGCGGCACCATGGGCGTGGTGCGGTCGGAGCAGCGCACCGTCCAGTTGCCGCCGGTGTCGAGGATGATGTCGGCGTCGGTCGAGATCGGCGACCAGAACCGGCGCATCGAGTTTCCGACCTTGCTGTCCGAGAAGGTGCTGAGCACGCGCAGCTGGTTGAACGTGCGCCCGTCGCCGTAGAAGGTCATGTCCATCTCGCGCAGCGCGACCAGGGCCAGGTAGTGGCCGTGTCCGTCGTGGAGAACGACCATGTCGGGCTTGACCCGCGTGATGTCGACCTCATCGGGCAGGCGCTGGACCGGGCGCTTGCCGGTTGCGATGGCCGGCGGATCCGCCGCCGCGATCGCCTCCGCCGCCAGAAGCGCCACGGCGGCGCCGAAGAGAGCCGCGCCGCTGCCACGCATGGGGCTGGATTATACTGCCGCCGGCGCGGCCGCATGTGCTCTTCATGACCACGCAGCAACAGGCGGGCCCGGTCCTCTCGGTCGGATCGGTCGTGGCGGATACCTATCGGGTGACGCGCTTGCTCGGGCGCGGCGGGATGGGGGCCGTCTGGGAGGCCATCCACCTGCGCCTGCCGGGCAAGAAGGTCGCGATCAAGGTCCTGCACGCCGACATCGCCGGCGACCAGGAGGCGCTGGCCCGCTTCAGGCGCGAGGCGGAGATCGCGTCGCGCCTCGGCCACCCCAACATCGTCGAGGTGCACGACTTCAACTCTCTGCCGGGCGGCCAGCCCTACCTCGTGCTCGAGCTCCTGGTCGGCGAGAGCCTCGACAGCCGCATGCGCCGCGCGCCGGTGTCGCTCGACAACGCGATGCGCATCGCCGGGCAGATCGGCGCGGCGCTGTCCGCCGCCCACCGTCAATCCGTCGTCCACCGCGACCTCAAGCCGCAGAACGTGTTCCTGTGCCGGCGCGGCGACGACGGCGAGGGCGAGGGCGGCGGCGAGGTGGTCAAGGTGCTCGACTTCGGCATCTCCAAGGTCCGCGGCTCGCAGACGATCAAGACGCTCGACTCGACGATCCTGGGCACGCCGCAGTACATGGCGCCGGAGCAGGCGACCGGCAACCACGCGGCGGTCGACCAGCGCACCGACGTGTTCGCGCTGGGCGCGATCGTGTACGAGATGCTCGCCGGGCGGCCCGCCTTCTCCGGGCAGAGCGTGCCGGAGGTGGTGTTCAAGGTGGTGTACGAGGCGCCGGCCCCGCTCGCCGGCCTGGTGCCGGGCGTGCCGCGCCGGGTCGCCGAGGCGGTGGACCGCGCGCTGGCCAAGGTGCAGGACGAGCGCTTCCCCGACGTGGTCTCGTTCGTCGAACAGATGGCCGGCGTGTCGATCTCGACGCTGCGCCGCTCGCCGCTGGCCCCCGCGCCGGCGGCCCCGGTGGAGGCCGATCCGGCCGACCCGCTGGCCCATACGGTCGACTCGAGCCGGCGCGAGCTCGCGCCCGCCATCCAGTCGCCGGCGGAAGCCGCCGCGGAGTTGGCAGCGGAGGGGGCGCCAGCCCATCCGTCGGCGGAGGCGGCAGGGCCCGTCGAGCCGCGCAGCCAGGCCGCGACCGACCCGCGCGCTCGGCCCCGCGTCCGGAGAAACACCGCGCGGCTGATGGCAGCGATCGCCGTCGCGGCGGCGGCGATGGGGAGCCTGGCGATCGCGCTGGGCACGCGCTCGAGCGACCGCGACGCGGCGGTATCGGCGCAGGCCACGTCGCCGCGAGCGGCCGCGGCGGGACAGACACCGGCCACGGGTCCAGCGCCGGGGACATCGTCCGCGGCACCGCCGCCGGGCACACCCTCGCCGGGGCCGCCGGCCGACGCGAAGACTCCGGTGGCGGAGCCTCCGGGCACGCAGCCTCCGGGCACGCAGCCTCCGGGCACGCCGACGGCAGGCGCGAAGACTCCAGGCACCGAGTCGCCCGGCAAGACGCCCAGGCGTCAGCGCCCCCGGCCCGACCCGGATGGCGATGCAGAGTCCGCCGAGCCGAGCGGCTCCGTGCGGGACGAGCTCATCGACGGAGAGCGCGCGCTGCGGGCGGCCGACTACCGCCGCGCCCTGGTCATGGCCGAGCGGGCGCTGCGCCACGGCGCCGGGCCGGCCGCCCACGCGCTGCGCGCGCGGGCGAGCTGCGCGATCGGCGATCTCGGCAACGCCAGGGCCAGCTTCTCGCGCATCGGACGCCGCCCATTCTTGCGCAGACAGGTGCTCGCCTTTTGCACAAGAAGCGGGCTGGATCTCGGGCCATAGGCTCGTCTTCCCCGGTCTGGAGCGACAACTCCCACCGTTCGCGCGCCGCCGCCTCCCTAACTGGCGACAACACCGCCGCGGTGTGCTGGTCCGTGCATTGCACCGAAACAGTGCCTTCGAGCCTCTTGTCCGATCAGCAGCGGCGAGCGTCACCCTCCTCCGCTGCCAGCCCGCAGACGTTCGTCGCTGCTGATCGGCCATTTCCTGTCCGCCCGCGCGATGGCGGCCTGCGGCACGGAATGGGCCGCGAGTTTGCCGCAGGGTCACCGACTCGAAACATGCGGCCGGTAGGGTGGCAGCATGCTGGTTCGCGCCATCCGCCTGGCCGAAAACCTGGCCATCCTGTCCCTCCTCACCGGCTCCGCGGTCGCCATGCAGATCTCGACCGCACGCGCCCGCCGACAGCGCCGGCGAGAGACCTCGCCGCCCGACCTGGCGGAGGAAGCGGCCCAGGGCCGCGCCCGACGGTACGTTCTGGGCCCGCCGACGGTCTCGCCGGGCGAATACTGAGTCGGGCGCCCGCCGGACGAGTGACTCGCGGCTGCGACCCGACCGTCACCAGACCGGTGACGGAAACTGCCGGCCCGGCCGCGCAAACAGATAGCCCTGCAGGAGGACGCAGCCGTCCAGCCCGAGCGCGTCGCGCTCGGCCTCGGTCTCGACGCCCTCGCCCACGACCTGCATGCCGAGCTCGTCGCCGCACAGGCGGAGCATCGAGCGGACCACGCTGCGCTTGCGGGCGCTGTCGTTCACGCCGCTGACCAGCGCGCGGTCGAGCTTGACGAAGTCGGGCTCGAGCTGGGTGAAGGTGTTGAGCCCCGCGTAGCCCGCCCCCAGATCGTCGAGCGCGATGCGGAAGCCGAGGTCGCGCAGCTGCGCGATGCGGCGGCCCAGGCCCTTCACCCCGTCGAGCGGCCAGCGCTCGGTGATCTCGAGGACCACGCGCGAGGCGGTGAGGGCCAGCGGCGACGCGCTCGAGTAGAGCTCGTCGTCGTCCAGGTCGAGGCCGTGCAGGTTGACGAACAGCGCCACGCCGTCCGGCGCGCGGCTGGTCGCGCGCGCGACCTCGCGCCGGACCGCGCGCCCCAGGTCGTGCACGCGGCCGAGCCGCTCGGCCGCGTCGAGCAGGTCGGCCGGCGCGGTCAGGGCCGGCTCGGTCGAGCGAAGAAGGGCCTCGTAGCCGAACACGCGCCGCTCCGGCCAGTTCACGATTGGCTGGAACTCCATCGAGATGAGCTCGAGCGCGCTCTCGAAGCGGGTCTCGAGCGCGAGCCTGTCGCCCAGGGTCTTGCCCTCGGCGCCGATCGCCTCCAGCGCGTCGCGCTTGAGCCGGGCCAGCCGGAACAGCTGCATCGCGCTCTTCACCGCCCCGGTCAGCGCGGGGAGGGCCACCGGCTTGATGAGGTAGCGGAACGCCCCGTACTCGACCGCCTCGACCGCGCTCTCCAGATCGGGCGACCCGGTCATGAGCACCACGGGCACGTCGAGGTCGCGCTGGCGCACCGCGCGCAGGAACCCGAGCCCGCTCAGCCCGGGCATGGAGATGTCGCTGACGATCACGCCGTAGGGCGTGCCGCCCAGCGTCTCGATCGCCTCGCGGCCGTCCTGCGCGGTGTCGACCTGCCATCCGGCGCGCCGCAGCACTCGCGAGTAGTCGCGGCGCACGCTGTCGTCGTCGTCCACCAGCAGGACGCGGGCCTCTTCCTCACCTTCAACCATGTCCCCCCCGGGTCGTGGCGGTCGACTATCTCACCTGGGCGTTGATGATCGCCCGCAGATGAATGGCGTCGAATGGTTTTTCGATCAGCTTGTTCCTCGTCTCGTCGATGAAGGCGCGCGCGCGGGGGGTGAATGCGCCGCCGGTCAGGAAGATCATGCGCGCCGCCTGATCCTGGGCGATGCGCAGCAGCTCGGTGTGGAGGTCCATGCCGGTCATCTGCGGCATCATGAGATCGCACAGGATCACGTCGAAGCGCTCTCCAGAGGTGATGTGCGCCAGCGCGTCCTCGGCGCTCGACAGCGCCAAGATGTCGTGGTCCTTCGACAGCGCCCGCTGCACCGTGCGGGTGATGAGGGGCTCGTCGTCCACCACCAGGACGCGCCCTCGGCGGCGCGCGGCCAGCTGGGCGAGGTTGTCGGGCCGCGGCGCGTCGCGCGCCTCCAGGCGCGCCGGGGGCAGAAGCACGCGGAAGGAGGTGCCGCGGCTCATCTCGGAGTGGAACTCGATGCGGCCGTCGAGGCTGGCGATGATCTGGTGGCAGATGGCCAGGCCGAGGCCGGTGCCCACCCCGATCGGCTTGGTGGTGAAGAAGGGCCGGAACAGCTGATCCTGCACCTCGCGGGGGATGCCGGCCCCGGTGTCGGCCACCTCGACCAGCACCATCCCGGCGGCGTCGGTGCCCAGGGTCACCCGGACCTCGTTGTTGTCGGCGTCCCCCTCCGGGATGGCCTGCGCCGCGTTGACCACCAGGTTGAGGAAGAGCTGGCCCAGCTGAGCCTCGCTGGCCTCGACCAGCGGCACGGTGGTGTAGTTCTTCACCAGGCGGGCGCGGTGGCGGATCTCGTTCCACGCCATCCGCGTGGTCGACTCGAGCACGCGCTGGACGTCGACCAGTCCCTTGCGGTCCTCGCCCGAGCGCGAGAAGATCTTGAGGTCGCGGATGATGTTGCGGATGCGCTCGGCTCCCTCGCGCGCATCTTGAAGCTCCTCCTCGACCGCGTCGATCTCCTCCGACCGGCCGATCCGGCCGGTCAGGTCGGCCACGCTGTTGGCCGCCAGCTCCAGGTTGGCCATGACCGATGCCAGCGGGTTGTTGATCTCGTGCGCGACCCCGGCCGCCAGCGTGCCCATCGACGCCATGCGATCCGAGATCATGAGCTGCTCCTGGATCCTCCTCCGCTCGGCGCGCACCGCCGCCTCGCGCAGCTCGCGCTCCACCACCGGGACCAGGCGGGCCAGCTTGTCCTTGAGCAGGTAGTCGTGCACCCCGCTCTTCATGGCCGCCACCGCCGCCTCCTCGCCGACGGTTCCCGACACGATGATGAAGGGAAGATCGAGGCCTCGCCGCTTGATGATGGCGAACGCCTCGGGGGCGCTGAACCGCGGCATCGAATAGTCGGCAAATACGGCGTCCCAGCCGTCGCCATCCAGCGCGGACTCGAGCGCCTCGCGGGTGTCGACGCGGATCCATTTCGGGTCGTGGCCACCGCGGCGCAGCTCGCGCACCAGCAGCTCTGCGTCGTCCTCGGAGTCCTCCACCAGGAGTACTCGCAAGGTTGGACTCATGCGCGCGCCCTCACTTCGGCCTGACCCGTCCCCCCGGCAGTCGCCGATCACTTGCGAGCTTATACCGTTCCGACCGCGCAGTGCATGCGACGCGCGCCCGACCGCGCCGACCGCGCCGACCGCGCCGCCGTTACCGATCCACCACGGGTCATTCGAGCCGGTGCACTTCACCCCCCGAGTCGCGCGCCTGGCTCGAGCGCCGCGCCGGCCGGCACGCCGCGCGCTACCCGCGGATCTGCTGCGCCAGGTAGTTCTCCACGCCGACCTGCTCGATCTGAGCGAGCTGAGCCTCCAGCCAGTCGGCGTGCTCCTCCTCGCTGACCAGGATGTCGGTCATCAGCTCGAAGCTGCCGTAGTCGCCCAGGCTGCGCACGGTCTCGATGGTGGTCTGCAGGGTCTGGATCGCGCCGCGCTCGAGGTCGTGATCGAGGCGGAGCTGCTCGTGCACGTTCTGACCCACGTTGACCTTGTTCAGGCGCTGCAGGTTGGGCACTCCTTCGAGGTAGAGGATGCGATCGATGATGCGATCGGCATGCTTCATCTCGTCGATCGACTCCTCGCGAACCTTCTTGGCCAGCCGCTCGTAGCCCCAGTTCTCGCACATCTTGGCGTGCACGAAGTACTGGTTGACCGACGTCAGCTCGTTGGTCAGGAGGTCGTTCAGGATCTCGATGACCTTCGCGTGTCCCTTCATGCAGCTTCCCTCGAATCCGCGGTGAGCGGCAACGCTACCGGGATTCGAGAGCGGGGGCAATCCGCGCAGCGGCCGCCGTCGCGGTCGCGATCGCATCCCCGACCGGCCGCCTCCAGCATGTCGTGGATCATCGGCCGACAGCCGCCGCAGCCCGTGCCCGCTCCGCAGCGCTCACCGATCTCGTCGACCGTGGCGGCGCCGTGGTCGATGGCGTTTCTGATCTCGGAGTCGGTGGTGACGTGGCAGAGGCAGACGAACATGATCAGGCCCGTAGAATTGAAAATAGAAGTCAAATCCAATCCGGTCAAGCACGAATTGAAACGTACTTTCGAAAATCGCCAAAGCGACCGACTTCCTGCACTGTAGGGCGCAACCGCTGCGCGGATTCGTCCATGAACGGCGTGCGCGTGTAGGATCTGCCGGTGTTCGCGCACCGCCGCCGGGCCCGATGGCTGCTCGCGACTGTCGGATTCTCGCTGGGATGCGCGGCGCTCGGCGGCGCGCTGGCGGCTCCCGGTTGCGGGGACGGTGAAGGTCCCGCAGCTCCGCCCGCAGTCACGCTCACCCTGCTCGAGAGCGGGCGCGAGCCGCGCGCGGTGCTGCGCTATCCATCCGAACCGACCGCGGCCGGCAAGCTGTCGCTCACGCTGCGCCTCGCCATGAAGATGGAGGTGCCGGGCAGCCCGGTCCCGCCGGTGACGATGCCCGGGCTGCGCCTGCTCATCGACGTGACCAGCGCGCGCGCCGACAAGGGCGTGAAGTACCAGTTCACCGTCGCCGACGCCGATCTGACCAGCACCGACAACGCGCACCCCAGCCTCCTGGCCGAGATGCGCAAGGGGGTGGACACGCTGGTCGGCGCCAGCGGCCACCTGGTCCTCGAGTCGCGCGGCACGACCGGCGATCTGACGCTCGCGCATCCGGCCGGCATCGGCCAGGAGCTGGGTGAGTTCCTGAACAGCGCCAGGCTGGCGATGGGGCAGATGGTCGTGCCGCTGCCGGCCGAGCCGATCGGCGCCGGCGCCAAGTGGGAGGCGGTCGAGATCGTCAGCCAGGACGGCATCAACGTGCGCGAGAAGACCTACTTTGAGCTGGTCGCGATCGACGGTCCGCGCGCGCTGCTCCGCACCCAGACCGTGCAATCGGCCGACCGCCAGCGCGCGGCGCTGCCCGGCCTGCCCGACGGGGTCAGCGCCGAGGTGGTCTCGCTGCGCGGCTCGGCCGCGGGCGAGGTCGAGCTCGATCTGCGCCGCCTGGTGCCCGGCAGCATGCGCGAGGAGGTCAAGACCGACGTCTCCTTCGTCGTGCGCCAGGGCCAGACCGAGCGCGCCATGTCGCTGACCCAGACCTCCGGGCTGGAGATCCAGGGGCTCTGATCGCGGACCGGCCGCGGGCTACTTCGGCGTGCAGGGTGCGCCGAAGTGCTGGCACTTGCCGTCGGCGAACTGATCGCAGGTATGGTAGGTGCCGTCGCGGGGGTCGGCGGCGCAGCGATTGCCGGGCTCGCACGCGGCTCCGAACTCGAGGCACTCGCCGCTGCGGGCGCGCTGGCACTTGCGGTACGTGGCGCTGGCCTGGTCGAGCATGCACTGATCGGCCGGCTCGCACGGGGCGCCGTAGTGGAAGCAGAGGCCGCCGCCGGCGTTGAGGCACTGGTAGTAGCGGCCGCGCCCGCTGTGCCGCATGCACGGCTGGGCCTCGCACGACGCGAACGTCATGGGGCGCGCGGTGCCGCGCGGCGGCGGGCGCACGGGCTGGCTGCGCGGCGGGGCCTTGGCGCGGGCGGCGGCGCCCGGCCTGGCGGGTCCGGCGCGGCCGGCGCCGCCACAGCCGGCGAGCGCGATCGCGAGCGACGACAGGAGCGCGGCGCGCCCGGTGGCCAGGACCATGGCCCCAGCTTAGCGCTGCCTGGCCCGCAGGCCACAGCGCCGGGCGACTCTCTCGCGCCCTGCGCCCGCTCCGTTCTGCCGGGCTCGCCGCCCCGCCCGCCGGCGATCGGAGGAAGCGGCCGAGGGCGGCGCCCGACGGTACCTTCCGGGCCCGCCGACCGACTCGCCGTGCGAATTCCGAGTCGAGCTAGCGGTGGGGAGGATTCTCGTCGATGACCGCGGTGTCGAACGTCTCGCCGGCCAGGTTGACGGCGCGCAGGATGAGGCGCTGCGGCTCGACGTCGACCAGGACGTAGTGCGGCTCGGTGCGCGCCTCGGCGGTGAACCAGCGCGGCGTGACCGGCCGGATCGGCGCGCCCGACGATCCGGTCACCACATAGGTGGTGCCGTCGATCGGCTTGGTGCGCTCGTAGTCGTGATCGTGGCCGGTGAGCACCAGCTCGACGCCGTGGCGGCGCGCCAGCGTCGAGATGGGGCCCTGCACGTCGGCGCTCGATCCGTGCTCGCCCGACGAATAAGGCGGGTAGTGCAGCGCGATCACCATGAGCTTGCCCTGGCGCTCGCCCTCGGCCAGCGCGCGCTCGGCGAAGAAGTACTGGCTGCAGCCCTCGCGGCACTCGACGCCGCTGTCGACCCCGACGATGCGCAGCTGGCCCCAGTCGCGCACGAAGTAGTGCTCGTTGCCGGCCCACAGGGCGTGCAGGAAGTAGTGGCGGAAGTAGTCGCGCCCGGACACGTCGTGGTTGCCGACCAGCGGCATCATCGGCGTGTCGACCAGGAGGGGCCGCTCGATCTGGAAGAAGCGCGCCCACTGGTCCTGGCGGCCGCCGCGCTCCACCATGTCGCCCGTGTGGACCGTGAAGTCGACCTGCTCGCGATCCAGCGCCTCGACGATCGAGCGGTGGACGCTGTGCCCGGAGCGCGTGTCGCCGAAGACGGCGAAGCGGAAGCGCTTGCCCTTCTCGACCCCGACGCGGAACTGGTATGCCGGCGTCGTGCCGACGGCGGAGCGGACGCGGTAGCGGATGGCCGGCCCGACCGGCAGCTGGCGCAGCTCCGCCACCCACATGTCCTCGTTGCGGCGCGCCGTCACGCTCTTCATCACGCCCGGCGGCGGCGCCGCGGCCGTGGTCCCTCCGGCCCGGTCCGCCTGCTCGGGCTGCACCCACCAGTCGACCACGGGGGCCGGGATGCCCTCGTCCTTGAGCGACACGTATGCCGTGCCCGCCGAGCCCAGGACGATGTAGGGCCCCATCGAGAAGAGACCCGGCTGCGCCTCCTCCCAGTCGCTCTGCCGGTCGAGCCCGGGGGGGACGTTGCAGGCGCACGCCAGCGCCGCCGCGGCCGCCCCGATGCCGAGAAGAACGGGCGCCGCTGCGCTGGCGCTTTGTGCCAGCCGGTGTTCCGTTGGGCTGGCGGATCGGCTCATCGAGCAAACGTTATCACCGACTTTTCCGCCGGCAAGGCCCGAGCGAGGCGCACGCGTTGCGCCGCGCCCCGTCCGTTCGGCGAGAAGGGCGGTCGCGCCACGAGGCGCCGCACGAACCGGCCACGGAGCCTCGGCCGGGCCCGAACGGGGCATGCGCACCCCGCGTCGTGACGACGCATGCGGCGCTCACAGGTTCCGGCGCAGGAACTCCAGGATGCGGTGCTGCAGCGCCTTCTTCACCGCCGGGTCGGGCACCATGTGCGTGAAGCCGGCCAGCGGGAGCATCTCGAACGGCTTGCCGGCCCGGAACAGGGCCTGGGTCAGCTTGAGGCTGTGCGTGAAGTAGACGTTGTCGTCGGTGGTGCCGTGCACGAGCAGGAGCGGCCGCTCGAGCTTGGACGCGTAGGTGAGCGCGCTGGCCGCGTCGTAGGCGGCCTCCGACTGGGGCAGGAGGCCCATGTAGCGCTCGGTGTAGTGGGTGTCGTAGTCGCGCCAGTCGGTGACCGGCGCGCCCGCCGCGCCGGCGCGGAAGACGTCCGGCCGCAGCAGCACGGCCATGGCGGACATGTAGCCGCCGAACGACCAGCCGGTGATGCCGACGCGGCCGAGGTCCATCTCCGGGCGGGTGGCGGCCAGCGCCTGGAGCACCGCCACCTGATCGGCCAGCGCGACCTTGACCAGATCGCCGCGGATGGCCCGCTCCCAGGCGCGGCCGCGGCCGGGCGTGCCGCGTCCGTCGGCGCGCACCACGATGAAGCCGGCGTCGGCGTACCACTGATCGGTGAGGTACTGGTGCGGGTCGAGCACGACCATGTTCTGGTGCGGACCGCCGTAGACCGAGACGATGACCGGGTAGCGCCGCCCCTTCTCGAACTGGCGCGGGCGCACCACCGCCGCTCGGTAATCCCTGCCTCCGGCCTTGACCGTGACCAGCTCCGGCTGCGGCACCAGGGCGGGCTTCTCCGCCACCGACTCGAGCTGGCCGATCTCGCTGCCGTCGGCGCGCCGCACGTGGTGATGCTGCGCCCCGCTCCCGTCCTTCGACACCAGCACGTAGACGCCGCTGTCGTCGGCGCGCACGATGTCGTGGCTGCCCTCGTCCGGCGTCATGCGCTCCGCCGCGCTGCCGTCGAGCGGCACCCGGTAGACGTGCGACTGGCGCGGATCGGCGCTCGCCTCGACCCAGACCGCGCGCCCGTCCGGCTCCACGCCGGCCACCTTGCGGTAGCCGAGCGCCCCCGGCATGACCGTGCGGACCAGCGCGCCGTCGCGGCCGCGCAGCTCCAGCTCCCAGGCGCCGCTGCGCTCGCTCGACCACAGGAAGCCGCTGCCGTCGGGCAGCCACTCCGGCACGGTCTGGTCGAGGTTGAGCCACGCGTCGTCGCGCTCGGTCAGGAGCTCGGTGGTGCGCCCGCTCCTGGGGTCGACCGCCAGCACCTTCTCCTCGCTCTGCGCCCGGTTCTGCACGACGATGGTGAGCGGCCCGTGCCTGGGCCACTTGACCGTCGCCAGGTACGGATAGCCGGCGCTGTCCCAGCGCACCCACACCGTCTTGCCGGTGTCGACGGCGGCGACGCCGAGCGCGACGTCGGCGTTGGCCCGGCCGGGCCGCGGGTAGCGGAACGGCGTCGGCGCCTGCTCCGGGTGGGTCGCGTCGGCCACGTGGAGGACCTCCACATCGCTCGCGTCGGTCTTCTGATAGGCGAGCAAGCGGCTGTCGGGCGACCACCAGCTGCCGTGGAAGCGGCTCATCTCCTCCTGCGCCACGAACTCGGCGGCCCCGTACTCGACGGCCTTCGACGCGCGCGTGGTGAGGCGGTGGGCCGCGCCGCCGTCGGTGTCGACGACGTAGACGTCGCCGTCCTGCACCAGCGCGACGCGCTTTCCGTCGGGCGAGATCTGCGGATCGATCGAGCTGCCCTGGGTCGGCAGCTCGCGGAAGGCCCCGGTGGCGCGCTCGATCAGGAACAGGCGCCCCGACAGCGGCACGATCAGTCGAGCGCCGTCGTCGGAGGCGGAGAAGGCCGTGATGCCGCGGGTGGCCATGCGCTGGCGCTCGCGCCGCGCCTTCTCCTCGGGCGAGAGGTTCTCCGCCGAGCCGCGCAGCAGCTCCTGGGCCGAGAGCAGGCGCTTGCTGTGCCCGGTCGCGGTGTCGAACGAGTAGAGATCCGACTCGAAGGAGCGCGGCCCCGACCGCCGGTACAGGACCGCGCTGCCGTCGGGCGCCACCCACACACCGGCCGGCACGCCCAGCCGGAAGCTGTAGGTCGCCGCGATCTGCTCCAGGACCGTGTCGTCGGTGGCCGGCCACCGGGCCGCGGGCGCCGTGCCCTCGCCGGACGCGGGGCCGCTCACCGCCTTGCCTCCCGACGCGCCGCCGCCGCCGTCGTCGTGCGGCCGCCCGCATCCTGCCGCGAGGACGGCGGCAAGGGCGGCAAGGCAAGAAGGCAGGCGCGGATCCAGGACGGGCCGTGCGCGGCGAGCCGAGGCGAGCATCGGCGCATCATATGCCCTTCGCGCCCGGGCCGAGGGGCTCGGCGGCGAGGCTCTGCGCACGCGCACCTACCCGCGCGCGCCCGCCCAGCGCGCGCAGGATGGCCAGGTTCACGAGATCAGCCCGCTCGCTCGGCCTCGGCGTCTCGATCACCATGGGCAGGCCGGCGAAGCGCCGGTCGTTGACCAGGCAGCGCAGCGCGTTCAGGCCCAGGAATCCGCGGCCGAGGTGCTCGTGCCGGTCGACCCGCGAGCCGAGCGGCGTCTTGCTGTCGTTGACGTGGAAGGCGGCCACCCGCGCGCAGCCGACCGCGGCCTCGAGGCGCTCGAACGTGGCCTCCCAGCCGTCGGTGGTGCGGATGTCGTAGCCGGCGGCCAGCGTGTGGCAGGTGTCGATGCAGAGGCCGACGCGCTCCGGCGCGCGCATGGCGCCGAGGATGTCGCGCATGTGCTCGAACCGGTGGCCGACCGAGTTGCCCTGCCCCGCCGTGTTCTCGAGCAGGATGGAGGTCGGGTTGTCCGGCTGCTCGTCGTGCAGCCGGTCGAGCGCGGCCGCGATGCGGGCCACGCCGGCCGCATCGCCATCGCCGCCGTGCGAGCCCGGGTGGATGACCAGGTGGCGGATGCCGAGCAGCGCGGCGCGGCGGAGCTCGTCGGACAGCGCGCGGTAGGAGCGCCGGCGCACCAGCGCGCGCGGCGCGGCCAGGTTGACCAGGTAGCAGCCGTGCACCATCGCCGCGTCGACGCCGCTCCGGGCCAGCGCGACGCGCCAGCGCGCCGCCGCGCCCTGCGCGATCGCCCGCGCCGCCCACTCGCGGTTGGACCGCGTGAAGACCTGGATGACGTCGCAGCCCGACTGGACCGCGCGCTCCACCGCGCGCTCGAGGCCGCCGGCGATCGAGACGTGCGCTCCGACGCGCAGCGCGGCGGCGGCCCCGGGGAGGTCGATGCTCACGCGCGCGCGCTCGATGCCCGTCCGGCCGCCTGGCCGGCTGCGGCCGCGCTCTCGGCCCGCACCTTCTGCACGTCCTGCAGGAGCCCCATGACCAGGCGCGGATCGGAGAACACGTTGAGCTTGGGGGCCAGGATCTTGGCGTAGCGGTCGAAGTAGAGCATCTGCTTGAGGATGAGGATGAACTCGCGCGGCATCACCATGCGGTGGTCGCGCGCGACCTTGTTGATGCCGGGCAGCATGTCGGCGTAGTTGAGCTCGCCGAAGGCCAGGGTGAGGAGCGGGCTGTAGGCCTGCTTGAGGTCGGCCTGAAACCTGGCCATGTCGATCTCGGAGCCGGCCACGCCGCCCATCTCGACGATGACCTGGGCCAGCGTCTTGTAGTCGCCGGTGGCGAACGCCACCACGTACTCGGTGACCAGGCGGCGCTGGCGGTCGTCGAAGCGGCCCACGATGCCGAAGTCGAGGAAGCCCAGGTCGCCCGTGTCGAGCAGCATGAGGTTGCCGGCGTGCACGTCGCCGTGGAAGAAGCCGTAGTAGACGACGCACTGGAACCAGGCGCGCAGCCCGTGCACCAGCTTCTCCTCCCCGTCGAGGCCGCGCCCGCGGATCCCGGCCTCATCGTCGACCCGCGTGCCCATGAACCGCTCCATGACCAGGAGCCGCGCGCTGGTCAGCGCCCAGTTCGGCACCGGCGCGCGCACGTCCTTGTAGGCCAGCTCGCGCATGATGTCGTTGAAGCGGTCGAGGTTCTCGGCCTCCTTGCGGAAGTCGAGCTCCTCGCGCAGCGTGGCGGCGAAGTCGGCCACGAAGCCGACCGGGTTGATGAACTCGGTGCGCCGCGGGAACAGGCGGGCCGCCACGCGCGCCACCGCCTTCATGAGGCGCACGTCGGCGGCGATGAGGCGCTGGATGCCCGGCCGCTGCACCTTGAGCACCACCCGCTCGCCGTCGGCCAGCGTGGCGGTGTGGACCTGCGCGATCGACGCGGCGGCCAGCGGCTCGGGGTCGATCTCGCCCAGCTCGGCGGCGCGATCGCCCAGCTCCTCGCGCACGATCTCGGTCACCTGGTGGAACGGGAACGACCGCACCCGGTCGAGCACCTTCTGGAACTCGAGGGTGTAGTGGGCGGGGAACATGCCGGCCGACGAGGCGACGATCTGGCCGAACTTGATGAAGGTCGGCCCCATGTCCTCGCAGAACAGGCGCAGCGCGAGCGGGCCGGTCAGCGGCAAGTAGTCGCGTCCCATCAGGCGCGCGCGCATGCGGCGCAGCCCGATGCGGTCGCCGGCGAGGAGGACGAGGTACTTCGCCGCGTAGAGCCCGAACAGCCAGAGGCGGCGCGTGGTGGCCGAAGCCACGCTCAGGAGCACCAGCGCCCCGACGACGCCGAGCGACACATACCAGAACATCGACGCTACCGTAGCACGCCGCGTCAGAGCCCGATCGCGGCAAAACCGCGGCTTCGGCGCCCGCACGCCGCCCCACGTCATCGAGTAGCCTCTGCATGTGCTGACCGAGGTGCGGACGAGCGGCTTCACGCTGCGCGGTGTGTCCCTGGGCGGCATCTACACCTCGCTGCACGTGCCCGAGCTGGACTCGCTGTTCGACGTGGGCTGGCCGCTGCGCTCGGCGGCGGCCGCGCGCCACCTGTTTCTCAGCCACGGTCACGTCGACCACGCCGGCGCGCTGTCCACCCTGCTCGGCGCGCGCGCCCTGTTCGGCCACCCGCGCCCCCTGCGGGTGTTCCTGCCGGCCGAGATCGCCGAGCCGATGACCGAGGTGCTGGCCGCGCAGAGCAAGCTCCAGCGCTACGAGCTCGCGGTCGACCTGGTGCCGATGCGGCCGGGCGACGAGATCGCCCTGCGCGGCGACCTCGTGGTGCGCGCGTTTCGCACGTATCACCCGGTGCCGTCGCTCGGCTATCAGCTCGTCCGCCGCGTGGCCAAGCTCCTCCCCGGGCTGCGCGGGTTGAGCGGGCGCGAGATCGCCGAGCGGCGCCAGCGCGGCGAGGCCGTGACGCGCGCGTTCGACCGGCTCGAGCTGGCCTACGCGACCGACACGCTCGCGGTGGTGCTCGACCGCGAGCCGGAGGTGCTCCAGAGCCGCGTCTTGGTGCTGGAGTGCACCTTCCTCGACCGCCGCAAGCCGCTTGCCGACGCGCGGGCCGGTTGCCACATCCACCTCGACGAGCTCATCGAGCGCGCCCACCTCTTCCGCAACGAGGCCGTGGTGCTCATGCACTTCAGCCAGCTCTACCGGCCGGTCGACGTGCGCGAGATCCTCGGGCGCCGCCTGCCGCAAGAACTGCGCGATCGGGTGATCGCGTTCGCCCCGCCTACCGACGACTGGCCGGGCTGACCCCTCCCGGGTCAGCCGGAGCCAGCGTCACCAGGGTGGCGCCCCAGCCTCCGGCAATCTCATCGGCTTGGCGGTACGCCACGACACAAGGGTGTCGTTCGAGGGCCGCCTGGACCGCACGGCGGAGCACACCGCGTCCCTTTCCGTGCACGATGCGGACCTCGCGCAGGCCGAGCCGCACGCACTCGTCCAGGTACTCGGGCACGAGCGAGCGCACATCTCGCGGCTGGAACGTGTGCAGGTCGAGCTCGTCGCCGATCTCCAGACGGACGATCTCCTCGCCCTCGTCGCCGGCGGCGGCGTCTTCATCGTCGGGCGACATCAACCCGAAGGTAGGCGCGGCCCGGGCGCCGCGCTACACTGGCTCGCGCCGCTGCCGCAACTGCCCGCCAGGTTCCAGCGCAGCGCCCTGTCGGACGTGTAACCCCTATCACGGGCTGGGATGCGATCGCGGTGTTTGGCCGCTCAGCTGAGATGACCGGATCGAGGGAACTGCTGCTCGAGTTGGCGGGAACCACCCTCGCCGACAAGTATCGCCTGGTCTCGCTCCTCGGCAGCGGCGGCATGGGCGTGGTGTACCAGGCGGAGCAGATCGGCCTCGGCCGCTCGGTGGCGGTCAAGCTCCTGCGCCGCGATCTCATCGCCACGCGCTTCGAGTGGTTCCGCGCCGAGGCCATGGCCGCGAGCCGCATCAACCACCCGCACGCGGTGGCGATCTACGACTTCGGCATCACCGGCCACGGCATCCCCTTCCTGGTCATGGAGCACCTGCGCGGGCGCGCGCTCGCCAGCCTCATCGAGGAGGGCTCGCTCACCACCGACCGGATCGCGATCATCGGCGCGCAGGTGCTGTCGGCGCTGGCCGAGGCGCACGCGTGCGGCGTGGTCCACTGCGACCTCACCGCCGAGAACGTCATCGTCGACCGCCTGCGCGAGGGAGACGACTTCGCCAAGGTGATCGACTTCGGCCTGGCCCGCCTGTTCGATCACGCGGTGCGCGAGTCGCGCCTGGTCGGCACCGCCGAGTACATGGCGCCCGAGCAGATCCGCGGAGACCTCATCCAGCCGGCCACCGACCTCTACGCGGTCGGCATCCTGCTCTACGAGATGGTGGTCGGGCGCACGCCGTTTGCCGGCGCGTCGCTGCCGGTCATCCTCGAGGGCCACCTCAACGCGGTGCCGGCCGCGCCGCACCAGATCGTCCCGCAGTGCCCGGCCCCGCTCGGCGAGCTGGTCCTCGCGGCGCTGGAGAAGGTGCCCGAGCGCCGGCCGTTGTCCGCCGGCGAGATGCGCACGCGGCTGCTGGCGGTGCTCGGCGAGCGCAGCCGCGCCGCGCAGGAGACCACCCGCTCGGGGCGCACGGTGATCGGTCTGCCGCCGGCCGTCGCCGCCGGCACGCCGACGCTCTCGCCCCACCGGCCGGTGCCGCCGCGCACGACCATGGCCACCGGCACCGGCAAGCAGCAGTCGCTGGCTCGCCCGGTCGGTCCGCCGCCGCGCCGCACCGACCGCATGACGGCCCCGCTGGCCGCGCCGGCGCGCGCCGCGCCGTCGCCGTTCATGGGGCGCACCGGCGAGCTCGACAGCGCGCTCGCGTTCGTGCGCGCCGGCGACGCGGAGGCCGCGGCCGGCGGCGCGCTCGCCATCGTGGGCCCGACCGGCGTGGGCAAGGCGCGGCTCGCGCTCGAGCTCAGCCGGCGGCTGGCCCCGGTGGCCAAGAGCTTCGTCGCCGCCGCCGACCCGAGCGGCCTGTGCGGCTCCTGGTACCCCATCCTGCACCTGCTCGAGGGCGTGCTCGGGCTCGAGCCGCCCTTCGACCTCAACCTCCTGCGCCGCGCGGTCGCGCGCGCCGGGCTGCCCGACCGCGACGTGCCCGGCCTGGCCGAGGTGTTCGGCATCAGCAACCCGGCCGAGGGGCTCGAGCTGGCGGTGCGGCGGCGCGAGGCCCAGGCCGCGGTCGTGCGCGTCCTCACCGCTGCCCAGCGCCGCTTTCCGCGCATCCTCTACTGCCTGGTCGACTGGGACGAGTTCGACCAGCCCAGCCGCGACGCCGTGCGCAGCCTCATCGAGGCGACGCGCGACGCCACCGGCGTGCGCGTCCTCATCACCTCGCGCGAGATGCCCGACTTCGCGGCCCGCGTCATCCAGCTGTCGGGTCTCGACTCGGGGCCGGCCCGCGACCTGGTCACCGCGCTGGTCGGCGGCGAGCACGCCATCCCCGATCCGGCCACGGTCGCGTCGCTGACCGCCGGATCGCCGGCCGCGCTCGAGCAGCTGGCCGGCTGGATCGCGCGCGGCGACAGCCCGGCCGGAGTCCCGGCGCTGCTGGTCGACCTCGTGTCGGTGCGGGTCAACCGGCTCGACGTGGCGGCCCGGCGCGTGCTCCAGGCGGTGGCGGTGCACGGCTCGGTCGCGCCGCGCTGGGTGGTGGAGGCGTCGCTCACGCCCGAGGAGCTGGTCGCGCTGTCCGATCCGTCGTGGCAGACGGGTCTGCTCATGGTCGACAGCTCGTCGCTGACCATCCCGTCGGAGCTGGTGGCGAGCGTCGTGTGGGCCTGCACCCCGGCCGACGTCAGGCGGCGCCTGCACCGGCGCGCGCTCGACTCCCTGGCCAGCCAGGCCTCGTCCGGGATCCTGGCCCATCACGCCGAGCAGGCGGGCGAGATCAAGCGCGCCTATCGCTTCTACATGGCGGCGGGCTCGGACGCGGTGCGCCGCTTCGACGACCGCGGCGCGGCCCGCTGGTACGGCCGGGCCGCCGCCATGGCGCGCGAGCTCGAGACCCGCAGCGTGCCCGGCGCCCCGGCCGAGCTGGTCGACGCGCTCCTCCACCTGGCCGAGGTGCTTCGCCTGGCCGGCGACCCGCGGGTCGCGAGCGGCGCGCTCGAGGAGGCCGAGCGCCACGCCCGCACCGATCGCCAGCGCGCGCTCGGCGAGCGCACCCACGCCATGCTCGAGCTGGCCGCCGGCGACTCGCGCGCGGCCACCGCTCGCCTGCAGGTGGCGGCCGGGGCGGCCCTGCGCGCCGGCGATCGCGAGGCGCTGTGTCAGATCTACCTCGACCTGGCCCATGCGCTCGAGCGCTCGGGGCGGGCCGACGAGGCCATCGGCGAGCTGGTCCAGGCGATCGACGTCCTCACCATGGGGGAGGGCCTGGAGCGGGCGACCGGGCCGGAGCGCCTGTGGCGAGTCGGCCACGCGCTGGCCGAGCGGCTGGCCGCGGCCGGGCGGCTGGCCGAGGCCAGACAGGCGGCCGGCCAGGCCTTGAGCTTCGCGACCCAGGGCGGCTGGCCTTGGGCGCGCGGCCGGCTGTTCGCGGTGATGGCCGACCTCAGCGAGGAGGCCGGCGATCGCGCCGCCGCGCTGCGCTACAGGGCCTGCGCAATCGAGGAGATGCAGATCCTCGGCGACCGCCGCACGACCGCCGAGCTGCTCATCGCGACGGCGCGCACCGCCCGCACACGCCGGGCGGCCGGCGACGCCGAGCCCTCACCCGACGAGTGGGCGGCCGACCCGAACGAGACGATTCGCATGGCCGGGAGACTGGCCGCCGAGGTCGGATGGCGCGAAGGCATGGAGCTGAGCAAGAACGGCTCGTCGCGCGGCAAGGAGTGACCGAGGGGGATCGAGTGGTGATAAGGTGGAACGAGGTTGCGGCGGGGACCAAGGCTCGACAGGGGGATCAGATGGCGGCAAAGCGCCAGGAGGCGAAGAAGCTCATCGACGACTTGAACGCGCTGGCCGAGGAGCTGGCCACGGCCAAGAAGCCGTGGCCGCTGCGCGACGCGCGGCGGGCGTTCGAGCGCCGCTACGTTCAGTACGTCATCGCCGTGTCGAACGGCGATCGAGTCGAAGCGGCCGGCCGCCTCGACATCGGCTTCTCGACGCTCAAGGAGAAGATCCGCCGCCCCGGCAAGTGGCGCTGGATCCGGGTCAACTAGAAGGGCAGACCCTCGAGCGTGGACGCGGGCGCCGCCGAGGACGACGGCGCCCGTCAGGGATCACCTTCTCACGCAGCGCACGGACACTGCTCGCCACAGGGGCGGGCCGGCGTCTGCTCGCCCGACAGCGTGCGGAACTCGCAGCGGAGCTTCGCCTTGAGCGCGACCTCGATCTGGCGCACGCGCTCGCGCGTCACGCCCATCCGCCGTCCGAGCTGAGCCAGGCTGGCGGCCGAGTCGTCGTCGTCCGGCAGCAGGCGCTCGTGGACGATCTGGCGCTCGCGATCGTCGAGCCGCGGCCACAGGTTGGCGACCGCCTCGCGCACGAGGTGACTCATCTCGGCCTGCGAGGCGCGCTGCTCCTGGCTCTCCGCCTCGTCGGGCAGAACATCCAGGAACGTGGTGCGACCGTCGGTGACCAGCGGTGCGTCGAGCGACGTGTCGCGACCGCGCAGCCGGAACAGCGAGGCGCGGACGTGGTCCTCCGAGGTGCGGAAGCGATCGGCCAGCGTGGTGTCCACGCGGGCGTCGTCGCCGAGCTCGGCGTCCAGCCGCGCCTTCTCCGCCTGCAGGCGGAAGAAGATCTTCGACTGCAGGGCGCTGGTGCCCATGTCGACGATGCTCCACTGGCGCAGCACGTAGGCCAGGATGTAGGCGCGGATCCAGTACCGCGCGTAGGTGAAGAAGCGGAGCTGGCGCTCCGGCTCGAAGCGGCGAGCCGCCTCGATGAGCCCCAGGTTTCCCTCCGCGACGAGCTCCGAGACCGGGATGCCGTACCCGGCGTACTTCCGTGCCATCTTCACGACCGAGCGCAGATGCGCTTCGATCAGCTGGTTCGCCGACTCCTGGTCGGCCTCCTCCCGATACCGTCGCGCGAGCTCGAGCTCGACCTCCCGCGATAGAATCGGCAAGCGGTCAACGTTGGCAACGTAGGACCGGAACCTGTGCTCACTGGGCTCGCGAACGCGCGACATGACCCAAACCTCCGACGGTAGCAAACAGTGTTTAGAGCCTACCCTTACGTCTGGGTTAGATTTATCCAACATGGCGAACCAGCAGGGCAGTGTCAAGCGCCCTGTGATTAACGCCTCATTACCTGGGGCTTTGATGCCGAAATGACGCCCTGCATGATCACTAAACACCGGCCGGCCGCCCGTTGTGCCGGGCTGTTTCAGGACCCGATCGGCGCCGGGATCGGACCGAATGGGCCCCGGGATCTGCCCCCAGGGGGACCACCCGTTTCCGGGCCCCTCATCTATATGTCCTCCATGTGCCCTCCTGGGCCGCCCCTCCCCGCTGGTCCTCGCTCGCCCCTGGTCCTCGCTCGCTGGGCGGCGGTCTCCGCGGCGTGCTCGGGCGTGCTCGGGCGCGCGGCGCCGGCCCGCACCTTCTCTTCGAGCCGCGGCCACTCGCGCTATAAGAAACGTCAGGCGCAGGCAGCGGGTGCGGGCAGCACTGACGAGGACGGCCCACCTGAGCAGGAGGGATCGTGAGCAAAGAGTTTCTCAAGGAGCGGAGGGAGACCCTCGAGGAGGAGTTCTTCCACAGGTTGCAGAGCGACCAGATCGAGGCGCTCCGCGGTGAGCTGGAGCGCAAGGACACGCGCGACCAGCTGCGGGCCGCGTGCGGGATCGCCGACGACGTCGTGCTCGATCAGCTGCTCGCGCTCGGACTGTCGGGCGTCACGATGACGGCGGTGTCGATGGTGCCGCTCGTGTGGGTGGCGTGGGCCGACGGCACCGTGCAGGAAGCGGAGCGCAAGGCGGTGCTGAAGGCAGCGCACGAGCGCGGCATCGACGACGGCGGCGCGGCCCACAAGCTCCTGGCCGGCTGGCTGGAGCGGCCGCCCAAGCAGGAGCTGTTCGACGCCTGGGGCGCCTACACGCGCGCGCTGGTCGACACGCTGGTCCCGTCACAGCGGACGCAGCTGCGCGGGCAGATCGTCGGCATGGCGCGCAAGGTGGCCGAGGCGGCCGGCGGCTTCCTGGGTATCCACCGGATCTCGCACAAGGAAGAGGTCGCGCTGAGGGCCATCGAGGCCGCCTTCGGGCAGCCCGCCGCGCCCGGGACCCCGACCTGATCGCTCGCGCCGGCGCCTGATCGACTCGTTGCCGAAATCCTCCGGCGGGGACAGGCGTTCAAGGTCCGGTGCGACCACGCCTCCTGTTCCCCGTCGTCGTCCTTGGGCTGGCGAGCGTTGCGGTTCCGACGCTCGATGCTCGCTCCGGTGGCATGGGAGGGCGCTCGATCGAGCGCTTCGCCATGCTCGAGCCCCCGCTGGGCGGCTCGCATCGGCCGGCCGCCGCCCGGGCGGATGTGAGCCTGGCCGGCAGCCCGGTCGCCGCCCTCCCCGGCGGCGAGGCGCTCGTCATCGATGCCGACAGCGGCGAGCTGGTCCGCACCGACGCGAGCGGCGCGATCCGCGCCCGGCGCGACATCGCATCGGGCGCGACCCAGCTCGCCGTCGATCGCCGGCGCGAGCTCGCCTACGTGGTCGACCGGGCCGGCGATCGCATCCACGTCTTGTCGCTGGCCGGCGGCGAGCTGCGGCCGCTGCGGCTGATCGCGACCCGGACCGAGCCCTACGGCGTCGCGCTCACGCCCGACGGCGACCGCCTGCTGGTCACCGCGATCGCCGACCGCCGGCTCACCGCCTACGCGGCCGCCGACGGCCGCGAGCTGTGGAGCGCGGCCCTGGCGCCGGAGCCGCGGGGCGTCGCGGTGTCGCGCGACGGCCGGCAGGTCGCGGTCACCTCGCTGACCTCGGGCGCGCTGATGATCGGCCGACTCGATGGCGGCGGCGCGCCGCGCCTCGAGCGCGTGGCCCTGCACCAGCAGGACCTCGCCCTGTTCGGTCCGGTGCGCAGGCGCATCACGTCGACGCGCGGCGATGTCCACCCCGAGGTCTCGGCCAGCGGCAACCTCGAGGACGTCGCGGGCGAGAGCTACGCGCGCGCCGCCTTCGCGGTCGCCTTCATCGGCGACGGCATCGCCGTGTCGCCGCACCAGCTCAGCACGCCGCACCAGGCCGAGGGATCGGAGAACTCCGGCTCGTACGGCGGCGGCCAGAGCCCGCCGGTCGCGCACCGGCTGGCCTTCGTGGCGGCCGACGCCGGCGCGCCGCGGCTGGCCACGGCGCAGATCGGGGAGCACCAGCCGCGCGCGATGGCCTACGACGAGGCGCGCGACCGGCTCTACCTGTTCGGCTACGGCTCCGACACCATGAGCGCGCTGGCCGACGCCTCGCAGGCATCGATCCACCAGGTCTACGAGCGACCGCTCATCGACCAGAAGGGCGAGTGCGGCCCGACCGGGGCCGCCGTGGCCGACGACGGCCGCGTGCTGGTCTTCTGCTCGCTGTCGCGCCGGCTCGCCATCGTCTCCGGCGCCGAGGCGAGCGAGGTCGCGATGGCGTGGAGCGCCGAGCTGGCGCCGAGCTCGCTGAGCCGCGCGCAGCTGGCCGGCCGCTCGATCTTCCGCCGGGGACGCGATGGCCGCCTGTCGCGCGGCGGCGGGCTCGCCTGCGAGAGCTGCCACCCGGAGGCGCGCACCGACGGTCTGTCGTGGCGCATCGAGGCCAGGACGCTGCAGACGCCGCTCCTGGCCGGGCGCCTGGTCGGCACCCACCCGTTCAAGTGGGACGGCGGCGACCGCACGCTCGATCGCAGCCTGGCCAGCACCGTGCGCCGGCTGGGCGGCAGCGGACTGACGCGGGCGGACCGTCGCAACCTCATCGCGTACCTCGAGTCGGTGCCGCGCCCGCGCGCGCCGAGAGCGGCCGACGAGGGCGCTGTCGCGCGCGGCAAGGCGATCTTCGCCAGCGCGGAGGTCGGCTGCTCCGGCTGCCACGCCGGCGCCTCGCTCACCAACCGCAAGAAGTACCCGCTGGCCGACGACCTGCCGGAGTCGGACACGCCGTCACTCATCGGGCTGGCCAGCAGCGCGCCCTACTTCCACGACGGCAGCGCGGCGACACTCGAGGCGGTCCTGACCGATCGCGGCTCGGTGCACGGCATGGGCGGCACGGCCGAGCTCGGCCCCGACCAGCTGCGCGACCTGACCTCCTACCTCGAGACCCTCTGACGAGAGGCGAGGGCCGGCGCGCCGCTCGGCCCCACCTCAGCTCGCGGCCAGCCAGTCGAGCACCTCGCCGATGTGGCTGGCCACCAGCGCCGGGCGGCGCGCGAGCGGCCAGGCCTCGAGCGACGCCGGCGTGGTCTCGCCCGACATGACCAGCACCGCGACCAGGCCGCTCCGCTCCGCCATGGTCATGTCGGTGTCGAGCTGATCGCCGACGATGGCGGTGGTCTCGGGCGAGGCGCCGAGCCGGCGCAGGGCCGCCTCGACCATCTCCGGGTTCGGCTTGCCGAGCACGCGATCGGGCGCGCGGCCGGTGACCGCCTGACAGGCGGCGATGATGGCCGCGATGTCGGGGATGAGCCCGCGCTGGGTGATGCAGGTCCGGTCCGGGTGGGTGGCGAAGTAGGGCTTGCCGGCGAACAGCAGGCGGCAGGCGTTCTCCAGCTTCTCGTACGTGAGCGTGGTGTCGAAGCCGACCACCACGCAGTCGGGATCGGCCGGGTCGAGGGCGAAGCCGGCCGCGCTGAAGTCGGCCTCGAGCCCCGGCGTGCCGACCACGTAGGCCGAGCGGTGCGGCGTGTGGCGCGAGAGGTAGTCGATGGTGGCGTCGCCGCTGGTCAGGATGCGCTCGGCGGGCACGTCGAGCCCGAGGCGGGCCAGGCGCAGGTGGTAGTCGCCGGCGCGCTTCGACGAGTTGTTGGTGACGAAGAGATAGGGCAGCCCGCGGCGGTCGAGCAGCGCGACCAGCTCGCGCGCGCCGGGCAGGAGGCGCTCGTCCAGGTAGAGCGTCCCGTCCAGGTCGAGGAGGAACGCGCGGCACCCGGCGAGCCGTGCGCGTGGCATCCGGCTACCATTCCCCAACTGGCGCGCGCCGCGCAAGCAGCATGCTGCGGTAAGGTCTGCCGCGTGACGGAGCTCCGCGCCGAGGTCGACGCGCGCGCACCGGCTGGCGAGCTGCCGGCCACATCGGTGGTCGGCGGCATCCCGCTGATCGTGCGCCCGCTGCGCCAGCTGGCGCGCCTCGGC
Source organism: Kofleriaceae bacterium (assembly GCA_035262925.1). Classification (GTDB taxonomy): domain Bacteria; phylum Myxococcota_A; class Polyangia; order Haliangiales; family Haliangiaceae; genus DATFRY01. The sequence goes on along the minus strand of DATFRY010000335.1, from coordinate 7,787 downwards.
TTCCGCGCGGCGCACGTCGTGGTCGACGATGCGGGCGCGGCCGAGCGGATCCGCGCCGCGCTGGCCCGCCACCCGATCCCGTCCTCGCTGGCGGTCGAGCTCGGCGCCGGCGCGGCGGCGGCACCGACCCTGGTCCTCGACGGCCGCGCGATCTATCGGGCGGCCGATCTCGCCGCCGCCGCCGCCGCCGGCACCTCCGCCGCCGACGACGCTGCCGACGGGCCGCGCTCCCCGCGGCCGCTCCTCCGCGTGCGCACGCCGGGCGACGCCGCCGCCGCCGAGCGCGCCCTTTACCACCAGATTCGCAAGAGCGTCGACGCCGACGGCGTCTTCGCCCACCACATCATCCGCCCGCTGACGCGGCCGCTCAGCCGCGCGCTCCTGGCCACGCCCGTGACGCCCAACCAGGTCACCGCAGCGGCCCTCGCCTGCGCCGTGGGCGCCGCGCTCCTGCTGGCCGCCGGCGGGCTCGGCCGCGCCGCCCTCGCCGGCGCCCTGTACTTCGCCGGCAACGCCCTCGACTGCATCGACGGCGACCTGGCCCGCCTGCGCCTCCAGAGCTCGAAGCTGGGCGAGTGGCTGGACAGCATGACCGACGAGATCGCGACCTTCTCGGTCCTGGCCGGCCTCGGCGTCGGCCTGTGGCGCGACGGGGCCGGCGCCGCGTGGCTCTGGATCGGCTCGGGCGGCGCCGCGATCGGCGCCCTCGCGGTCGCCTGCCTCTACGTCGATCTCCACCGCATGCGCCTGCCGATCGACACCGCCCAGTTCCCGTGGTTCTTCGCCCGCCCGCCCGGTGCCGGGCCGGCCGCCGAGAAGCGCACCCCGCTCGGGACCGCGCTCTACGGGCTCGGCTTCCTCATCCGGCGCGACGCCAACGTCACCGGCGTGACCATCATGCTGCTGGCCGGCTGGCGGGAGCTGGCCGCGGCGCTGGTGGCCGCCGGCGCCGTCGCCGGCGCGCTCGTGACCGCCACCCACTACGCGGTCACCGCCGCGCGCCGGACCCGGTCATGACGGAGGGCCGGGATTCCCCTATGCTCGGGCGGTGCCCTCCCCCCTCGACCGCCTCGCCGCCCTCGACCGCGGCTTTCGCACGCGCTACCTCGATCACGAGGCCCTGACCGCCCAGGTGCGCGCCTGGTCCGAGGCGTTCCCCGACCTGTGCCGGCTGCGCTCGCTCGGCGAGACGCTCGAGGGGCGCCCGCTCTGGCACCTCACCATCGGCCCCGACCCGGACCGCATCCGGCCCGCGGTGTGGGTGGACGGCAACATGCACGCGTCCGAGCTGGCCGGCTCGAGCGTGGCGCTCGGGCTGGCGGAGGACGCGCTGCGCCTCCACCTCGCCGGCGACGACGACGGCGCCGCGCTCCACCACCTCGGCCCGCACCTCCGCGATCGCCTGCGCCAGGTCCTGGTCTACGTCATGCCGCGCATGTCGCCCGACGGCGCCGAGTGCGTGCTCAAGACCGGGCGCTACGTGCGTTCCGCACCGCGCGACCGGCGCGCCAACCGCCAGCACGCGCGCTGGGTGACCGGCGACATCGACGGCGACGGGCTGGCGCTGCTCATGCGCGTCGAAGATCCCGCCGGCGAGTTCGTCGAGTCGGCCGACGTGCCGAACATGCTCCTGCCGCGGCGCCTCGAGGACCCTCCGCCCTACTACCGGCTCTACCCCGAGGGCACGATCGAGAACTTCGACGGCCACCAGGTGCCGGAGCCGAACTTCCTGTCCGACAACCAGACCGATCTCAACCGCAACTTCCCCTACTCGTGGCACCACGAGCCGGAGCAGACCGGCGCCGGCGCATTCCCGGGCAGCGAGCCGGAGTCGCGCGCGGTGATCGAGTTCGCCCACGCGCACCCGGAGATCTTCGCCTGGCTCAACTGCCACACCTTCGGCGGCGTGTTCATCCGGCCGCTCGGCGAGCAGCCCGACACCAAGATGCACGAGGAGGACCTGGCCGTGTTCCGCGAGATCGCGGCCTGGAGCGAGGAGCTGACCGGCTACCCGATGGTGAGCGGCTTCGAGGAGTTCCTCTACGAGCCGGACCGCCCGCTCTACGGCGACCTCAGCGAGTTCGCCTTTCACCAGCGCGGGGCCATCGCCTACGTCGTCGAGCTCTGGGACCTCTTCCGGCAGATCGGGATGAAGCGGCCCAAGCGCTTCGTCGACTACTACACGCACATGACGCGCGCGGACCTGGTCAACCTGGGCAAGTGGGACCGCGAGCACAACCGCGGGCGCGGCTTCATCCCCTGGCGACCCGCCCGCCACCCGCAGCTGGGCGACGTCGAGGTCGGCGGCGTCGATCCGCGCTTCGGGCTGTGGAACCCACCCGAGGACCGCCTGGCCGAGGTGTGCGCCGGGCAGAGCGCCGCGTTCCTGCGCGTGGCCGCGATGGCGCCCGCGCTGTCGGTCTCGCGGGTCGCGCGCGAGGTGCGCGGCGACGTCACCCGCGTCGCGCTCGCGGTCGACAACACCGGCTACCTGCCGACCTACATCCTGCAGGCGGCCCGGAAGCTCGAGCACAACGAGCCGCTGTCGATCGACGCGCGCGCGCTCGGCGGCGCCGAGCTGCTCGACCCGGCGGCCGCTCGCCTTGCCGTCGGCCACCTCGACGGCTGGGGTCGGGGCCTGTACGGCTCAGCCACGCTGATCCTTCACGGCCAGAGCCGAGGCAACAAGAGCCGCGCGGTGGTCACCTATCACGTGCGCGGCCACGGCGTGCTGGAGCTGCGCATCGGCTCGTGCCGGGTCGGCTGGATCGATCACCGCGAGGAGGTGTAGCCGGCGGCGCGGCGCGACTCGCCCTGGCGCTCGAGGGCCGGCTGCTGGAACACCGCGCCGTCGTCGAGCCGCAGCGCGGTGAGCTTGCCGCCCCACACGCAGCCGGTGTCGAGCCCGGCGACGTCGTCGCGCAGGAGCAGCCCGAGCGCGGCCCAGTGGCCGAACACGACGCGCGCTCCGCGCCAGCGCCGCTCGGGGTGATCGAACCACGGCACGCAGCCGGGCGGCGCCTCGGCCGGCGACCCGTTGAAGTCGCGCCGCATGGCGCCGTCGCGGGTGACCGTGCGCAGCGTGGCCATCGCCGACAGCGCGAGCGAGCGGCGCGGCCCGGGCGCCAGATCTCCGCGCCACGCGCTGGGCGCGCCTCGCCACTCGGCCAGGAGCGCGGCCCAGCGCTTGCCGCGCAGCTCCTCCTCGATCTCGCGGGCGAGGGCCTCGGCCTGCTCGAGCGACCAGGCGGGCATGAGCCCGGCGTGGACCATGACCATGCGCCCCTCGCGGGCCATGAGCGGGCGACGCCGCAGCCACTCGACCAGGTCGTCGCGGTCGGGCGCGGCCAGGACGTCCTCGATGGTGTCGCGCCGCCGCCGGTCCGCCACGCCGGCGGCGCGGGCGAGCAGGTGAAGATCGTGATTGCCCAGCGCGACCACCGCGCTCTCGCCCTGTTCGCGCGCCCAGCGCAGGACCTCCAGCGAGCGCGGCCCGCGGTTGACCAGGTCGCCGGTCAACCACAGACGGTCGCGGCCCGGTTCATAGTCGATGCGCTCGAGGAGCGCGCGCAGGCTCTCCATGCAGCCCTGGATGTCGCCGATGGCATAGTTCGGCACGGGTGACTTCTACCCTCCCGGGATGATCGTCAGGGACACCTCCCGCCGCGCTTTCAAGAGGGCAGAATCACGGCCGGGGCATTCCGACCGGTTGCGCCCGCTGTTCGCGGCGGTAAAGATCTCATCATGAAACGAACCATCCTCGCGTTGCTGGTTGCGGGGCTCCTGGGTGGTGCTGTCTTCGGGACGTCCGGCTGCTACGCGACGAGCGTCGGTGTCGGCGTCGAGGCCGGCACTCCAGCGCCGTATTACAGCGACTACTACTACCGACCCGGCTACGTGTTCATCGACGGGCGCTGGGGCTGGGCCGGAACCGGCTGGGAGTGGTATCCGGGCTACTGGGTCGCCGCCCGGCCCGGCTTCGTCTATGTCCAGGGCTACTGGGACTACTGGGGCGGCCACTACTACTGGCGGCCGGGCCTCTGGTCCCGCTACCACAACGGGTATGCCTGGATCGGCGGGCGCTGGCGGGTCTACAACCGCGGCTACCGGCACTTCGACTACCGTCACAACACCTGGGTCGGCTACCGCGGCTATCGGGGCTACCGGGACCACCGCGGAGGCCGCGGCTACCGCGCGCCGGTCTACCGCGGTCGCAGCGGAGACCACCGGAGCTACCGAGACCACCGGTCGAATCGTCGGCGGTAGGTCGGGCTCCGGGGGCACGTCCGGACCTTCCGGCACGTCACTTCTCGCCCGGCGTGGCCGGTAGAGCGGTATAGGACCAGGTCGGCAGGTCGAGCTCGGTGGCGCTGAAGGCGTGGCCGAGGGCGCGCGCGCTGTCGCGCACCTCGGTCACGCGCTGGCCGAGCGCGGCCTGCTGATCGACGTACTCGCCCGCCTCGCGCAGGCACTCGCCCAGCTCGACCGCCATCTGGCGGGCCGAGACGAAGCGATCCTCGGGCACCGTGGCCATGCCGCGGTGCACCGCCGCGACCAGGCGCTCCGGCAGATCGGGCCGGAACTGGGACAGCGGCTCCACCTCGCCGCGGCGGATCCGGCTCAGCACCTCGCGCTCGTTGTCGCCGGCGAATGCGCGGCGGCCGGCGAGCACCTCCCACAGCACGACCGCGAGCGAGAAGACGTCGGAGCGCGGCGTCGCGCGCTTGCCCTTGGTGATCTCGGGCGCGAAGTAGTGCAGCTTGCCCTTCACGGCGCCGGGCGCCGTGTGGCTCATGACCCGGTCGCGCGCCCGCGCCAGACCGAAGTCGCTCAGCTTGACGACGCCGCTCTGGTCGATGAGCACGTTGTGGGGCGACACGTCGCGGTGCACGACCGGCGCGTGCGAGCCGTCGGGCCGGCTGCGCTCGTGGGCCGCGGCCAGCCCGCGCAGGACGCCGATGCCGGTCGCGGCGGCCAGCGGCCACTCGAGCGGCCGCTCGGTGTGCGCGACCAGCCGCGCGAAGGCGCCGAGATCGAGCCCCTCCACCCACTCCATGATGAGGTAGTAGAGGCCGTCGGCGTCGACGCAGAAGTCGACCACCTGGACGATGTTGGGGTGGTTGAGCTCGGAGCCGACTCGCGCCTCCTCGACGAACATGTCGACGTAGTTCTTGATGGCGCGGAACTCGGGACGCAGGCGCTTGACCGCGATGGGGCGGGTGAAGCCGGCGGCGCCGTGCAGGATGCCGCGCCACACGGTGGCCATGCCGCCCTCGCCGGCCGGCTCGAGCAGCTCGTACTTTCCGTTGATGACGACGCCAGGGCCTGGTCCACCGCCGCCACTCTCCCACCGCCCCATGTCGAGAGCAGGATAGCAGGTCCCGCGCGCTATGGGCGCTCGCACAGATACGGGGAGGGCGTGGGGCAGGCGCGATCGTCCCACAGGCAGCCCTCGCCCGGGATGTTGTTGTCCCCTTCGATGACCGCGCAGTCCTCGCCGTCATCGCCGCCGTTGTTGGGCTCACCCTGGCGCCAGTGGTCGAAGGCGAACGGCTCGCCGGTCACCCAGACGAAGCTGTTCTCGCTGAACGTATCGCTGGCGCCGATCCAGATCTCCTCGGCCAGGGCGATGCGCGACGCGAGCTCGTTCTCGGCGAGGGTGGTGAGCGCGGCCAGGTGGCCGCCGAGCGCGGCGCACGCGGCGCGGGCGTCGTCCCACGAGAGCGGGCTGGCGAAGAACATGTAGCAGGCGCCGGACGCGGTGTCCTCGATCCGGTTGTCGCCCTGGTCGCAGGGCAGCGCGGCGTCCGGGACCGCCGCGGCGGCGTCGGCGGTGGAGGAGTCCGGCGCGCCGCCGGACGAGGCGTCGGCGATGGACGCGTCGGCGGCGGCGCCGCCCGCGTCAGCCGGCGCCTGATCGCCGACGATGGTGGAGGAGCACCCCGCCTGCGCGGCGGCCAGCGCGACGGCGAGCGCCACGGCGCGCGCGACCGCGGGGGTGACAGGGAACCGAGTGCCGCCCGCCCGGCGCGTGCGCTGCCGCATCGCGCGCCATCATGGCATCGAGGCCGCGCGCGCCGAAAGCGCTTCGCGCCGCTCGAAGCGCCATGGTCGGACCATGTCGCGCCGGCGCCGCTCGCCCGCTCTCGCCGCGCCGTGCCGGATGGCGCTCATGGCCCTCTGGCTGGTGGGTGGACCGGGGTGCAGCTCCGACGACGGCGGCCGCGGCGGCGGCGACGCGGGCGGCGGTGACGGCGCGAGGCGGCGACCCGGTGCGGCGACATCGCGGACGACGACACCGTGTCGTGCGCCTGCGTGAGTGCCGGGCGGCGCCGGCTCCCTCCGCTCACTGATTCTTGTTGCCGGAGTTGAAGGCGCCGCCGCCCGACTGGTTGCGGTAGAGGTGGCCGGTGCCGCCGCCGATCTGGAGGAGCTCGACGATCTGGCGCGAGCCCTCGGTGTTCTTGGTGCACCGGCTGACCGCGAACACCTGCCCGTCGACGTCGCGGGTCGGGTCGTTCACCGCTGGCGGCACCTCGTCGTCGTTGTCCGCCACGGTGACGATGTAGTCGTTGACCGTGTCGGTGTCGATGTCGCCGGCGATCGGGTACCAGGGCGGGTCGTTGGTCTGATCGCCGTCGAGCACCAGCGGCAGGGTCGCAAAGTTGAGCGCGATGATCGAGCGAGCGCTGGCCAGCCCGGCCTCGGCGCAGTAGAAGGAGGTGCGCGAGGCCTTGACCAGCTCTGCGCTCTTGGTGCCCTGCAGCTGCAGGTAGAGCGCGACGCCCCCGCCGGCCAGGAGGGCGACGAGCAGCGTGGCGATGAGCAGCATGGCGCTGCCGCGCTGGCCCGGGTGATCCGGACCGGCCGGCGCGCGGCCGGGCGCACGATGGGGCACAGGATGGGCGGCGGTCATGGCGACCCCTTGAGGTTGCGGAGCTCGACGATGGTGGAGAGGGTGCGCCGGCGAAAGATGTCGGACGTGGTGGCCTCGGCCCGGTCCTCGGCGGCCGGTCGCTTGAACACGGCGGTGAGGCTGGTGTCCTCGGTCGACCGCGCGATCACGGTCAGGCGAATGGCGCGCCAGGGCGTCGTGTTGAGATCCGGCAGAAGCGTGTCGTCCGGGTGGTTGAAGACCCAGTCGTCGTTGTCCCCGGCCCCGCCTACCTCGTCCAGCGCGGTGCCCCCCGTCCGGTTCACGCCGACGGCGATCTGGAGATCCTCGACCCCCTCGGCGACGGGCTCCGCCTCGAGCGCCCCACCGCCGTCCGGGTCCATCATCAGGATCGGCGCGGCCGGGTTCACGAAGAAGCGCGCCCTCTGCGCCCGGATCACGCTCGAGCGGGCCGCGTAGTTGAAGGCCGCCGGCGGCGTGGCGCACATGGCCTGGGGCGTCCCGCCGCGCAGGGTCACGTTCCAGTCGGGCGCGGCGTGGGTGATGGTCTGGATGGTGACCAGGGCGCCGGTGGCGAAGTCGGTCACCAGGATCTGGTCGCCCGGCGCCAGCAGCGAGCCGTCCTCCAGCACCATGCTGGGCGACGAGTCGGTGTAGGCGGCGCGCAGCGTCGTCACCACGCTGCGCATCTGGGTGGCGTCGTCGTCGATCGGGATGCCCCGCGCGTAGATGAGGTCGATCGAGTCGGGCGCGTCGCTGGCGTTGGTGACCCGGATGGCGTGGTCGACCAGATCGCACCCCACCAGGTCGTAGATCTTGCCGTCGGGTACCCCGGGACTGGCGTTGCGCACCGCCTCGGCCAGGACCGCCATGGCGCCGCGCGCCGAGCGCT
>DATFRY010000334.1:0-5000 GCA_035262925.1 Kofleriaceae bacterium | reverse complement strand
CCGCGCGAGCTCGGCCGCATCATCGACAAGTGCCTGCACAAGGAGCCGCGCAACCGCTTCCAGTCGGGACAGGCGCTGGTGATGGCGCTGGAGCGGTTCCTGGCCAAGCACGTGGAGATGAACTACCACTCTCAGCTCGTCCTGTTCCTGCGCAATCAGGACATCATCACGAAGCTCGAGGCGGACGAGTACCTCAACCCGGCGACCACCGGGCCCGGGGCGGCGATCGCCGCGCAGCACACCCTCTCGGCCAGGCGGATGGTGCGGCGCGGGTTCGCCATCCAGGGCAGCATCGCGGGCGTGATGGCGCTGGTGGTGGCGCTCCTGCACCTCGCGCCGGTCGGGGCGGAGGTGCCGCCGCCCGCGCGCGTGGTGACGGCGCCGGCGCCGCCCGCGCACGGCTTCGTCCGCGTGCTGGTCCGCCCGTGGGGGCGCATCGCCATCGACGGGCAGGCGCGCGGCGTGACGCCGCTGGGCCGCCCGCTGTCGGTGACGGCCGGGCGCCACCGGGTCACCATCGCGAACGACTACTTCGAGCCGATCGAGCGCGAGGTCTCGGTCCCGCCCGGCGACGAGAGCGCCGCCGTGCTTCTACAGATAGACTTCGGCAGCGGGCGGCGGGTGTTCAGCTTCGACCCGGACAAGGTGAAGCGATGAGGGCGGCGCTGGTGGGGGCGGCCGCGGCCGCCCTGCTGGCCGCGGCCGGGGGGGCGCGCGCCCAGCAGGCCGAGCCCGACGCCGCGCAGGAGGCGCCGGTCGACGAGGGCGAGGCGCCCAGCGCGGCCATCCACCGGGTGAAGCGCGGCGACACGCTCGAGCTCCTGGCCGCCGAGTACTACGGCGACCGCCGCCACAAGATCTACATCATGATCGAGAACGGGCTCGACCACGCGCGCGAGCTCAGGCCCGGCGAGCGCCTGCGCATCCCGGTGTCGAACGACATCACCGTCGGACGCACCGACACGCTGGCCAGCCTGGCGGCGCGCTACCTCGGCGACGAGCGCCGGGCCAGATTCCTGGCCGAGTTCAACAGCCTCGACCCGAACGGCACGGTGGCGGCCGGCATGTCGATCACGGTGCCGTTGCGCGTGACCTACCGCGCGGCCAGGCACGAGGCGCTGGCCGACATCGCCAGGAGCCTGTTCGCCGACGGCCGGCGGGCGCAGACGCTCAGGGACTACAACTTCCTCAAGCGCGACGCGCTCGAGAAGGGCGAGCAGATCATCGTCCCGATCTTCCTGCGCGTGCACCCGTCCAAGCGGCGGCCGCCCGACGCCGAGTCGATCGCGCTCATGAACCGGCGCAACGAGGCGCTCGAGACCGCCGAGCGCCAGCTGCCGGTGGCGCGCCGCGCCTGGGACAGCGGCGACTACGCCAGGGTCAAGAGCACCCTGTCGGAGCTGGTCGTGAACGACTCGTATCCCTACCTCGACACCCAGCTGGTGGTCGAGATCGGCGTCCTGCTCGGCGCCGCGCACATCGCGTTCGACGAGACCGACATCGCGCTCACCCACTTCCGGGCGGTGCTCAAGCGCGCGCCCGCCTATGCGCTCAGCGCGTTCGAGTACTCGCCCAAGGTGTGCGACGTGTGGCGCAAGGCCGGCGGGCGGGTGGATGATTCGCCGCCGCCGTGACGCATCCGCGAGGGAGAGAGCCCGCCCGCTCCGTGCCACGGCGCGCGCGGACCAGGATCCTGGCCGCCGGGCTGGCGGCGGCGGCCGCTGCCGCTTGCGGCTCGCGCGAGCCGGACGACCCGGTCGCGCACGAGGTCGGCCAGGCGCTGGCGGCCGGCGTGGCGCGGGCCGTCGAGCGCAGCGCCGCGCTCGCCGAGCCGTTCCGCTGCGCCGAGCTGGCCTCCGCGGCGAGCGCGGCCGCGGCCGGGCCGGGCGCCGACCTGGGCCGGCGGGCCGGCCGCGCCGTCACCGTCGACGGCGACTGGCTGCGGCTGGGCCCGGCCGAGGGTGCGCGCGACCACACCCTGGTCGCCGGGATCGTGGCCGACGCGCGCGGCGCCAGCGCCGCGACCCTGACCCAGCTGGGCCGCGTGCGCGCCGCCTTCGAGCGCGAGAAGGTCGAGCTGGTGGTCAGTCTGGGCGGCATGGGGACTGGCCAGGAGGAGCTGTCCCAGGTGCTGGGCGCGCTCGCCCGCGATGCGCCGTGGGTGGTGTGGGCGATCCCGGGCGAGCGCGAGTCGATCCCCGCGCACCGGGCCGCGGTCGCCGGGCTGCTCGCGGCCGGCTATCCGGTGTTCGATGCGTCGCGCGTGCGCATGGTCGAGGTGGACGGCGCGGTCCTGGCGTCGTTCCCGGGGGCCGAGCAGGCCAGCCAGCTCCTGGCCGGCGCCGACGGCTGCGTCCACCGCCCCGACGACGCCACCGCCCTGGCCCTCCGGCTGGCCGCGGAGAAGGGAGCTCGGGTGTGGGCGGGGCACTCGGCGCCCCGCCAGAGCGGGTCGGACGCCGAGGACGTCGCGCTCGGCGGCGTGCACGTGGGCGAGCGCGCGCTGGCCGCCGCCCTGCCGGCGGCGCGCGCCCACCTGGTCCTGCACGGCATGGTCGACGAGGCGGCGCTCGGCGACGCGAGCGGTCGGGCGGCGATGGGCGGCCGGCCGACCATCCTGGGCGCGGGGCCGGTCGAGGCCATGCCGATCGCCGGGCCGGATGGGGCGGTGTTCGCCGGGGCGGCGCTCGTGGTGCGGGTCAGCGCGAGCGCGGGGGAGATCACATGGCGGCGCGTGCGCTTCCCGCTCGGCGGGTCGGTTTCGGCGCGTTGACCGGCGCGCGAGCCGGAGGCTACGCTCTCGGGGTCTGGCGGCCGGCTGTCCCGCATCGGCGCGCGAGATGACCACGCCCAATCCCAAGTTCTTCTGTCCGCGCTGTCGCGCCGCGTACGACGTCGACCACAACTACTGCGGGCGGTGCGGCGCCGACATGCACCACGCGTCGCGGCTGCAGCGCGCGCTCATGACCGGCGAGGACAGCGGCAGCCACCTGCGCGCCGGGCGGGCGGCCGGCAACGGAGTGCGCGCAGGCGCCGACGGGGCGGCCGGCATCGCACGGCCGCCCCGCGATCGCCGGTCGGGGCACGGGCTCGATCCGTGGCTGGGGCGCGTGCTCGACGGGCGCTACCGCGTCGTCGACGTCATCGGGCGCGGCGGCATGGGCGTGGTCTACAAGGTCGAGCATCAGCGCATGGGCAAGATCGCCGCCATGAAGGTCCTGCACGGCGACCTGGCCGGCGACAAGGAGGTGACGGCCCGCTTCCGGCGCGAGGCCGAGGCGGTCTCGCGCCTCACCCATCCGAACACGGTGCAGGTGTTCGACTTCGGCACCGCCCAGGGCCAGCTCTATCTGGTCATGGAGTACGTGCGCGGGCTCGACATCGGGACGCTCATCGATCGCGACGGGCCGGTCGGCTTCGAGCGGGCCGCGCCGCTGTTCGCCCAGGTGTGCGCGGCGCTGGCCGAGGCGCACGAGCTCGGCGTGGTCCACCGCGATCTCAAGCCGGAGAACATCCTGGTCACCCGCACGCACGGCGGGCAGGACCTGGCCAAGGTCCTCGACTTCGGGCTGGCCAAGCTGGCCGAGCGCGAGGACATCACCACCGGGACCGGGCGCGGCTCGATCGTCGGCACGCCCCATTACATGTCGCCGGAGCAGATCCGCGGCGAGGAGGAGGTGGACGCGCGCACCGACATCTACTCGCTCGGCGCGCTCATGTACCGTGTGCTGACGGGCGAGCACGCGTTCGCCGCCGCCTCGCCGGTGGGCGTCCTCACCAAGCACCTGACCGAGGCGGTGGTGGCGCCGTCGCGGCGGGCGCCGGAGCTCGGCATCCCGGCCGAGGCCGACGCGATCGTGCTGCGCGCCATGCGCAAGCCGATCGGGGAGCGCTATCCGTCGGTGCGCGAGCTGCAGGCCGACCTCGAGCAGGCCTTCGCCGAGCTGTACGGCCACTCGACCACGACCCCGCGCCGGGCCGGCGGCGGGCAGCGGCTGGCCACGTCGCTGCGCGGTGTGGCCGCGGAGCTGGACGACGACATCGACAGCGAGCGCCGCCTGCGCCGGGCCGACCTCGACGAGTACGAGCGCGCCCTGCACCGGCGGCGATGGGTCGCCGTGGTCTCGCTGCCGCTCGGCCTCGCGGCCGCGGCCGGCGCCGTCTACTACTACACCGCGTGGCGCGCCCAGCAGCCGCAGGCGCACGAGCAGGAGCGCAACGACGAGCTGGGCCAGGCCACCCTCATCGCCTCGGGGGCGCCGGTGACCGGGCTCATCGGGCAGCGCATCAACCGCGGGCGATCGGACCGCGACTTCTACCGGCTGCGCGAGACGCCCGACCCGGCGGCGGGCGATCGCCTGATGGTCGAGGTGACCGCGCTGCCCAACATGGACCTCGCGCTCGACGTCTACGAGCCGGGCGGGCAGCTCGTCGCCCACGCGGACGAGGGCGGCGTCGGCCAGGGCGAGGCGCTGCGCTGGTATCGCGTGCGCGCGCCGGTGGTGGTGATGGTGACCGAGGCGCAGCGGCCGGGCACCATGCCGACCGAGAACGTCAGTGACACCTACCGGCTGACCGCCGAGCTGGTGCGCGGCCGGGCGGCGCGCGACGTGGAGGCGGAGCCGAACGACTCGCCCAGCGATGCCGCGCCGCTCATCGCGGGCGAGCACATGCGCGGCTACCTCGACCGGCGCGACGACGTCGACCTCTACCGCTTCGACGGGCAGGCCGGGCGCTACCGGGTGCAGGTCACGGGCGCGGCCGAGGTGCCGCTCAGCTGGAGCCACGGCGCGCGCGCGCTGGCCGGGCGCGACCTGGTGCTGGACCTGGCGCCCGGCGACGTCCTGCGGCTGGCCCGCGCCGACCGCGACCTGCCGCGCGGCCAGCCGCTGCCGGGCGCCGACCAGACCTACGAGATCGAGGTCGGCGCCGCGGGCGGCGTCAGCGGAGGAGCTTCGCCGCCTCCAGCGCGTGGTAGGTGATGATGATGTCGGCGCCGG
>DATFRY010000333.1:0-12302 GCA_035262925.1 Kofleriaceae bacterium | reverse complement strand
GATGGCACCCCGGCCGAGGGCGTCACGCCGTGGCGCAGCCTTCTGGTCGACACGCGGACGCTCGAGCCGGGCAGTGAGGTTCGATTCCTCGAGGAGGACCTCACCACCCTGGCCCCGCCCGCGACCGCGACGACCACTGCGTCCGGCGTCGCGCTCATCGGCGTCGATGAATCGAGCAGCGCCGAGTTCATCGGCGGCAGCCGCGACTCCCAGGAGTGGGTGGAGACGGGCGTGCTCGACCCGCCCGGCTGGTTCTTCCTCGAGGACCGGCAGCAGTCGCCCGAGTAGCGCGGCGCGTGCGCGCCAGGCCCGCGCGATCAGCCTCCGGCCGGCGCGCAGCACAGGGTCTCTTGACCGGTCGGTGCGGCCTCGCCGGTGACCGGGGCCTCGGCGGTGCAGTCGGTGGGCGCGACCGGGACGCCGTCCAGGTGGACGGGCGGCGCGTAGACCTGGCCGAAGCAGTCCTTGGTCTCGTCCGCGATCTCGGCGGTGGTGGTGTTGCAGCTGTAGTCGGTGCCGACCTGCACCATCACGGCGTCGCAGTTGCCGCCGACCGCGGTGCAGGAGCACTCGCCGCAGGAGCGCCCGTCGGCGCCGACTCCGGTGTACCAGTCCGACTCGGCCGAGTCGTAGCCGGTGCAGTCGGCGGCGCCCTCGGTGAGGGCGCACTGGACGTCCGGCTGCTGGCGCGGGACGCACAGCTCTCCCTCGGCGCAGCCGGCGCCGACCACCGAGGCGCGGCAGAACTTCATCGTGCGCGTCCACCCGGTCGGGCCGAGCGCGGCGGTGCCGCTCGGGCTGCAGGAGCTGGACGCCTCGACATCGACGCGCGCGCCGAAGACGTAGCCGCTGCTGATGGGCGCGCCACCCTCGGGGCACGCGAACGCGGCCGGTACGGGCGCCTCGACGCCGCCGGTCGCGTCGGTGTCGGCCGCGCAGCTGGCGTCGTCCTCGTAGTACCAGACCGCGGCCGAGCAGGTCGTGTCGCCGGGCGCGCAGTCGCAGCCGGTGCACGCGCCCTGATCGAGGCCCTGGTGGATGACGACCTCGCCGCCGTCGTAGCCGTCGGGGCAGGGCTGGTCGGCCTCGACCAGCGCTCCCGCCTCGGCGGCGTCGGACACCGGGACGCATGCCGCGGTCTCGCCGCACTTCGGGTCGGCGCAGTCCGCCCGATCGTCGCCCTCGTCGTCGACTCCGTTGAAGCACATCTCGCCGCCGGTTCCGGGAGACTGCTGCGAGTCGACCGCCTTGCCGCAGCCGACCGCGAGGACGGCGGGGACGGCGATGATGGCGACCGCGAGGACAGCGGGGATCGCGATGACGGCGGGGATCGCGAGGACGGCGGGGACGCCGGGGACGGCGAGGACGGGGCGATGGAGCGCGCGCATGGGGCCGTAAGAGAAAATACAGCGACCGCTCGCGCTTCACGATGGCGAAATGAAGATGACTCGAAAACTGGTAACGTCCGCCCGACCCCGACATCCAATGGCCTGGCGTGTGTCCTCCGCCCGGGAGGAGGGCCCATGACGGAAGCGCTGATCCGTGTGACGCGCGCGGCGATCGTCGCGGCGACTCTGGCGGCCGGCTGCGCCGATGACGGCGATGGCGGTGGCGAGGGGGCGAGCTGCGGCGACGGCACCGTGGAGCAGAACGGGGCCTGCATCCCGGCGCCGGCGTGCGGGGAGGGCACGCGCCTCGACCCGGGCACCGACTCCTGTGTGCCGGGCGACGACGTCTGCTCCGCGGGCACCATCCTCGTGGGCGATCACTGCGTGGCGGTCGACACCGGGCTCGACCCGGATGCGGTCGAGGCCGAGGAGCCGAACGACGCCGACGTCGCCGGCACCATCGTCGTGCCCGACGCGGACGCCGCCGATCCGTTCATCGCGTACGGATGCGTGGAGCCGCGCGACCCGGATGGGGACGGCGAGTACGACGTCGACCTCGACGCCTGGACCGTCGCCGCGGCCGGGCCGACCATCATCGAGCTCGAGAGCGTCGGCGTGGGGGGGCTGGCCCCGGCGTTCGGCCTGTTCGGCCGCGATGCGCGCCTGGTCGTCGACGGTTGGACGCGGCAGGCCATGGACACCGCCGACGGCCACTCGGTGTGGCGCCTGCTCCTGCCGGCCGCGGGCGAGTACGATCTGGTGGTCAGCGATGCCCGCACCGTCCTCGCCGGCCTGCCGGCGGGCGGGCCCGACGCCTGCTACTACGCGCTGGTCCGGCAGCTGCCGCTGCCCGAGGCGGTGGCGCCGCCGGCCGACGTGGACGTCTTCGCGCTGGAGTCGGGCGTGCGCTTCTACGCCATCGAGGTCGCCGCCGGCGAGGTGGCCCGTCTCATCGGCGAGACGCCGCGCGTGAGCACGACCCTCGGGCTCACGCTCCTGGTCGATGGCCAGTACGACCGCTCGGTCGCGGAGCAGGTCATGCGGTTCACCACCGGCCTGCCGGCCGAGATGGACATCGACGCCACGGTCGCCGGCGAGATCGTGATCGCCGTCGACGCGAGCATCGACTTCGGGTTCGCGCCGGTCGAGGCGCGCGTCCTCGAGCGGCGGCTCGCGGCTCCTCCGCCCGGTGCGGGCGCGGCCGCGACGGGAGGGAGGTAGCCATGGCGGCCATGACGACGGCGCAGGTTCGACGTCGAGACCGGCACGCGCAGCGGGTGGCCGCGCTCGCGGTCTCGCTCGCGGCCGGCGCGGCGGCGGCAAGCAGCGCGGCCCTCCTCGCGATGACGGCCGCGGCATGCGGCGACGACCTGGTCCCCGGCGCCGGCTCCCAGTGCGGGGCAGGCACGGTCCTGGACGGCGACTCGTGCGTGCCGGCCGACACGCCGGCGTGCGGCGACGGCACGGTCTATGATCAGGTGAGCGGCGAGTGCGTCCTCAGCGCTGACATCTGCGCGCCCGGCACCGTCCTGGTCGAGGGGCGCTGCCAGGAGCCGTCCGCCATCACGCCCGATCTGGAGGAGGCGGCCGAGCCCAACGACACGGGAGGGCTCGCCGGTCAGATCCCGGTCCCGGCCGTGGGCGAGGGGCTCGTCGTGCACGGCTGCATCGACCCGTACGACGGCAACCCGCCGGTCGCCCAGGACGGCGCGCAGCTCATGCCCGACATCGACTCGTGGACCATCGAGGTCAGCGAGCCGACCCTGCTCGACGTGACCAGCGACGGGGTGGGCGGCCTGTCCGCCGCCTTCCTGGTGCTGCCGTCCGATGCGGCGCTCCAGCGCGATTTCTGGTCGCGCGAGGCCTTCAGCACCACCGGCGATCTGTCGCAGCGGCAGCTCTTCCTGCCGAAGGCCGGCGAGTACGAGATCTCGATGTGGGACAGCCGCTCGCTCCTGGCCCGGCTGATGATCGTCCCGCTTTCGCTCGGCGCCGGAGGCCCGGGCGCGTGCTACTACGCCACCTTCCGGCGCATCCCGATGCCGGAGGCGGTCGATCTCCCGGTCGGCGACGCGGTCGACGCGGCCCTCACCACCGGCCCGCAGCTCTACCGCTTCGAACCGGCCGAGGCCGAGCTGCTCCAGGTGGTGGCCGAGACCCCGCTGGACAGCGCGCGCTCGTCGGTGGGAACCACCTTGCTGGTCGACGGCGCGTACGTCGCGTCGTCGTTCGACAGCCCGATCCTGGGCCCGGCCAGCCTCCTGTCGGGGTTCGCCGACGGCGAGCAGGCGCTCGTCCTGGTCGACGCGGTCTTCGACTACAGCGCGGCGGCGGCGCCGTCGACGTTCCACATGATCTCGGAGCGGTTCGAGCCGGTCACGCTCACCCCCGGGACGCCGGTGACGCTCACCAACCCGGGCGGATCGGCGCCGGCCGCCATCGGCGACTATCACATCCTCCGCTTCGACGTGCCGGCCGGCGACGTCGTCTTCACCGACCTCGACTTCTCGGTCCCGACCACCGGCGACATCTACGACGGACGCACGCTCTACGCCGCCGACGGCACGGCTGGCTTCCCGGCCACGTCGGTGCGCTCGTCGATCCGCTACGCCGAGCCGGGGCGGCACTACCTCTTGCTCTTCACCCCGGACGTGGAGCCCGGATCGACCGTCGATGTGACCGCGCGGCTGACGCCGCTGGACCCGCCGCCGCTCGAGCTGGCCGCGCCGGTCGCCAACGCGCCGCTCGGCCCGCGCGGCGAGGCCTGGTACACGCTCGACCTCACCGACGAGCTCTGGCTCCAGCTCGACGGCGTCGGCCGCGATCTGGGCGGCGATCCGCTCCAGCTCGAGCTGTTCGACCCGGCCGGCTACGGCACGGTCTACAGCGGCCTGTACCCGAGCTACTTCGTGTCGCTCGACGGGACCACGCACGGCCAGTTCTTCCCCGATCCGACGACGCACCGACCGTGGCTGGTCCGCCTGAGCGATCCGTTCCCGCCGCCCGACCCGGCGGCGAGCTACGACGTCGAGGTCCAGCGCCGCGTCTACACCGATCTGGGCGCGATCGCGGCCGGCGCGCCGATCGCGGCGGCCGACCAGGCGCTGCCGGCCGGCGGGGCGGTCCGCTACTTCGTGCGCGGCGCGCCGGGGCAGCGGGTCACCGTGACCGTCACGCCGGCTGGGTTCGACGCGCGCGTGCGCAGCCTCGGCGGCGACGAGTTCGGCTTCGACACCGACGAGGGCGGGGTGGGCGCCCCGGAGCAGTTCGTCACCGATCTGGTCGACACGGGCCTCTGGATCGCGTTCGACGTGCAGGGAGACGCGGCCGGCAGCTTCGATGTCGATGTCACGTCGGTGGCGATCCCGGCCTACACCTCGTCGAGCGGCGCGATCCGGTTCGCCGACGCGTGCGGGGGCGGCGTCGAGGTGCCGCTCATGCCGGGCGCCTTCAGCAGCCTGCCTCCCGACGACGAGGGGCTGTCGGCCCAGATCCCGATGCCGTTCGCGTTCCGGCTGTTCGGCGTTCCGGTCGCGCTCCTCACCCTGTCGAGCAACGGCTGGATCTCGACGCAGGACTTCCCGCTCGACACCACCAACCCGGACAACCAGCCGCTGCCGCAATTCGACAACGTGAACGGCGCGATCGCGCCCTACTGGGACGACCTCCAGGGCGTCCGCATCTGCATGCTGGCGGAGGCCGACGTGCTGGTCCTCCAGTGGGACGGCTGGCTCGCCGCCTCACCCACGCGGCTGGTCCAGTTCCAGGCCCGGCTGCACTCGAGCGGCGCCATCGACTTCGTCTACGGGCCGCGCCACATGGGAGACGGCGCCAGCGCCACCGTCGGGGCGGAGAACATCGAGGTGACGAGCGCCGCCCAGGTCGGGTTCGACCGGCGCGGCGCGGTGCGCCCGGAGAGCTCGATCTCGCTCACCCCGGTCCCGTAGCGACCGCGACCGCGCGGATCCGGGGGGCGTCCCCGATCGGAAACGACCGCGGCGGCGCGCGGGCGCGTCCCGATCGGAAAACGACCGCGGCGGCGCGGGCGGGCTGGTCGGGACGCCGTCATGTCTGCCACCATGCGCCCATGCTGCGCCGCCATCTCGCGCTCTCCGCTCTTCGCGCCGTCGCCACCTCCAGCATCGCGGTCTCGATCGCCTGCACCGGGCACACCGGCGCGGCGCCGTCCGCGTCGGCCGGGGCATCCGGGGCGGGGGCGGCGTCGGGGTCGGGGGCGGCGTCGTCGGGCTCGGGCGCGGCGTCGTCGGGCTCGGGGGCGGCGTCGTCGGAGTCGGGGACGGCCGCGGCCGCGGCGCCGCCGGCCAGCATCCGCGCCGCCGCGGCCGCCGCACAGAAGGCCCTGCTGGCGAAGTACGGCGAGGGCCAGCGCGCGCGCATCGAGCGCGGCGTGGCCCAGGTCGCGTCCTTCTGGCGCGAGTCGGACGGCGACATGGCCGCGTTCTGCGAGGAGCAGTTCGCCGGCGAGCCGGCCGCGGTCGATGCGCTGTTCGCCCGCCTCGAGGCCCAGTTCGAGCAGATCGGCGGCCACATGCTCGAGCTCGGCCGGTCGCTGCGCTGGGCCACCGAGGTGGAGAGCGGCCCCATTCTCCCGGTCGACTCGCTCCTGGCCGCGTACGAGCCGTCGGCCCACCTGACCGAGGATCTCTTCGCCAGCAAGGTCGCGTTCGCCGCGCTCCTCAACTTCCCGCTGACCCGGCTGGCCGACCGGCTGCGCGACGGGCCGAGCTACTCGCGCCGCACCTGGGCCGAGGTCCGCCTGACCGGCGCCATCGCCCGGCGCATCCCGGGCGACATCGTCCAGCGCTTCGCCGCCGCCGCCGCGTCGGGCGAGGAGTACATCGCCGGCTACAACATCTGGATGCACCACGTGCTCGGCGAGGACGGCAAGCGCCTGTTCCCGTCGGGCAAGCGGCTCATCAGCCACTGGAACCTGCGCGACGAGCTCAAGGCCAACTACGCCGACGCCGACGGGCAGGCCAAGCAGAAGACCATCGTGGCCATCATGGAGCGGATCGTCAGCCAGACCATCCCGAAGGCCGTCATCGACAACCCGCGGCTCGACTGGAATCCGTTCTCCAACGCGGTGACGGCGGCGCCGGCCGACACCATCGAGAAGGACGCGCCGGCGCGCGCCGCGGCGCCCTCGGGCGAGCGCGAGCCGGACGCGCGCTTCGAGCACGTCCTCGCGCTGTTCCGCGCCGCGCGCCAGGCGGACCGGTTCGCGCCGCTCGCGCCCACCTACCTGGCTCGCGCGTTCGAGGACGCCGAGGTCCCGGAGGAGCGGGTGCGCGCGCTGCTGGTCGCCGTCCTCGAGTCGCCGCTGGCCGACAAGGTGGCCGCCGAGGCGTCGCGCCGGCTCGGCCGACCGCTCGCGGCCCAGGACATCTGGTACGAGTTCGGCGGCGGCGCGGTCCCCGAGGCCGAGCTCGACAAGGCGACCCGCGCCCGCTACCGCAGCGCCGATGCGTTCGCGGCCGACCTGCCGCGCATCTTCCGCGCGCTCGGCTTCACCGCGGCCAAGGCCAGATTTCTGGCCGCGCGGATCACCGTCGATCCGTCGCGCGGGGCCGGCCACGCGATGGGCGCCCAGCGGCGCACCGACAAGGCCCACCTGCGCACGCGCGTCGAGGCCGGCGGCATGGACTACAAGGGCTACAACATCGCGGTCCACGAGCTCGGCCACAACGTGGAGCAGACCTTCTCGCTCTACTCGGTCGACCACACGCTCCTGGCCGGCGTGCCCAACACCGCCTTCACCGAGGCGCTGGCGTTCCTGTTCCAGGACCGCGACCTGGCCCTGCTCGGGCGGCCCGCGCGCGGCGGCGAGGTCGAGAAGCTGCGCGTGCTCGACGCCTTCTGGAACACGCGCGAGATCGCCGGCTCGGCCCTGGTCGAGCTCGACGTGTGGCGCTGGCTGTACGACCACCCGGATGCGACGGCGGCCCAGCTGCGCGAGACCACCGTGCAGATCTCCCGCGACACCTGGAACCGCTACTACGCGCGGCTTCTGGGCGGCAAGGACCGCGTCCTGCTCGGCATCTACAGCCACACGATCAGCGCCCCGCTCTACCTCTTCAACTACGTGCTCGGCCACGCCATCGCGTTCCAGGTCGAGGGCCACCTGCACGGCAAGGACAAGGCGACCTTCGCGCGCGAGTTCGAGCGCATGGCCACCTTCGGCCGGGTCACGCCCGATCTGTGGATGATCAACGCGACCGGCGCGCCGGTCGGCCCCGAGCCGCTGCTCGAGGCGACCGCGCGCGCGCTGGGCGGGACTCCCTGACGGGCGGCGCCGGGCGCGGTGTGTCGCGGTGGGCCGGCGCCGCGGCGTCGCCACGCCGCTACTGGCCCGAGAAGTACTTGCGGCGCAGCGCCCGCTCCGAGCCGGGCGCGTAGTAGCTCCGGCCGTCGGCCTCGATCCACCCCGTGTTCGGGATGAGGTACTTGCGCGACGGCGCGCCGGTCGCCGCCGGGGTGGCCCGCGGCACGGCGGTCGCGGTCGCGGCGGCCATGGCGGCCGCAGGGCTCCCCGATGTCCCGCGCTTGAGGCCGAGCGACTCGCGGAAGGCATAGTGGCTGAACAGGCGCATGAACTCGCCCAGGTAGACGTCGGCCACGTCCCTGTTGCCGCGGATGACGAGCATGTTCTCGTCGTTCGCGGTGGTCGACGCGTTCGAGAAGTTCGCCGATCCGACGATCAGGGTGGGCGAATCCCCCAGCGGGTCGATCAGCATGTACTTGGTGTGGACGTAGAGGACGTGCGCCTCGTCGACGATGCGATCGGTCTCGGCCAGCCAGCGGTCGAACTCGTTCAGGACGACCCGGTTGCCGACCGCGACCACGGTGTTGGGGAGCCGGCGGATCCGGTCGATGTCGGCGGCCTGCTCCTTGAAGGTCGAGCCGTTGCCCTTCTTGTCCATGAGCGCGAAGCGGAGCACCTCGTCGGGCCGCTCGTAGACCTTGACGAAGCGCTCGTTCATGCCGAACGCGAACGTGGCGAACAGCGCGCGCTGGGCGCCCCCGGCCAGCTCTGCGTACCAGTCGAGCGCGTCGAGGTCGAGGCGCGGTGAGAAGACCGGCACGATCTCCTCGCCCGGAGCAGCCGGCGGCGCGGGTGTGGCGGTCTCGTTCTTGATCGCGGTCGGCTTCCTGGTCTCGTCCTTGTCGAGGACGTTCCAGTAGGCCAGGTACTTCCCGGCGATCTGCTCGTCCCGCACCAGGTGCGCGTTGTTCGAGTGACCGAAGATTCCGTTCTCGCTGAGGTTGGTGGAGCCGGTCCACACCTCGACCGGGACGCCCGCCCTGCCGAGGACGAGGAACTTGTTGTGCGCGAACCCGCCCGACCGCTCGCGCGCCTTGGTCAGGTTCTGCTCCACGAGCGCCGAGCCCTCGAGCGCCTCCTCGTTGGCCTGGCGCTCCGAGTCGCCGTCGTAGAGGATGTGGACGGCGGCGCCGCGGATCACCGCCGCCTCGAGCGCGTCGTAGATGCGGCGGTTCTTGAACTCGAAGAAAGCCCCGTGGAGCTCGTCGCCGGCGCCGGCCTGGCGGATGAAGCGCTCGAGACCCTCGACCAGCCCCCGCGACAGCCAGGTGTAGGCCGACTTGCCGACCTCGCTCGGCCTCCGGTTGTGAAACCGGCGCGCGTACTCCTGCGACGCGACCGCGCCGCGATTGAAGTAGACGGCGTGCTTGCCGAGGTTGGTGGACTCGGTCGTGACCTCGAGCGACAGCGACGGGCCGTCGCCCAGCTCGGCCGGATCGGTGCCGGTGCGCGCGACGATCCGATACGTGTACGTGTGCCCCGGGCTGACCGAGTAGTCGGCCCACTGGAAGGTCTGGAACGGATGCGCGCGCGAGCTGACCTGTGCGCCCGGCGCCGGGTCGGGCTCGACCGCCTCGAACGTCTTCAACCCGGACAGCCAGATCACCTCGCCGTCTGAGTGGCGCCGCCTCTGGATGGCGAAGCCGAGCACCTTCTTCTCGCGGATGTCGGCCTCCTCCATGTCCCAGCCGAGCGTCACGACGTGATTGCCTGCGACCGCCATCGCGGTCAGACCCTGCTTCCGCTCTCGTCTCCTCATCTCCCCCTCCACCCGGTCGACACTGGTCGACGCGGCCCCGATCGAAAACGCTATCACCGCCTCCGCGGTGCGCCCGGCCATTCGATCCCCGACGTCCCATGACGACCCATGACGTCCCGTGACGTCCCATCCCCCACGCGGGGTGAGGCCCTCGAGGTGCTCACGCGGCCGACGAACGCTGATAAGCTCGCGCAACGCGGGGGGCGCGTTCCTGTTCCTCCTCCTGCGCCATCGGGAGGAGGGGGGGCATGCCGAAGACCATCAGCGCGGTGCGTGTGGCGATTCACAAGGTGGCCAGCGACGACGACAAGATCGTGGCGCGCGCGACCATCGGCGAGGGGCAGGAGGGCGCCTGGTCGATGCACCTCGACGACAAGTTCATCAAGGGCGGGACCGCGCCCGAGGACGTGAAGCTGGGAACGGCGCGCAAGCTGCGCGGCTCCCTCCTCGAGGTGAGCGCCGTCATCAAGGACGTGCGCAAGGAGACCGACCGGCTGACGCTGACCGCGCGGGTCACGCCCGGTGAGACGAAGCCGAAGGCCAAGATCTCGCAGAGCGGCGATCCGGGCGACAACGCGACCTACTCCATCGTCATCCACTTCGTGTGAGCCGCCCATGCGCATGACGATCGCGGTGGTGGCGGTGCTCGGAGCGGCGGCGCCCTCCGCGCGCGCCCAGGAGGCGGCGGTTGCGGGGGCCGCACCGGCGGCGGGGGCCGCGCCGGCGGGGGCGGCGGCGGAGGCGGACCAGGCTGCCGGCGAGGTGGCGGCCGAGGCCGAGGAGGTGCCGGAGTTCGACAAGCTCCACACACCGGACTCGCCCGCCTTCGTCATCCTCGGCGTGTCGCCGACCGAGATCCAGCGGCCCACGACGCCGCGCGAGGTCTCGCTGTCGCTCAGCACCTTCCTCACCGAGGGGGACAGCCTCACGATCCCGAAGAACCTCGCGCTCGAGATCGCGCCGTGGTGGCTGTGGTCGCATCCCGACCTGACCATCGACGACTACGGCCGCGGCGGAGTCTCGAGCCTGTGGCGGCGGCTGACCTTGTCGGTGGGGACCGCCACCGATTCGGTGACGACCACGGACGCGGGGGGCATGGCGATCGAGACGTCGACGACCGACCTGGCCGTCGGGGTGCGCACGGGGCTGCACGACGGCGTGTCGCGGAGCTCGTGCGCGGCCCGGGTGAAGGGCGTCGACCAGAAGCTGCGCGCCCTCGCGACCTCGACCGCGCTCGCGCTCACGCGCGCGCAGGACAACGCGCTCATGTTCGCATCGGTGGCGGCCGCCAGGCAGGCCGAGGTCGCGCAGAAGCTGGACGAGGTGAAGATCGACGCGGAGGACGAGGCGGACATCGTGCGCGACAATCGCGAGCCGGAAAAGCGAGAGGCGGCGCGCGCCGTCGCGATCGAGAAGAAGAAGAGCGCCGTCCTGCTGGCCGATCTCGTCGAGCACGACGACGGGAACGTCGCCTACCAGGCGGCGCTGACCCGGCTCAAGCAGGAGCGGGTGCGGCCCCAGCTCGAGGCGCTGGAGGCGGTGTTCGCGGAGTGCGCGGAGCTGGAGGCGGCGAGAAGAGGTTTTCTGGTCGACGGCGGGGCCGCCTGGGCCTGGCGCTTCCCCGAGGCCAGCGCCAGCGACGGGCGGTTCCTGGCCTGGTCGGCCTGGGCGAGCGCGTCCTACCAGACCAGCTGGCTGAGCGCCGTCGGGCTCGTGCGAAGCCAGAACCAGAAGCCGACCGCGAACGCCACCGACAACTACCTCGACCTCGGCGGGCGCGCGATCGTGGCGCGCAAGAAGATCGCGGCCTCGGCCGAGCTGGTGAGCCGCTGGCTGGTCGGCAAGGACGACATGGACGACCGCGACAGCTGGTACTGGCACCTCGCGTTCGCCGCCGACTACATGGTCCGCGACGGGACGTGGGTGACGGTCAGCTTCGGCAAGGACTTCGCCGGCAGCGAGGCCGGATCGCTGTTCTCGACCGCGAATCTGAAGTGGGGCTTCGGCGAACCGTCGGTGAAGCTGCCCGCGAGCCCGTGAGCGGCGCGACCGGCCCTGCTACCCGAAGACCCTGACTCGCCGGCGCCCGGTCACGTACGACGGCGCGAAGCCGTAGGTCCGCCGCCACGTGCGCGACAGGTGGGCCGAGTCCACGAACCCGACCTCGTGCGCGATGTCGGTCAGGCTGGCGCCGCCCACCATGCGCGCCGCCGCCCGGATGGCCTTGATCCACAGCTGGTAGCTGCGCAGCGGGACGCCCATGGCGCGCGTGAACAGGTGCGACGCGGCCGTGTACGACAGATCGACCCGCTGGGCCATGTCCTCGAGCGTGCAGGCCGGGTTCGCGCGCACGAACTCGCGCAGGAGGCCGGCGCGCGGATCGCATGGCTCCGGCCGCGGCAGCTGTCGGGTCGCGGTGGCGACCAGCGCCTCGAACAGGTCCGCCGCCTCCGGTCGGCTGAGCCGGCCCTGGCTGGCATGGGCGAGCTGCTCGTCGAACGGCGCGAACGCGGCGCGATCGAGGCCGACCACGCCCGGCTGCCCGATGGCGCAGAACGCGCGGAAGCTGGGGTGGTGGACGTGGACGTTCACGCTCACCAGGCCGACGTCCATCGCGTGCAGCTGGCGCGTGCACAGCGGCGCGATGCCGACCGCGGCGTGCCGCACCACGCGCCCGAGCGCCGCCAGCTCCACCGACTCGCCGCTGGCGGTCAGCAGCAGCACGGCCGCCTGCCGCGTGGTGTCGGCGGACAGGAAGCTCGGGCTGGTGAAGATGCAGCCGCGCGAGCCGAACCAGTAGATGTTGTCGGCC
>DATFRY010000332.1:0-3532 GCA_035262925.1 Kofleriaceae bacterium | reverse complement strand
GCGCGATGCTGACCACCAGCCGCAGGTTGGCCAGGACGAACGCGTCGCGCGCGCGGCCCGCCGCCCGGTCTGCCCGCGCAACGCGCGCGAGGTAGGCGCGCGTCGCCCCGCTGGTGGCGGCGAACGGCGGCTTCTCCTTGGCGATGCGGCCGGGCCGATCGCGGCGGATGCGATCGAGCTCGCCCAGCACCGCGTCGAGCACGTTGCGGTCCGTGTCCATGGCGTGGAGCTTGGGCGCCACGCGCTCGATCGCCTTGTCGAGCTTGGTCTGGGCCGGCTTGTCGCCGGCGCGGCGCGCCGCGGCGCCCAGGCGCCGCAGGCTGCGGAACTCGGCCAGCGAGTTGTCCATCAGCGTCTCGATCAGGCCGAGCACGTGGTCGACCGCCGGCGCGTGGCCGAGCATGGCCTTCCAGATCTCGATCTCGAGCGCCTCCAGCTCGCGCGCGGCGCGGAACTCCTGCTCCGGCTCCATGACGTCGAGCGCCGCCATGTCGCGGAAGTACTTGGCGAGGAAGCTGCCCTTGTCGTCCTCGACGGCGGCCCGCCGCCGAGTGGGCGCGCGACGAGCGCCGCCCTCCCCCTCCTCGTCCAGCATCGGCGCGAGGTCCGGCATGCTGCTGGCCAGCTCCGGATCGTCGGGGGGAGGTGCGCCGCGGCCACCGTCGGAGGCGGCCTGTCCGGTCGGGCGCCGGCGGAGCCCCTTGGCCCCGCGGCGGATGATCATCGGCGGACGCCCTCGACGCGTGCGCCGGCCGGGCTGGGTCGGCCCCCCCTCGGGCACGACCTTGGCCTTTTGTGAAGTGGCTGACATCGGCGATTCCTCGTCTGGTGCGGCCGGGACGCTGCAGCCGCCTCCAGGTTTGACGCCCCGCAGGGCTAAAGGTTTGCTGACCCGTGATCCATGCCGCGGGTTGCCAGTAGCCGACGGCCGAGCGGCATCAGGGGTACTACCACCCGTGCTCGGGCCTTATTCCGCGGTGACCAGGTTCCGGTACGCCCCCGTGGGACAACTGGACTGGTCTGTGCTGGTCCGGACCGCCGCTCACCCCGGGGGGAGCCGGCCGCCGCCGTCCTGCGGCGACCCCGGTTTCTCCACGCGGCGCTCCGCGATCACCACGATGTCGCGCGACTGGGCGCCGAAGAAGCGCCCCTTGGTGATCATGTTGCCGGACACCTCGACGACGCGGAACCCGGCCGCATGGAGCAGCTTGCCCAGCTCGTGCAGGCCGAACGAGCGGATCGAGATCTCCTGCTCGAGCTGTCGGCCGTCGTCGAACACGACCGAGCGGTTCGAGATGAGGCGCGACGAGAAGTAGTTGAAGTCCACCTCTTCCAGGACGACGCAGCCGTCGCCCTCCCACCAGACGCGCAGCGGCAGCTCCGCGATGATGTAGTCGCGGTTGAGCACCTCGAACACGCATCGCGCGCCCGGTTTGAGCGCGCGGCAGATGTTCTGCGCGGTCTTCTTGTTGGTCTCGTCGTCGAAGTAGCCGAACGTCGAGAACAGGCAGTAGGCGCCGTCGAACTGGGCGTCGAACGCCATGTCGCGCATGTCACCGTGCACGAAGTTGATGGTCAGGCCGCGGCGCTGCGCCTCGTCGGCCCCGCGCAGGAGCAGCGGCAGCGAGCTGTCCAGGCCGACCACGTGGTAGCCGCGCGCCGCCATCTCCATGGCGTGGCGCCCGTAGCCGCAGCCGACGTCGAGCACCTGTGAGCCGGCCGAGATGGCCAGCGCCTCCATGACGAACTGCGCCTCCATCTGCGTGGCCTGCGGGGTCAGAAACGGCAGGGTGCGCAGGTAGTCCTCGTCGAAGATGTCCTCGAACCAGGGCTTGCCGCGGCGCCGGCGCGGCCGGGTCTGGCTTGGATCGGCGGCCGCGGCGGCGGCGGCGGCGGCGGCCGCGCGCGCGTTGGGCGCCGGCGGCGGCTTCGGCGGCGGCACCGGCGCCGGTCCCGCGGAGCTCGACACCGGCTCCTCGACCTGCTCCACGCCCTCGATGTCGGCGTCGCCGTCGAGGTCCAGGGTGCTGTCGAGGTCGAGCGGCGCCGGCGGAGCCGCCCGGTCGGCCCCCGCCATCGGCGCGGCGCGCTGCGCCTCCTCGATCTCCTCGATGAGCTCGTCGTCGATGATCTCGCCGCTGTCCCCTGGATCGCGGTTGGTCATCGGCCGCACGACGCCGCTCCTCCCGCTGGCCTGGGCGGCGGCGTCGCCCGCCGACTGGGGCCGGGCCGGCGCGGGCGCCGACGTGATGACCGAGCTCTCGAACGGCGCCGCCTCCGCCTTCGCGCGCGGGATGGCGCGCCGCGTATCGGCGCGGCCGAGCTCGCCCGACCAGTCGACCGCGGGCATCCTCGGCATGCTCCAGCCGGCGTCGGCCGACGGCCCGGGCCCGCCCTCCTCGTCGTCCAGCTCCTCGATGTCGGCGTCGGACAGCGCCATGGTCTGCGCGCGCGCGATCGAGCGCGGCGTTCCGTCGGACAGGCCGCGGTGGCGCGGCAGACCCGACGTGCCCAGCGCGGCGAGCGCATCGGCCGGCGAGCCGTCGCCCTCCTGGCCTCCCGTGGCGAGGAAGGCGTCGCGCACCGCCGCGTACGGGCCCGAGCCGTCCGACACGATGCGGCCCGAGCCGCCCTCGAGCACCTCCTCGATCGGGATATCGACGCTGTCGGCGCGGTCCTGGCCGATGCGGCCGCGCTCGTCGCCGGCACCGAAGTCCTCGGCCGGGAAGTCGTCGGACGGGCGCGGGCGCGACGCACCCCGGGGCGGGGTGTTGGGGTCGTCGTAGTCGTCCTCGAGGAGCGGGTAGTCGAGCGAGGCGCTGGAATCGTGCGCCAGGCCCGAGACCGGGCCCACCGAGTCGCGCCCGCCCCCGCCGCTCCGGCGGGCCAGCTCCTCGGCGCGATCCGGGTCGACCACCTCGGTGCGCTCGTTCTCGCCGTCCTCGTCCCGCGTGTCGGTGGCGGCGTCGACCACGAGGTCGTCGTCCTCGCCGTCCATCACCTCGGACGACTCGTCGTCCGCCTCGTCCGGATCGCGCGAGAGCACCTCGGGCTCCGGCCGGTGGGTCGACGGCTCGGTGTGCGGCGAGTCGAGGTCGTTCCCTCCGGGCCCGCCCGGGTCGTGGATGCCCGGCACCGTGGACGGCCGGCCGCCCGATCGGTCGTCGCCGAACGCGTACGCGACCGAGACCGCGAGGCGCGGATCGTCCGACGGCGGGAACTCTCCCGACTCGGGTCGGCTCGAGCGACGGGGGACGTTGTCCGACGGCACGCGCAGACTGCCGCCTTTCCGGCGTCGGCGAAGACGCCTTTCCGAGTCCTCCTCGCTCGGATCGTCCTTGGTGTTCGGCCCCTTGCTCAAGTCGCCCCTGGCTCCTTAACGCGCGTACGGGGCTCGCGCGGCGTAGTGACCGTGACCAAGACGGTCAGAGACTCGCGCTAGTATAGGAAACCGTTACAAAAATGACAAGACGGGGGGACACGTCGGTCACCCCGTCTCGTCACGATTTCCCGAGCAAAGTCGCCAGGACCC
>DATFRY010000331.1:0-27837 GCA_035262925.1 Kofleriaceae bacterium | reverse complement strand
TCGACGGCGCCGTGGACCTGAGCGCCACCATGGTCGTTGACTCGACGTGATGTCCGCGCGTCGAGCGGACCCGTCAACCTGTTCCGACAAGGGTGGCGCTCAAGTCCACGGCGCCGTCGACGTCAACGACGACGTCAACGTCGACAGATAGAAGCGCGGCCGCACGCGCGTGATGCCGGCGGCGTCGAGCTCCGCCTCGAACTCGCGCAGGATCGCCTCGAGCGGAGTGCCGGCCAGGGTGAGCCCGAGCCTGCGCATCGGCACGTCGCCGGGCCTGCCCTCGTGAAACGGCGGCCGCGGGTCGGTCGAGGACCGAGAGCGGGAGCGGGACGCCATGGCGGAAGGCTACCCGGGCCCGGACCCGCGCACCTGCGCGCGCAGGAGGTACTTCTGGATCTTGCCGGTGGGCGTCTTGGGCAGCGGGCCGAACGCGATCGTCTTGGGGACCTTGAAGCGGGCCAGGTGCGCGCGGCAGTGAGCGATGAGGTCCGCCTCGCTCGCCTCTGCCCCCGGACGCAGCTCGACGAAGGCCAGCGGCACCTCGCCCCACTTCTCGTCGGGCGCGGCCACCACGGCGACCGCCATCACCGCCGGGTGGCGATAGAGCGCGTCCTCGACCTCGATGGACGAGATGTTCTCGCCGCCGGAGATGATGATGTCCTTGGCGCGGTCGACGATCTTGACGTAGCCGTCGGGCTGGAGGACGGCCAGGTCGCCCGAGTGGAACCATCCGCCGGCGAAGGCCTGCCCGGTGGCCGCCTCGTCCTTGAAGTAGCCCTTCATCGTGGTGTTGCCGCGGATCATGACCTCGCCGACCGTCTGTCCGTCGGGCGGGACCTGCTGCATGGTGGTCGCGTCCATCACGGTGACCCCGGCCTGGACCGGGTGGCGGACGCCCTGGCGGCCCATGCGCTCGACGCGGCCGGCCAGGTCGAGCGCGCTCCACTCCGCATGCGGCGCGCAGATCGAAGCCGGGCCGTAGGTCTCGGTCAGGCCGTAGGCGTGGATGAGATCGAAGCCCATGCGCTCCATGCCCTCGACCATCGCGGCGGGCGGCGCCGCGCCTCCGACCATGGTGGAGACGCGATGGTGGATGCCGGCGCGCAGCTCGGCAGGCGCCTGGATGAGCATGTTCTGGACGATGGGCGCGCCGCAGTAGTGGGTGACGCGGTGCTCGGCGATGAGGGCGAAGATGGCCGCCGGATCGACCCTGCGCAGGCAGATGCTGGTCCCGGCCACGGCGGGGATGCTCCACGGGAAGCACCAGCCGTTGCAGTGGAACATCGGCAAGGTCCATAGATACACCGCGTGGCGCGGCATGCCCCAGTTGAGGACGTTGGCGACGGCGTTGAGGTAGGCGCCGCGGTGGTGATAGACGACGCCCTTGGGCGTGCCGGTCGTGCCCGAGGTGTAGTTGAGCGAGATGGCCTGCCACTCGTCGGCCGGGGGCCGCCAGGCGAAGTCGGGCGCGCCCTCGGCGAGCAGCGCCTCGTAGTCGAGCGCGCCCACCCGCTCGCCCTGACCATCCTGGCCGGGATCGTCGATGTCGACCACCAGCGGCGGCCGCGCCAGCCGGGTCAGCGCGGCGGACACGGTGGCCGAGAACTCGCGGTCGACCAGGAGGACCTTTGCCCCGCCGTGCTCGAGCATGTAGGCGACCGCGCCGGCGTCGAGGCGGGTGTTGATGGCGTTGAGGACCGCGCCCGCCATGGCCACGCCGAAGTGGGCCTCGAACATCTCGGGCGTGTTGGCGGCGAGGACCGACACCGTGTCGCCCACGCCGACGCCGCGCCCGACCAGCGCGGAGCCGAGGCGGCGGCAGCGCGCGTAGGTCTCGCGCCACGTGTAGCGGCGGGCGCCGTGGACGACCGAGAGGTGATCGGGGTAGACGGTGCCCGCCCACTCGAGCAGCGAGAGCGGGGTCAAGGACTCGTGGTTGGCCGGGTTGCGATCGAGGCCGACGTCGTACGCGCTCGCCATGGCGGCAGTATGACCCGATCCGCGCCGGTCGGATCCGGTCGGCGAGCGGTAGGATGCGGGCGTGAGCAGCGACGCGAAGGCGAGCGAGGCGGACCTGGCGCGGTGGCTCGAGAGCTGGCGCGAGGAGGTCGACAGCGCCGCCCTGTACCGGGCGATGGCGGCGACCGAGAAGCGCGAGGAGATCGCCGACATCTACCGCCGGCTCGGCGCCGTCGAGGAGAAACACGCGGGCTTCTGGGAGTCGCGGCTGCGCGCGGCGGGCCGCGACCCGGGCCCGCGGCGGCCCAGCTTCCGCGCGCGCATGCTGGCCTGGCTGGCGTGCCGCTTCGGCGCCGGCACCATCTTGCCGACCATCGCGGCCGGGGAGTTTGCCCAGCGCAACGACTACCTCGCCCACCCCGAGACGCGCGGGACGCGCATGACGCAGGAGGAGCGCATGCACGCCCGCGTGCTGGGCAGCGTGCTGTCGCGGTCGCGCGGGATCGAGGGGGGCGCGCTCGCGCGCATCGAGGGGCGCCACCGCAACATCGGCGGCAACGCCCTGCGTGCCGCGGTGCTCGGCGCCAACGACGGCCTGTGCTCGAACCTGAGCCTGGTCATGGGCGTGGCCGGGGCGACCGTCGATCACCGGATCGTGCTGCTGACCGGGCTGGCCGGGCTCCTGGCCGGCGCGCTGTCGATGGCGCTGGGCGAGTGGGTGAGCGTGACCAGCGCGCGCGAGCTGGCCGAGCGCGAGATCCGCATCGAGCGCAGCGAGATCGAGGAGAACCCGCGCGAGGAGCGCGAGGAGCTGCAGCTCATCTACGAGGCCAAGGGGCTCGGCCGCGAGGAGGCCGGCGAGCTGGCCGAGGCGCTCATGAAGGACGAGAAGTCCGCGCTGGATGCGCTCGCGCGCGAGGAGCTGGGCATCGATCCGGCCGACCTGGGCGGATCGGCGTGGACCGCGGGGCTCACGTCGCTGTTCCTGTTCGCCGCCGGGGCGATCATCCCGGTGGTGCCGTTTCTGCTCATGACGGGCGAAGGCGCGCCGCTGGTCAGCATCGGCGCCGGCGGGGTCGGTCTGTTCGCGGTCGGGGCGGCGATCTCGCTCTTCACCGGGCGATCGATGTGGTGGTCGGGGGCGCGGCAGCTCCTGCTGGGGTTCGCGGCGGCCGGGGCGACCTATGCCATCGGCCGCGCGATCGGCGTGGCGGTGGGCGGCTGAGCGGCGGGCCGTGCGGGCGGCGGGCCGTGCGGGCGTGCGGGCGTGCGGGCGTGCGCGGATCAGATGATACAAGTATGGTCCGCTCGATGCAGCGCACGTTCGCGTTCGCCGATGAGCTCGGTGGTGTCGATGGTGTCGATGGTGTCGACGGTGTCGATGGTGTCGAGGGTGGGTCGCGGCCGGCCGCCCAGCCGGCGACCTCGCCGCCCATGATCGACCCGGCCGAGCCGGCGGCCCGCGCGGAGGAGCGCGAGACCCTGTCCGCGGCGCTCGAGGCCCAGCTGCTGCGCGAGCTGCGCTCGTGCTTCACGACCGAGAACTGGAGGCACTTCGGCGAGCGGCTCCGGTCGCCGGTCATCGCGCTGTCCGACGCGGCGACCCGGCTCGGGTGCTGGATCCGGGCGCGGCGGACGATCGAGCTGTCGCGCGCGCTGGTGTGCGAGCAGCCGTGGCCGGAGGTGATCGGCGTCCTCTTGCACGAGATGGCCCACCAGTACGTGGACGAGGTGCTCGGCATCCGCGACGAGACCGCGCACGGCGAGTCGTTCCGGCGCGTGTGCGCCGAGCGCGGCATCGACCTGCGCGCGGCCGGCGCGCCGGTGCCGGCCGCGGGTGAGGTCGAGATCGACCGCACGCTCGATCGCATCCGCAAGCTGCTCGCCCTGGCCGGCAGCCCCAACCTGCACGAGGCCGAGATCGCGATGCGCAGGGCGCACGAGCTCATGCTGCGCCACAACATCGACGCGGCCGGCGCGCTGGGCGAGCGCAGCTTCGAGGTGCGCCACCTGGGCGATCCGCAGCGGCGCATGACGCGCGTCCACGCCGACATCGTCATGCTCCTGTCGGACTACTTCTTCGTCAAGGTGATCCGCATCCCGGTCTATCTCCCGCTCGCCGGCAAGCGCGGTTTCGTCCACGAGATCTCGGGCACGCGCGCCAACGTCGAGATGGCCGGCCACGTGTACGCCTTCCTGCTCGCCACCGCCGAGCGGCTGTGGAGCGAGAACCGGGGCGACGCGCGGGTGCGCAGCGGGCGCGATCGGCTGGCCTACCAGTCCGGCGTGGTGCGCGGCTTCTGCGAGAAGCTGGGGGGAGAGCGCGCGGAGCTGCGCGGCACCGGGCTGGTGTGGGTCGGCGACGCCGGGCTCGACGAGTTCTTCCGCGCCCGGCACCCGCGGATCGTCTCGCGCAGCCGCAGCGTGCACATGGGGGGAGCGCACGCGGCAGGTCGCGAGGCCGGGCGCTCCATCGTGCTCCACCGACCCATCGAGCAGGGGCCGTCGGGGCGATCGCCGCGCCGTCTGGGCAGCTGAGCTCGGCGCCCAGCTCGCCGGCAGGAGCCGACACCGGCGCGCGGCGGTTGCGCGCGAGGCGGTCATTGGCCATGGTCAGGTTGTGCGCATCGCCGCGTTGACGCCCGATCTCGTGCCGGCGGTCCTGGCCATGCAGCGCGTGGCGGCGCCCGGACGGGCCTGGAGTCACTCCGACGCCCAGGCGATCTTCTTCGACCGCGCGCACGCCGGCGGCGCCCACGTGGTGGTGGCGCTCGATGGCGACGGGGCGGTGGCGGGAGTCGCCGGCTGGGTCGCGATCGGCGCGGCGCGCGGTGACTTCTACGGATCGCCGGTGGTCGCGCCCGGCAAGGAGGCAGCCGGCCTGCTGGTGACGCGGCTGCTCGCCGAGGCGGACCGGGCGGGCGCGGCCTGGGTCCGGATCTCGGCCCACGAGGTGGAGAGCGCCAAGCGCGATGCCCTCCTGGCCGCTGGGTTCCACCGCGTCTTCGACCTGGTCGACGTGAACCGACCGCTCGACGAGGAGGACCTGCGCTCGTCGCAGGGAACCGTGCCGGTTCCCGGCCTGAGGATCGCGACGGCGGACGGACCGGAGCGGGCGCCGGGCGAGCGGCCGTCGATCGATCTGGCGGCCCACGTGGCGCTGTACAACGACTGCTTCGCCGACATCCCCAACGCGCCGCCGATCGATGTCGGCCTGGCCGACGAGGAGTGGTCGCGCGAGTCGGTCCACCGCGGCGCGTCGCTCGCGCTCTACGACGACGGCGGTCGCGAGCGCGGGTTCGTGCTGGCCACGCGCGGCGGCGAGGTGGA
The DNA here is from genome assembly GCA_035262925.1 of Kofleriaceae bacterium. Taxonomy (GTDB): domain Bacteria; phylum Myxococcota_A; class Polyangia; order Haliangiales; family Haliangiaceae; genus DATFRY01. Next base: position 22,548 of record DATFRY010000331.1, on the reverse strand, counting down.
GGCGATCGGCGTGGACGCCGCGCTGCGCGGGCGCTCGCTGGGGAGGTGGCTGCTCGGCCGCACCCTCCACGTCCTGGCCCGCTCCGGCGTGCCGACCGCGCGCGCCCGCATCGCGAGCACCAACCGGGCGTCCCTCGCGCTGTTCGCCGCGGCAGGCTTCACCGTCGCCGCGCGCCTCCCCATCTACCACCGCGACCTCGACCGGACCGGCGCGAGCGCCGGGCCTCACGCCGCACGCGAGTAGATCTCGATCGCGGCGCGTCGCCGGTCATCCCACGATCTCGCCGAAGCCGGCGCCCGCCGTGGCCGGCGCGAGCCGGAGGAGCCGCGAGTCGGCCACCGCGGCGGTGCGGTGCGCGACCAGCACGGCGTACTCGGGGTCGCGCACCATGGCGATGAAGGCCTCGGCGGACGGGTACTCGGCGATGAAGGCCAGGTCCCACGCCTCGGCGCGCGGGCCGGTGAGCATGACCTGTGGTTCGGCGGCCCAGATCAGGCGGCCGCCGAGGCGCGCGAAGATGGGCGCGGTGGTGCGGCCGTACTCGCGATAGGCCTCGAGGCCGGTCCGTCCCTTGTGGTGATCGGGGTGGCCGGCGGGATACGAGGCCAGCGGCAGCAGCCTGATGAGGTTCAGCATGTGGATCGGCCGATCTCGCGGCAGCGACTTGAAGAGCTCCCATGCCTCGCGCTCGGGATTCACGTGTCCTGGATCGGTCATCGGTGCCTCCGCGTCGGCGGGCATCATGTCACGGCGCGCGCGCTGGCCTGCACACAGCCGGTCTCACAAGATGATCGACAAACTGATCAACAACCTGATCAAGCTCCCGCTTGACCCACGGACGCACCTGTCCAATACACGATGGAGGCCCGCGCTGCCGCCGGTGGGGGCCTCCATTTGCGCTGCAGAGGAGGCGACCGTGGTGTCAGCTCTCGAATTGCGAATGCGGCCAGCTGCCGGCGGCCTTCCGGTCATCGCCCTTCCGGTCATCGCCCTTCCGGTCATCGCCCTTCTGGTCGTCACCGGCGGCTGCGCAGGCGGCGGCGACGGTGATGGGCAGGGGTCAGGAATCGGGACCACGACGGCCGCGGCCACCATCAGCGAGGTGACCGGCTTCGGCAGCAACCCCGGCAACCTGCGAATGTGGGAGTTCGTGCCACCCGGCCTCCCGTCCGGTGCACCGCTGGTGGTGGTGATGCACGGCTGCACCGAGAGCGCCGACGTGATCGCGACCGAGACCGAGTGGAACGAGCTCGCCACCCGGTTCGGCTTTGCTGTCACCTACCCGGAGCAGCAGAGCTCGAACAACTTCCAGCTCTGCTTCAACTGGTTCCAGACCGGCGACATCTCGCGCGGCCAGGGCGAGGCGCTGTCGATCGCGCAGATGGTCGACAGCATGAAGAGCCGGCACGGATCGGATCCGGCGCGGGTGTTCGTGACCGGCATGTCGGCCGGGGGCTTCATGACGACGGTCATGATGGCCGCCTACCCGGACGTGTTCGCCGGCGGCGCGGTCAACTCGGGTGGGGCGTACCGCTGCGCGAGCTCGCTGCTCGAGACCACGTCGTGCCAGCAGGGCAGCGTGAACCGCTCGCCCGCCCAGTGGGGCGATCTGGTGCGCGGCGCCTTCTCGGGCTACAGCGGCCCCTACCCGCGGCTGGTCGCGTTCCACGGCTCGTCGGACTTCACGGTCAACGCCGCCAACCTGGACCAGTCGGTCGCGCAGTGGACCAACGTGCTCGGCGTCGATCAGGCGCCCGAGGTCGACGAGACGTTCCGCACGGCGACCCACCGCGTCTACCGCGACGCCAGCGGCGCGGACGTGGTCGAGACCTACACCATCGGCGGCATGGGCCACGCGCTCACCGTCGATCCGGGCGCGGCCGTCGATCAGGGCGGCGCGACCGGCGCCTTCAGCGAGGACCACGACGTCTACTCGTCCTACTACGCCGCGCTCTTCTTTGGCCTGGTGAGCGACGACGGTGGCGACGGCGGCGACGATGCCGGCGACGGGGGAGACGGCAGCGACGGCGGCGACGACAGCGGCGGCGACGACAGCGGCACCGACGACGGCGGCGGCGACGGCGGCGGCGGCGCGCTGCTCGAGACCTTCTCGGCAGGCGGCGCGCCCGACAACGCGGGCTGGACCCTGGGCGGCTGGGCGGTGGACTCCTCGCGCGATGCCGATGGCGCGCCCGGCAGCGCGTCGCTCGGCGGCGCCGCGGCGCCGGCCTTCAACACCGTGACGCGGACGGCGTCCTGGTCCGGACTGACCCTGGGCGCGGGACAGGTCCTGACCTACGCGCGCCAGCTCTCGCTCAGCGACGTCAACGTCGCCGCGAGCGCGCGGTTCCAGGTCATCGTGAACGACGGCGCGGACCACGTGGTCGACTCCAAGGCCATCAGCGGGATCGCGTCCTACGCCGAGACCGCCTGGACGCCGCGCACCGCCGATCTGTCCGCCTACGCCGGCAAGACCGTCACGCTGAAGCTGGTCGTGTCCGCGACCGACCCGCTCTCGAGCATCAGCTCGGCGCGCGCGTGGGTCGATCAGATCAGCATCGAGTGAGCGCGGCGAGGGCGTCGAGCGCGATCGACGCCGCAGCCGCAGGCTCATCGGCGATGACGGCGCCCGCCTGGTCGAGCACATGATCCTTGCCTCGCGGCAGCCGGCTCACGGCATCGCGGCCACCTCGCTCGGGATCTTTCGAGGGCCCGCCGACATGGGGCATGATCCGGCCGTGGAGCCACTCCTCGACCGGGACAGCCTGGCCGCCCCCTGGTTCGAGGCCGTGCGCGACGTGGCGGCGCTGCTTCCGGTCTCGTCGCGGTGGCCGACCGTCGCCGAGCTCGACGCCGCGCTCTCGCCGTCGGCCGGCGTGCGCTTCGTCGCCGGCCACAAGGTCCGCCGTCGCCGCCGGCGGGATCGGGCCATCGACGGCGACGCCCTCTACGAGATACGCATCGCCTCGCGGCGCGAGGTGCCGACCAGGGCGCACAGCGCGCACGACCTCCTGAACGCGCTGGCCTGGGCCTCCTTTCCGGCCGGCAAGTGGGCGCTTGCCGAGCAGCTGGCCTCGGCGCAGCGCGCGCGCCTGGCCTCCCATCCGTGGCGCCTTCCCGGCGCCCGCACGCGGCGGCACGATCGCCTCGCGCTGCTCGACGAGGGCGGCGTCCTCCTCGCGGCGCGCGAGCCCTGCCCACCCGGCGATGAGCTCGCCGCGGCGCTCGCCGACGGGCGGGCGCGCGCGCTCGTCTTCGGCCACGCGCTGCTCGAGCACGCCCTCGCGGGGTGCCTCGACGTGTGGGGGGCGGCCCTGTGGCTGCCCGTCGCGCCGATCGCGGGCGAATCGACCGCCGCGCTGCGCGCGCGCCTGGACCTGGCGCTCGCCGAGGCGCTGGCTGGCGGCGCCGTTCTCGACGAGCCGGCGCCCTGGCCTCGCCTCCCTCTCGCCGCGCTCGCCGCCGCGACCTGAGCCGCGCTGGACCGCCGCGCGGCCGCGGACTACGCTCGGATCATGGGGGACCGGCACGACGTGCGGGAGCTGCTCGAGCTCTACCACCGGGGCGTGAACATCACCGAGCACCTGCGCTCGCGCGAGGGGGCGGCGCACAACTCGGAGACCGCGATCCTATACGCCTACGACGTGCAGGCCGGGTCTTACGCCCGCGCCATGGCGGATCCGGTCTACGCCGGCCGCAAGCGCGCGGCCGCCGCGCGCATCGCCGAGGTGCTCGCCTCGCTTCGATTCACCAGCATGCTCGACGCCGGCACCGGCGAGGCGACGACGCTGGCCGAGCTCCTGCCGCTGCTTCCGCTCCCGCCGGAGCCGGTGCTCGCCTTCGACCTGTCGCTGTCGCGGCTCCTGTTCGCGCAGCGCCACCTGCGCGAGCGCGCGATCGCCGGCGTCGAGCTGTTCACGGCCGCGCTCGAGAACATCCCGCTGGCCGACGCGTCGGTCGACCTGGTCCTGACCGTGCACGTCGTCGAGCCCAACGGCGGGCGAGAGCGGGCGGTCCTGGCCGAGCTCCTGCGGGTGGCGCGGCGCTATCTGGTCCTGATCGAGCCGTCGCACGAGCTCGCCTCCGACGAGGCGAGGCGGCGCATGGAGCTCCACGGCTACGCCCGCGCGCTGCCCGATCACCTGCGCGAGCTGGGCGCGCGCATCGCGCTTCACGAGCCTTTCGGCGCCGACCTCAACCCGCTCAACCCGGCCGCGGTGCTGGTGGTCGACAGGGGCGAGCCCGGGGCGCCCGGCCGCCCGACCCTGGTCTCGCCGCTCACCGGCACACCGCTGGCGCGCGGCGACGGCTGCCTGTTCTCGCGCGACGGCTTCGCCTTCCCCGTCATCGAGGGAATCGCCTGCCTCTTGCCCGACAACGCGGTGCTGGCGGCCTACCTGCCCGAGCTCACGGGCGGCGCGTGACCCGGCGGCTCGCGCGCAGCTCCTTCTGGATCTCGAGCCAGCGCTCGTAGGTCATCTCCTGTCCGGCGGCGTGGCGAGCCATGGCGACGCCGCGCCAGAGATAGTCGATGCTGGCGGCCAGCCCGGCGATCGCCGCGAGCACGGCGAGCGCCGCGGTCGACGCCGGCCACACCGCCAGGCTGGCGATGGCGGCGAACTGGGCCACCGTCGTGGCCTTGCCCATCACGCCGGCCCGGAAGTCGAAGCGCAGGTGCAGGCGCCGGCGCGGGGCCAGCCAGTAGCCGACCGCGAACGGCACCAGGATGATCTCGCGGGTCGCGACCAGGACGAGGAGCCGGGCCGGCGGCCGGTAGGCCCAGGCCACCGCCGCGATCACCGACAGCACGAACAGCTTGTCGCACAGCGGATCGAGCCACGCGCCGATCGCGCTGGCCTCGCCGACCCGGTGGGCGTCCTCGCCGCGGGCGAGCCGGCGTGCCCGGATCGCGCGCGCCACGCGCCCGTCGAGCACGTCGCTCATCGCCGCCGTGGCCAGGACGGCGAAGAACCAGGGCGTCGAGTCGGGCGCGATCCACACCAGGCCGGCCAGCGGGACGCGGACGAGCGTGAGCGCGTTCGGGAGCGTGAAGACGTGCTCGCGGGCCAGCCGCATGGAGGGCGGGAGAACTGTACCGCCGCGGCCAGGCCTCGCGAGACGCACTGTTTGCGCCCGCGCCGGCCACGCGGGCCACCGGGCGCCGTCCTCGCACGTGCCGTGGCGCGCACGCGCGCGCGACCGACTCTCGCTCCGGTGGCGACCGCGGTGAGCGCAGGTCTGCCCCGCCGGGCGACCGCGCCCGGGCGGGCCGGCGCGTCGCCGGGTGCGCCGCACGCCGCGTGCCTGCCTGCGGCGCCGTCCACGCTTCAGGTGGAGAGCGCGGCTCGCGGCGCGTCGGCGCGCCCGATGCACTTCCATCCATGAAGCAGAAGAGCGAAGGAGGTCTCGAGATGGAAGCCACCTTGAACCGGGCCAACCGGAACCGCGCCATCGGCGGCGGCATCCTGGCCGGCCTCATCGCCGGCGCGCTCATGACCGCGTACATGATGGCGATGAATGTCCACCAGGGACGCGACCTGTGGCTGGCGCTGAAGGGCGCCGGCACACCCATCCTCCACGATCGGGCGCGCGACCCCGGCTTCGACGCCTACGCCGTGCTGATCGGCGGCGGCGTGCACTTCGCCATCTCGGCGCTGTGGGGCCTGGTGTTCTCGATCCTGTTCTTCGGCGCCAGCAGGCTCGGCACGGTCGCGCTCGGCGCGGCCTGGGGCATCGTCTGCTGGCTGGTCATGTTCTACCTGGTGCTGCCGATCGCCGGCATGTCGGCCGTGCCCAAGATGGTGCCGATCGGCCAGGCGATCCTCGAGCACGTCGGCTTCGGCCTCGCCATCGCCATCGCCTTCCTGCCGTTCCAGCGGCCGCGCAGGCAGCGAGAGGCGAGCCTGGCCGATCTCCTCGGCGGCGAGCCCCGCTGATCCGCGGGGCCGCGCGAATCAGCGCGACTCGTGGCAGCGCCGGCAGGTCGTCGACTCCAGCAGGCGGTCCCGCCGGTGCTGCTGCTCGCGGTACGGATACATGTCCGCGTGACACTCGCTGCACGGGATGGACTCGGCGCGCACGCGGCGGTGGGCGGCGGCCAGGTGCTGCCAGCCGGTGCGCTCGAGCGAGAGCGCCTCGATCGGGTGACAGCGGGTGCACGTGGAGTCCGCGAAGTCGGCGGAGCGCGCCTCCACGTGCACGTTCGACACCGCGTGCGGCGGCCGCATCGGCGTGGCGCGGGCGGCGGCGGACCTGCCCGCGATGCGCCCCATCAGCACCGACGGGCCGAGGAGCGTGCCCTCGAGCGCGGCGCGGCCGTTGATGCCGGCGTAGCCGGTGACCTCGCCGGCGGCGTAGAGACCCGGGACCGGATCGCCGTCCTGGTTCACGACCTGGGCGTTCTCGTCGACCGCCACGCCCCCCAGGCTCGTGCGCGCCAGCGGGAACAGGCGGATGGCGTAGAACGGCGCGCGCTCGATGCGGAACGGGCCGCCGCTGGCGTTGAGCACCGCGACCGCGCGGCGCAGGCGCGCCGACGGGATGCCGGCCGCGCGCGCCAGGGCGCGCAGGTCGTTCCCGCGGGCCACCAGGAGCGAGTTCTGCAGCACCTCGCGGTCGATCCGCCCCGGATCACCCCAGTCGGGCGCGGCGATCGAGAGGGCGCGCGCGCCGTCGGCGTCGACGACGGCGAGGAAGTAGCCGCCCGGCTGGTGCAGCACGGCGGGATAGGTCACCCGGACGCCGGCGTTCTCGTCGACGAAGCGGCGGCCGAGCCGGTTGAGCCAGATCGAGCGCGGCACCACGGCCTCGAGCCCGCGCTCGCCGTCGGGGTTGCGCGGGTCGGGCAGCCCGGTGGCGATGTTCCACTGGTGATCCATGCGGTGAAGCGCGGCGCGGGCCTGCCGGGCCAGGTCGATGCCGTCGCCGCGCGAGTTGCGTCCCGAGCCGGTCAGCACGCGATCGGGAGGCGTGGTGCCGCGCGGCCAGTTCTGCCGCACGCGCTCGAGGTCGCTCTCGAAGCCGCCGGTGGCGAGGATGACCGCGGTCGCCCGGCGCATGCGGTCGCGTCCATCGCGGATGCCGCGCGTGCGAACCCCGACCACGCGGCCCTCGTCGATGATGAGGTCGTTGACGTCCTCGCTGGTGCGAAGCTCGACGCCGAGCGCGAGCGCGTTGCGGTACATGGCCGCGACCAGCCCGAGCCCGCCGTCGCGGGTGCGGTGGTAGCGCGCGACCCGGTTGCCCGGCAGCTGGATGACGCCGGTGAACTCGACCCCCATCGCGGTGAGCCAGTCGTACACGTCGGGCCGCGACCGCTCGGCATAGCGGCGCACCCAGTCCTCGTCGGCGTCCTGGCCCGAGGTCATGAGGTCCTCGGCGGCGAGCGCCGGCGTGTCGGTCAGGCGCACGGCCTGCTGGAGCGGCGTCCCCACCATCGCGACGCCGCCGTCGGAGTCGACGGCGTGCCCGCCGAACACCGTCGACCGATCGATCAGGACCACGCGTGCGCCGGCGCCGGCGGCCTCGACCGCGGCGGCCAGCCCGGCCGCGCCGGCGCCGACCACGATGATCGGATCCTGCATGACCGGAGGAGGCGGCGGCGGCTTCGCCGGGGCGGCGACCGTCGGTGCCGGAGTCGGCGGCGCGGCGGACGCGCCGCCACAGGCGGCCAGGAGCGCCGCGGCGAGCGAGAGGGGGAATCGCGACATCAGCAGGGCAAGCATGCATCTCTTGCCCGGCCACCGTCATCCCCGCGGACGCGCAGGAGACGGCGACGACGTCGCGCGCGCGGCTCCGTGAACCGGGGACGGGCCGCGAGCGACTAACCGTATCTGATCAGCGGACGAAGGAGGGGCGGAGCCCGGACCGCGGCCACCCCCCGACGGCCGCGATCCGGGCTCGGCCCCGACTAGGGCTTCTCGTAGTGCGCGTTGGCGTGGACGCACAGCTCCATCGCCGCCGCCCAGTCCATCTCGGGCTCCTCGCCCGCGGCGTTGACGATGAAGCGCACGTCGCCGGCGAGCAGATAGTCGGTGATGTCGACCGGATCGGGCGTCTCCGCGAAGAGCGTGCCGTCATCCTGCATGTCGGCGGCGTCCATGTCGATGATGGGCATCTCGGGGAGCGCGCTCGCCGGATCGGCCGCCGCTGCGTGCACGCTGAGCGCGCTCACGAAGTCGAGGTCGGTCACCCCGACCAGCGGCGCGACCGCGAGCGACCTCACCTCGACGCGGAGGTCGAGCTGGTCGCTGTCGGGCACGCCGAGATCGTCGGCCGAGATGGTCTCGTCGGTGGCGGCGTCGAACGAGTTGGCCGGAAACGGGACGGCCAGGCCGCCGACGCACACGTCGGGCGCGTCGAGCTCCGCCGAGAAGCAGCCCGCGGCGAGCGCCAGGGCGGGGAGCAGGCCGAATGCAGTGACCAGCGTGCGCATGGGCTCGATTCCTAGAAGAAGAAGACGAAGCCGAGGCGGGCCGACGGCGTCACCAGGGTTGCGACCGGGTCCTCGCCCACCCGGAAGGTCAGGTTGTCGTTCGCGTCCTCGGCGACCACTTCGTCGAGGTTGTGCACGGTGCCGCGCAGGATGCTGAAGCCGGCGTGGAAGTAGAACGACATGCGCTCGCGGCCCACCTCGAGCCCGAGGTGCAGGTTGGCGTAGTCGTAGCCGACCTCGCGGAGCAGAGGGCTGTCGGAGTCGATGCCGAGGCGCCTCATCGCGACGTTGGCGTTGCCGGCGAAGTAGTGGCCGAGCTCGACGGCGACCGACGGGGCGATCGCGGTGGGCAGGACATAGAGCGTGGCGCCGGTGCGAACGCCGACGCCGATCAGGTTGGTGCCCAGCCCGGCGTGGACGTTGACGAGGCGCAGCGGTCGGTACACGAACGACGCGGTCAGACCGTCGGGCACGCCGGCGTCGAGCATGACCCCCATGTTGCCCGGGGCGGCGTGTGCGCTGCGGGCAGAGAGTCCGGCGAGTCCGAGCCCGACCCCGAGGGACAGCCCGAGCGACAGAGGAAGCGCGATGGCGATGCGGCGAGCCACGTCTCCTGCTTCGGACGCCGGACCAAACTCTTTAGCAAGAAACGATGCCGGCCATTACTTCCTTTTCGCTCGAGCCAGTTGCGTGTGCGCCGCGCGCCGGTGCGCGGCGCGCGGCACCTGGGTGCGCGGGTGGCGGCAAGCGCCGCATCACCCCGCGGCTGCGCGGGCGGGCGGGCGAGCGAGCGGTGCGTCGTCAGCGCGGCGGTGCGCGCCTGGCCCGCATCTCGGCACGGATCCCGGCGCGCTCGTCCGCGCCGAGCAGGCGGCGGACCGCCGGGAACACGATCTGCTCCTCGCGATCCAGGTGCGCGGCGAAGTCGTCGGCGAGCCGCGCGCTGACCTCGTCCAGCTCCGCTCGCACATCCGCCAGGGCCGCGGGGTTGCGCTCGAGCTCGGCACACACGGCCACCAGGCGGGCGATCGTCGCCTCGTGATCGGCGTGCTCGCCCTCCATGCGATCGAGCGCGGCGTCGACCGACGGATCGCGGCCGCGCAGGCGGGGCGAGAGGCTCGACTCCTCGTCCTCCACGTGGTGGGGGAGCGACTCGGTGAAGTAGCGCCGCACGCGGCCGGCGGCGTCGCGCACCTCGGCGTCGGGACGATCCTGCGCGGCGGCGATCGCGCGGGCCAGCCCGCTCATCTGGCGGATGCGCTGATGACAGTCGAGCAGCGCGTCCACCGCATCCGGCTCGCCAGGCCCACCGCCGCCCGCGCCTCGCCGCGGCCCGATCCCGATCCCGATCACCGCGAGGTCGTAGCACGCTCGCGGCACCGCTCACACCCTCGAGGGGCCGCGATGCATTTTTGCCCGCCACCGCCGGCGCCACAGCGTACGCTGGGCCCGTGGACAGCGGATCGGACGAACGCCCCTCGACGTCGACGGCCTTCTTGCTGTGGCTGGCCTGCGCGCTCGGGTTGTTCGGCATCCACCGCTTCTACCTGGGGCGCACGTGGACCGGGATCCTCTACCTCTGCACCTTCGGCCTCATGGGCGTCGGCCAGCTGGTCGATCTCGTCCGGCTGCGCCAGATGGTGCAGGACGAGAACCTCAAGCGCGACGCGTTCAACGCCCTGGCCGAGAAGCGCGCCATCACGGCGGGCAAGGTCCACCTGCTCAGGGCGGCCGCCGGCGGCGCGTCGGAGGGGGAGTCGACCGAGTCGCTGCGCATGAAGCTCCTCGAGGCCGCGGCGAAGCGCAACGGTCAGCTCAGCGTCACCGAGGGAGTCATGGTGACCGGCAAGCCCTTCGACGTCGTCGAGGCGGAGCTCGACGCCATGGCAAAGAGCGGCTACGTCGGCATCTCGAACGATCCCGACACCGGCATGGTCGTCTACACGTTCGGTCAGCTGGCCCGGTAGCCGCGCTCCGCCGGCGCGCGCGACCGCGCCGCGTCTCAGAAAATTCCCCCTTGGCCGGCCGCGCGGTCAGGTCCCATACTCGCGCCCCATGCGCTCGCAGCTCGCGAACCTGGACCGCCTGCGGCGGATCGCGCAGACGCTGATCCGGCACGGCCTGCTCGGCCTGGTCGATCAGATCGGGCTCGGCGACGGCAGCCTCATCATGCGCCACCCGCCGGAGGAGCTGGCCGCCGCGCGCTACGGCCGACGGCTGTCGCGCGCCCTCAACGCCCTCGGCCCCACCTTCATCAAGCTCGGCCAGTTCCTGTCCACGCGCGAGGACCTGTTCTCGCCGCCGATGGCGCGCGAGCTGGCCCAGCTGCAGGACAACGCCAGCCCGCTCGCCGCCGACGTCATCACCCGGCGCATCGCCGAGGAGCTGGGCCGCCCCGTCGAGCAGGCGTTCGCCTGGTTCGACGAGCGCCCGCTCGCCGCCGGCTCCATCGCGCAGGTCCACCGCGCACGGACCCGCGAGGGCCGCGAGGTCGTGATCAAGGTGCGCCGCCCCGCCATCGAGCGCGACATCGACCGCGATCTGGCGCTGCTCACCTCGCTGGCCCGGCGCGCGGCCGCGCGCTCGCCCGACATCGCGCGCGTCGACCCGGTGGGCCTGGTCGAGGAGCTGGGGGCGACCCTGCGCCTGGAGCTCGACTTCGGCCACGAGGCGGAGTGCCTGCGCCGCATGCGCGAGGTCGTGGCCGGGACCGCGCACGTGCCGGAGGTGGTGGCCGAGCTGTCCACCGCCGCGGTCCTCACCATGGAGTGGGTGGACGCGGTCAAGGTCGGAACCGCGATGACCGCCGCCGACGCGCGGACGGCGGCGCGCGCGCTGGTGGCGTGCTTCGCCACCCAGTACCTGCGCGGCACCATGTTCCATGCCGACCCTCACGCCGGCAACCTCCTGTGGACCGCGGATGGCCGCCTGGTGCTGCTCGACCTCGGCGCGACCGGCGCGGTCGACCACGCCATGCGGCGCATGCTCTTCCGTCTCTCGGTGGCGGCGGCGCGCAGGGACGGCGAGCGTCTGGCCGAGGTCGCGCTGGCGATGGTGCACGCGCCGCCCGACCTCGACCGCGCGGCCTACCGCCGCGACCTCGGGCAGGTGCTGGACGGCGCCGTCTCCGGCGGGCTCGGCCAGATCCGCATCGCAGACCTCATCCGCGACGTGTTCGCGGTGGCCCAGCGCCACCACGTGCGCGTGCGCTCCGAGTACTTCTCGCTGTTCCGCTCGGCGATGCTGGTGGACGGCGTGCTGCGGCGCCTCGATCCGTCGCTCGATCCGGTGCGAGAGACGCGCCGCCACATGGTGCGCAACCTCTTCTCGCGGCGCTGGTTCGCGCCGGCCGCGTCGCTCACCGCGCAGACCGCCGCGGTGCGGGCCGTGCGCCTGGTGCGCGGGCGCGGCCTGCGCCGGGTCGCGGTCGTGGCGGCGGTCGGCGCGGCGCTGGCGCTGGCGCTGTTCGCCACCGCCGGGACGCGCGAGCCTCCGGCCGACACGGCGGGCCCGGCCCGGGCCGTGCTGGCCACCGACTGTCCCCTTCGCGACGGGCAGGGCGCCGGGGCCGAGCCGCGCGCCGTGCTGCGCGCCGGCACCACGGCCGAGCTCCACGAGGCGGCGGGCGACGACTGGAGGGTGAGCACGGCGGCGGGCGCGGAGGGCTACATCGCGAGGTCGTGCCTGGCGCCGCGCTCGGGCGCCCGCTGAGTCGCGCGATCGGGCGCCGCCCGCCGGCCCGGCTCCATGTGTCAGAGCGGGTCGCCGCTGTCGTGCAGCGGCGGGCGATCGGCCGCGGCCAGGTGGCGCGCCAGCCAGCTCGACGCCAGCTCGGCGACGCGCTCCAGCGCGCCCGGCTCCTCGAACAGGTGGCCGGCGCCGGCGACGATCTCGAGCCGGCACTCGCTCGCCGCGGTGAGCGCGCGCAGCGCGTCGCGGTTGCCCGCCAGCACCTCGCTGTCGGCGCCGCCGGCGATGAGCAGGGTGGGAGCGCGCACGCGGGCGAGGTCGATGCCGGCCAGATCCGGCCGCCCGCCGCGCGAGACGACCGCGCTCACCCGGTCGGGCTCGCGCGCGGCCGCGGTGATCGCAGCGGCCGCCCCGGTGCCGGCGCCGAGGACGCCGACCGGCAGTCCCCGCGTGCGCGGATGGACCAGCAGCCAGTGCACGGCGCCGACCAGGCGGTGAGACAGGAGGTCGATGTTGAAGCGCAGGTGCGCGGTGCTGCGGTCGAGCTCCTCCTCCTTCGCGGTCATGAGATCGAACAGCAGGGTCGCGAGCCCGGCGCCGCGCAGCGCGGCGGCCACCTGGCGGTTGCGCGCGCCCAGCCGGTTGCCGGCGCTGCCGTGCGCGAACGCCACCACGCCGGCAGCGCCCTCCGGGACCGCGAGCGAACCCGCGAGCGGGACGCCATGCGCCAGGACAAGGACCGCCTCTTCTCGCGCCGTACCCGTCACCCTTCGAGGCTACCAGTCCACGCGGCGGGCAGCGGAACCGCGCTCGCGTCGCGTCAGCGGGAGCGCGATCCGCTCCGGCCCAGCAGGGCCGCGATGCGCTCCCGGATCGCGGGCGAGGTCCACGCCGGGACCAGCTCGCGCGCGATGAGCGAGGCGTCCTCGCCGGCCCCGCGCAGCGCGTCGCCGCGCAGGGCGGCCTTGGCCGCGGCGTACGCGCGCGGATCGTAGCTCGCCCGCCGGGCCAGCTCGCGCTCGGCCGCGGCGCGCCCGTCCTCGGCGATCTCGTCGAGCAGCCCGAGCGCGAGCGCGGTCCGCGGATCGAACAGCTCGGCCCCGAGCACCACCCGCTCCACGTGCTGGCGCGGCACCCGGTGCCGGACGATCGCCATGACCCGCGGCGGATAGTGCATGCCGAGCGCGAGCTCGTTGAGGCCGATGAGGCTCCTCGGCTCCGGCGCCGCCACCCGGTGATCGCAGCACAGCGTCATGACGCAGCCGCCCGCGATCGCGTGCCCGTTGATGAAGCCCACCAGCGGAGCCGGGTAGGAGAACAGGGCCGACATCATGCGCTCGAGCAGCGCGAGGAACGCCTCCATCCCGCGCGCGTCGAGCGACGCCACCTCCACCAGGTTGAGCCCCGCGGAGAAGCTGTTGCCGGCGCCGGTCAGGAGGATGGGGCGGCCGGCCGCCTCCTCGAGCCGGTCGAGCAGGAACTGCATCATGTCGCTGCCGAGCGCGTTCTTCGCCGCTCCATCCATCGCGATCTCGAACATGGCGATCTTCTCCTCGTTCGCGGCGATCGCGGTCGGTCGGTCGGGCGCGGTCCGCGACCTCTCGCCGGGCCGTGGGGCTACAGCCCGGCCGCCCGGCGCGCGGCGCGGATGCTGTCGGGCGGGCCGAGCAGCGCGATCGTCTCGTTGGCAGAGGATAGATCGGCGGCCAGGACCGGCTCCAGATCATCGACGGTCAGCGCCATGATCTCCCGGGCCAGCCGCTGCTCGCCGCCCAGGCTCTCGCCCTGCTCCACCAGCGCCGCGATGCGCGCGCCCGCGCTGTCGGCCCCCGACTCCTCGGCGAGCAGCGTGTAGAGGACCTCGCGGCGCGCGCGCACGAACGCCTCGGCCAGGTCGGGCGCGGCGCCGGCGCGCAGCCGGGCCAGCTCGCCCAGCATGGTGACCAGCGCCTCGTCGGCCCTGCGCGCGTCGACCGCGGCGGAGACCAGGAACATGCTGGGCCCCAGGTTGTCCTCGTGCGATGCCGACACCCGGTAGGCCGCGCCCAGGACGTCGCGCACCCGCGCCATGCGCTCGCGCAGCATGCGCGCGACCACCATGCGCACCGCGCGCATGCGCGGCTCCTGCCGGGTCGGGTAGGCGATCTCGACCAGCATGGTGGGCTCGGCCGGCGCGGTGGCCAGCTGCAGCACCGTCCGCCCCGCGGGCGCGGCCGGCGGCGGGCGCGCGATGGCGTGGGCCTCGCCCGGGCGCAGGTCGGCGAACCAGTGCTCGACGTGCTCGCGCGCGAGCGCCGGATCGAAGTTGCCGGTCACGATGAGGACGCCGTTCTGCGAGCCGAACCGCCGGCTGCGCACCAGCTCGAGGTCGGCGTGCGAGAAGCGGCTGCTCGGACCGGGCAGGCCGAGCCCGGCGGCGCGCGCGTACGGGTGCCCCGCGCCGAACACCGAACCGTAGAGCGTGCGCCGCATCGCCACGTACTGCTCGAACCATCCCCGCCCGCCGCCGGCCGCACCCCCGCCGCCCTGCCGCGACAGGCGAAAGCGGCGGAAGGTGTCGAGCAGATCGTCGCTGTAGCGGCCGTCCTCCACCAGCGAGGCCAGCCCGGCCAGGACCGCGTCCAGGTGCGAGGACAGCCCCTTGACCGCGAACGCGGTGCGGTCGGCGTCCACCCGCACCTCGAGGTCGTCGCCGAACCGGGACAGCGCCTTGTAGGCGGCGGCGTCGAACGCGCGGCTGGCCTTGAAGTCGAGCGCGTGGGCGGCCAGGAACGCCTCCCCCTCGCGCCCGGGCGGATCGTCGGCGCTGCCGCCGGCGAAGACCAGCTGAGCGCGCAGGAGCGGCACGGTCGGCGTCCGCAGGAGGATGACCTCGAGCCCGTTGGCCAGGCGCAGCCGCTCGGCCCGGTTCAGCATCGAGCGCGGCAGCGGCACGCGCAGCGGATGGCTCGCCTCGCTCGCGTCGACCGGCGCGGTCCACGCGTCGTCGTGGCTCTTGCCGGCGTACGACACGCGCGGCGGCTCGGGGGCGGCCCGGCCGGGCGCGCCGCCCGGCTCGACCTCCACCACCACGGCGCGCTCGCGCGAGAACACCCGGCGCGCGGCGCGCTGCACGTCGGCCGGCCTCAGCCGGGTGAGCGTCAGCAGCTCGTCGGCGAACAGGTGTGCGCGGCCGCCGACCTGGAAGCCCTCGGCCAGGCGCTGGACCCGCGACGACAGCTGATCGAAGTCGGCCAGGAGCTCGCGCGACTGCCGGTTGACCAGCGGCTCGATGATGCCCTCGTTGCGCTCGCCGGCGGCGCGGTCGACCGCCCGCGCCACCGCGGCCAGCACGCGACCGGTGCCGGCGGTGTCGGGTCGGCCGCGCGCGCCCAGCCGGATGACCGCGACGGCGACCGGCGCCCGCGCCTCGCCCAGCTCCATGACGACGCCGCCGGGACCGTCCTCGCGGCTGAGCTCGCTCTGCACCAGCGCCATGGCGATCGACGCGGCGGCCTGCTCGCGCGAGTAGGCCGGCGGCAGCGGCCAGGCGATCACCACCGCCGACTCGCCGGCGGCGAGGAAGTCGCCGCGCGCGGTGCGGCGCGCGCCGGTGAGCCGCGGATAGCTCGGCTGCCATCGCGGCGCCGGACCGTGGCCGTGCAGCGAGCCCATGTGGCGCCGCACCATGCCGATGGCCGGGCGCGCCGCGACGTCGCCGGTCAGCACCATCACCATGTGCTCGGGGCGATAGTGCGCGGCCACGAAGGCGCACACGTCGCCGAGGGTGAGGCGCGAGAGCTCGGCGTCGCGGCCCACCACCGGGCGCGCGTAGGGATGATCCGGCGGGTAGATGTGGCGGATGAGCTGCTCGACGTCGCCGCCGAACGCGCCGCTGTGCAGGCGGCGCTCGTTGCGCACCACCTCACGCTCGCGCTCGAAGGTCCCCGCGCTGATGCTCTCGCAGCGCGACGCGAAGCGCCGCCCCTCCAGCGCGATCAGGCGGTCGACCTGATCGGCCCGCGCCATGGTCACGAACTGGGTCGCCTCCCACGTCGTCACCGCGTTGAACGCGATCGCGATCGCCGACAGCTCTGCCCCCACCGGTCGGGCGTCCTCTTCGCTCTCGACCTGGAACATGAGGTGCTCGGCCAGGTGGGCGAGGCCGGACTTGCCCGGCGGATCGCTGGCCGATCCCGCGTCGACCCGGACGGCGAGCTGGACCAGGTTGGTCGTGTGGTCCTCGACCACGAGCACGCGCAGGCCGTTTCGCAGCTCCGCCGTGTGCGCCGTCGACTCGAACCGGATGAGGCGGCTGGGCGGGCGCGGTCCACCGCAGCCCACCAGCACGACCAGGAGAACGGCCGAACGACGCATGTACACCTTCCTTCCGCGTCGATGGTACGCCCAGCGCCCGGGCGCCGACGGTGAGCCGGATGACGCCTCCTGTCTGGCGATCGCGCGCGCACGCCCCCGCCTCGACTCACCCCCGACGGCAGGGGTTCAGGGCGCGCGCGAGCGAATGTGGCGAAATGTGATGTTGAGGCGCGGGCCGACCGGCCGAGCGGTCCTCGGCGCCGCGTGCCGGTAGTGTGTCTGTGTCGTCCCCCGCATGATGAGCAGCGCGCCGTGGCCGGGCGCGAGCTCGCGCCGGTCTTCACGTCGCCTGCGGTGACACAGCACGAACCGGCGCGGCGCGCCGAGCGAGAGGCTGGCGATCCAGCGGTCGTCGGGAGACGGTCCGACCTCCGGCTCCGCGTCGGCATGCCAGCCCATCCCGTCGGCGCCGTCGCGGTAGAAGTTGGCGAGGGCCGAGTTGAAGGCGAGCCCGCTCTCCAGCTCGACGAGCGCGCGCAGCTCGCCCAGCGCCGGCGACCACGCGGCCGGGCGATGCGCCAATCCCGAGTAGACGTACTCGGCGTCCGGATCGCCGTGCCACGACACCAGCCGCGGCGCGCTCACCGTGCGACCCGCGATGCGATAGGTCTCCGCGTGAAGCGGCAGCTCGTCGCGGAGGCGCGCCAGCCATGCCTCGTCGTCGGACAGAAAGCCCGGCCAGTGGTCCATCCACGCCCCCGGGCAGAGGTCCAGCCGCACGGGCGCCGCCATGGTGCCGAGCGTAGCAGGCGCGGCCCGGGCCGGACCTGGTCGTCGTCACTCCGATACGCGGTGCAGGCGGCCCTTCCACAGCGCGAAGACGGCGGGATAGACCGCCAGCTCGAGGAGGAACGAGGTGATGAGCCCGCCGACCATGGGCGCGGCGATCCGCTTCATCACGTCCGCGCCGGCGCCGGTGCTCCACAGGACCGGCACCAGGCCGATCATCATGGTGAGCACCGTCATGAGCTTGGGCCGGATGCGCTGCGCTGCGCCCTCGACGATCGCCTCGCGCAGGTCGGCGGCGGTGCGCAGGCGCCCCTCGTCGCGCCAGCGGCGATGGGCGAGGGTCAGGTAGAGGAGCATGACCACGCCGGTCTCCGCGTCGAGCCCGGCCAGGGCGATGAGCCCGACCCACACCGCCACGCTCATGTGATAGTCGAGGAGGTAGAGCAGCCACACGGCGCCGATGAGCGAGAACGGAACGGCCAGGAGCACGATCCCGGTCTCGACCAGGGAGCGCGTGTTGAGATAGAGGAGCAGGAAGACCAGCAGCAAGGTCACCGGCACGACGACCTTCAACTTCTCCATCGCCCGCTCGAGGTGGCGAAACTGGCCGACCCAGGCCAGGCGCACGCCGGACGGCAGCGCCACCTCGCGCGCCACGGCGTCCCTGGCGTCGGCCACGTAGTCGGCGATGGGCCGGTCGGTGTCGACGAAGACGAAGCCGACCAGCTTGCCGTCCTCGGAGCGGATCATGGGCGGGCCGTTGACCGTGCGGACGTCGGCCACCTGGCCGAGCGGGACCTGCGCGCCGCCCGGGGTCGCCACCAGCACGCGGTCGAGCAGGGCCGGGTCGTCGCGGAACTCGCGCGCGTAGCGCACGTTGATGGGATAGCGCTCGCGGCCCTCGACCGTCTCGGCGATGTTCATGCCGCCGATCGAGGTCTGCACGACGTCGTCGATGTCGCCGGCGGTGAGGCCCAGGCGCGCCGCCTCCTCGCGCTTGACCGCGATGTCGATGTAGAAGCCGCCGGTCGAGCGATCGGCGAACGCGCTGCGCGTCCCCGGCACGTCGGCGACCGCCTTCTCGACGGCGACCGCGGCGCGCTCGATCTCCTCCAGGGTGTCGCCGAACACCTGGATGCCGAGCGGGCTGCGCACACCGGTGGACAGCATCTCGGTGCGGGTCTGGATCGGCATCCAGAAGACGTTCGGCATGCCGGGGATCTGGAGCCTGGCGTCCATCTCCTCGACCAGCCGCTCCCAGGTCATGCCCTCGCGCCACCGGGAGCGAGGCTTCAGGACCACCGTCGTCTCCACCATGCCGATGGGCGCCGGATCGGTGGGCGTCTCGGCGCGCCCCATCTTGCCGAACACGCTCGCCACCTCGGGGAAGCGCGCGAGCTCGCGGTCCATCGTCTTCAAGATGCGGGACGCCTCGCCGATCGACATACCGGGCGGGGCGGTCGGCATGTAGAGGATGGCCCCCTCGTTGAGGGGAGGCATGAACTCGGTGCCCAGGCGGAAGAATGCGGGCACCGTGAAGGCGACGGCCAGCACGGCGGCGACCAGCACGGTGCCGCGGTGGCGCACCACCCAGCGCACGACCGGCGCGTACAGGGCGACCAGCCAGCGGTTGACCGGATTCCGGCCCTCGGCGCGCACGCGGCCGCGGATGAGGAGGGCCGCCAGCGCCGGCGTGACGGTCACCGCCAGGATCGCGGCGAAGCCCATCGAGTAGGTCTTGGTGAAGGCGAGCGGGCGGAACAGGCGGCCCTCGGCGCCCTCGAGGGTGAAGACCGGGATGAACGACACCGTGATGACCAGGAGCGAGAAGAAGAGCGACGGGCCGACCTCCTGCATGGCGCGGATCATCACGTCGAGGCGCGGGCGCTGCCGGCCGCCCCGCTCCCAGTCCTCGAGCCGCCGGTGGACGTTCTCGATGAGGATGATCGACGCGTCGACCATGGCGCCGATGGCGATCGCGATCCCGCCCAGCGACATGATGCTGGCGGTCAGGTGCTGGGTGGACATCGGGATGAAGGCGAGCAGCACCCCGATCGGCAAGGTGAGGATCGGGATGATCGAGCTGCGCACGTGGAGCAGGAACAGGAAGATGATGGCCGCGACGACGATCATCTCCTCGACCAGCGTCCGCCGCAGGGTGTCGATCGAGTCGCGGATGAGCGTCGAGCGGTCGTACGTGATGACCACCTCCACGCCCCGGGGCAGGGAGCGCCGGACATCGGCCAGTCGCCGCTTGACCGCGTCGATGACCTCGAGCGCGTTCTCGCCGTAGCGCATGACCACGATGCCGCCGGCCACCTCGCCCTGGCCGTCGAGATCGACCAGGCCGCGGCGGATGTCGGGCCCGAGCGAGACGACGGCCACGTCGCGCACGTAGATGGGCACGCCGCCGGGTCCGACCTTGAGCGGGACGAGCTCGAGGTCCTGCACCGTCTTCACGTAGCCGCGCCCGCGGATCACGTGCTCGTGGCCGGCGAGCTCGATGACCTGCCCGCCCACGTCCTGGTTGGAGCGGCGGATCGCGCCGATGACGTCGCCCACCGCCACGCCGAACGCGACGAGCTTGCTGGGGTCGAGGTTGACCTGGTACTGCTTGACGTGGCCGCCGACGGAGCCGACCTCGGCCACGCCGGGCACGCTCTCGAGCGCGTAGCGCAGGTTCCAGTCCTGGAGCGAGCGCAGCTCCTGGAGGCCGTGGTGGCCGGTGCGATCGACCAGCGCGTACTCGAGCACCCAGCCGACGCCGGTCGCGTCGGGTCCGAGGGTGGGCCTGACGCCCTCCGGCAGGCGCGCCTGCGCCTCGCTCAGGTACTCGAGCACGCGGCTGCGCGCCCAGTAGATGTCCGTGCCGTCCTCGAAGATGGCGTAGACGAACGACATGCCGAACATCGACTGGCCGCGCACGAACTTCACGCCCGGCGCGGCCACCAGCGAGGACGAGATGGGATAGGTGATCTGGTCCTCGACCAGGTCGGGGCTTCGGCCCATCCACTCGGTGAAGACGATCACCTGGACGTCGGACAGATCGGGGATGGCGTCGAGCGGCGCGCGGCGGAGCGACATCCAGCCCCACACCGCCAGGCCGGCCACGACGAGGAGGGTGAGGAGGGGATTGCGCGCCGACCCGGCGATGACGCGCCCGACCAGGCCGCCCTGCGTCTCAGTGGCCGGCATGATCGGCCCCCGGCCTTGCGCCGCCCGCGTCGTCGGACCCGGACCCGGAGCCGGAGTCGGAGTCG
The DNA here is from genome assembly GCA_035262925.1 of Kofleriaceae bacterium. Classification (GTDB taxonomy): domain Bacteria; phylum Myxococcota_A; class Polyangia; order Haliangiales; family Haliangiaceae; genus DATFRY01. The sequence goes on along the minus strand of DATFRY010000331.1, from coordinate 2,078 downwards.
GAGTCGGAGTCGGACCAGAAGCGAGACGCGGAGCGGATGCGGCTCTCGGCCGCGACCAGGAAGCTGGCCGCGGTGACCACCACGTCGCCGGCGCGCAGGCCGGTGACGACCTCGACCGCGTCGCCGCTCCGCGCGCCGATGCTCACCTCCTGCGGTCGCAGGCGGCCGCCGCCGAGGTCGACGAACACGAGCCGGCGCGGACCGGTGTAGACCACGGCGTCGGCCGGGATCTGCAGGCGCGGACCCAGGTCGACCCGGATCGCGACGGTGGCGAACATGTCCGGCTTGAGGGCCAGGTCGTGGTTGGGCAGCTCGATGCGCACGCGCCCGCTGCGCGAGGCGGGGTCGAGCGTGGGATGGACGTAGGCGACAGCGCCCTCGATCGGGGCGCCCTGCTGGTAGGCCAGGGTCACCGTCGCCTTCTGGCCCACGCGGACCTGGGGGAGGTCGCGCTCGTAGACCTGGGCCTCGACCCACACCTTGTCGAGCGCGGCGATGCGGAACAGGCGGTGGCCTGCCTCGACCGCGCCGCCCTCGACGACGTCCTTCTCGATGATGAAGCCGGACGCCGGCGACGCGATCGGGACGTCCTGGGTCGGCGCGCGGCGCCGCGCGATCGCCTGGAGCTCGGCCGTGGTCATGCCCCACAGCCGCAGCTTCTTCTCGGCGGCGACGGCCAGGGAGCCGCGGCCGCTGGCGGCGGTGGAGGCCGTACCGGCGGCGGTGCTGGCGGCGGTGCTGGCCGCGCGTCCGCTGTCGAGGGCGAGGAGGTATTCCTGCTGGGCGGCGTAGAGATCGGGGCTGTAGAGCGACAGCAGGGTCTCGCCCTTGCGGACGGGCTGGCCGGTCGCGGCGGCGCGCAGGTGCGAGACCCAGCCGCTCACCTTGAGGGTCACGTCCACCAGGCGGGTCTCGTCGTAGGTGAGGCGGCCGGGCGCGACGATCTCGACCGACATCGGGGCGAGCGCCGCCGCGGCGGTCTGCAGGCCGATGGCGCGGCCGCGGGCCTCGTCGACGCGCACCTCGCCGCTCTCGACCTCGTCGTAGGTGACCGGCTGCAGGGTCATCGAGCAGATGGGGCACGTGCCCGGCTGCTTGCGCTCGACCGACGGGTGCATGGAGCACGTGTAGTGGGCGATGTCGCTGCCCGCGTGGCCGTGGCCCTCGTGCGAGATGTGCGGCGCGGCGTTGGGCTTGCCGGTGGGCGCGGCTGGTGGAGTGGCGGCCGACGGCGCGGGCGAGGTGGTGTGGAGGCCGCCGCTGGTCGCCGCGTCGCCGGTGAACCACGCGATGAGCGGGACGCGGAAGGCGATGAGGGCGATGACGAGCGCCAGGCCGAGCGCGATCGGGACGGCGCGGGCGCGCAGGGCGGGTCCGAGCTTGCCGGGCATCATGGTCGCGCTCGCGGTGCGTGGTGGCCCGGCGTGCGTCCGACGGCGCGCTCGAGCGCGGCCAGCCGCCGCCACCTGTCGGCGCGGGCGACGTGGAGGCGCAGCTCGACCTCGCGCTGGTTCTTCTCGGCGTCGATGACGGCGGTGAACGCGTTGCGGCCGGCGGTGAAGCCGGCCAGCGCGGCGCGCACCTGGTCGCGCGCGGCCGGGACCAGCCGCGTCTCGGTCAGCTCCACGACGCGGGCGCTCTCGCGGGCGCGCAGCCGCGCGGTGGCCACCTCGACCGCGATGCGGTCGCGCACACCCCGCTCGTCGCTGCGGGCGCGCGCGGTGCGCGCCTCGGCCTCGTCGACCGCGGCGCGCCGCCGCCCGACCTGGAGCGGGATGTCGATCGCGATGCCGACCATCCACCGGTGCTCGGCGTCGGCCCACATCGAGTCGTACGAGCCCATCACCGCCAGATCGGGGAGCCACTCGCGCCGCGCCAGCGCGGTGGCTGCCTGGCCGCCGCGGATGCGCGCCCCGGCGGCGCCGCGCTCCGGCCGGCGGGCCAGCGCCTCCGCGGCGATCGCGCGCCCGTCGCCGGGGAGCGCCTCCGGCGGCGCGGCCAGCGCGGCGACCGGCGGCGGCAGGGCCGCGTCCGGCGCGCGGTGGAGCAAGCCGTTCAGCTCGGCGACGGCGGCGTCG